>JAXIXR010000018.1:0-45286 GCA_036304905.1 Collinsella sp. | reverse complement strand
CGCGCGAGGACGGAGGGCCGGAGTGGGGCGACAGGGCCGTGTGGGAGGACCTCCACCACAGGGACCCGTACCCGTTCTGGCTGGATTAATGGATGGAAACGGATGTTCTATCGGGACACACATTTTGTCCTATAAGCCTAAACCGTCCACCTGCCGAAATGTTAGCTATTGCATGGCGGAAATATGCTTAGATACCGTTAGACAACGAACGAGCGACCAACAAGCCAAAACCACCACGAAGGTGCCTGTCCCCTTTGTGGTGGTTTTTCGTTTGCGAGAGGTTTAGGGGCGAACCTGGCCGGTGCCGCGAAGCTTGTATTTGTAGGTGGTGAGGGCCTCGGCGGCAAAGGGTCCGCGGGCGTGGAGCTTTTGGGTCGAGATGCCGATCTCGGCGCCCAGGCCAAACTCGCCGCCGTCGGTGAAGCGCGTGCTGGCGTTGGCGTACACGGCCGAGGCATCGACCGCATCCAGGAAGCGCTCGCAGGCATCCTCGTCCTCGGCGATGATGGCCTCGGAATGCATGGTGCCGTAGCGGTTGATGTGCGCGATGGCCTCGTCCTCGTTCGCCACGACTTTCACGCTCATCTCGAGCGCCAGATACTCACGGCCCCAGTCCTCCTCGGTTGCGGCCACGTAGTCGTCGCCCTCGGCAAGACCGGCATCGGCGCATGCGGCGCACGCGGTCTCGTCACCGTGAATCAGTACACCGTGGTCGTGCAGCACAGCCGCGACCGCAGGCAAAAACGAATCTGCCACGGCGCGGTCGACCAGCAACGACTCGGCGGCATTACACACGCCTACGCGCTGGGTCTTGGCATTGACGATAATGTTGAGCGCTTTATCGAAGTCGGCGGATTCATGCACGTAGATGTGGCAGTTGCCCGTGCCTGTCTCGATCACCGGAACGAGCGACTCGCGCACGCAGCGCTGGATCAGGCCCGCGCCGCCACGCGGAATGAGTACATCGACGATGCCGCGAAGCTTCATGAGCTCGCCGGTTGCCTCGCGGTCGGTAGACTCGATCATCGAGACGGCCTCGCGCGGGAAGCCCTGCGCCTCGAGGGCATCGGCCAGCAACTCGGCAATCATGGCGCACGAGTGATAGGCCAGCGAACCGCCGCGCAGAATGCAGGCGTTGCCGGTGCGAATGCAGATGCCCGCGGCATCTGCCGTCACGTTGGGGCGCGCCTCATACACCATGGCGACCAAGCCCAGCGGCACGCTCACGCGGGTCAGATCCACACCGCTTGCAAGCACGCGGTGGTCGAGCACGCGGCCGACAGGATCGGGCAGCTCAGCGAGCTTCTCCAGGCCAGCGGCCATGCCCTCGACGCGCTCGGGCGTCAGCAGTAAGCGGTCGAGCAGGCCCGCCGAGGTGCCCGCATCGCGCGCCGCGGACATATCGAGCTCATTGGCGGCAACGATGGAATCAACGCCGTCGCGCAGCGCCACGGCCATGGCGCGCACGGCCTCCTGGCGCTGGACATCGCTCGCCGTGGCAAGCGCGCCCGAAGCGGCCTTGGCCTTAACGGCAAGATCGTGAACGTAGGTGGCTATATCGACCGACATGAACGGCCCTTTCTCTTAGATGTTTGCCAACCATGGTAGCCGATTTGCACGCATCCTCGCAGACGGCGGTAGAATTGGTCAATCCGAAACACCGCAACGAATGGAAGCATCACATGGCGCTCATCACTTCGTACCACGTCCCCGGCCTCTACGTCGAGGACCACGGCATCGACGTCCCCCTCGACTGGCGCGGCCTGGAGCCCATGCTTTTGGCCGTCGGCAGTACCATGCGCCGCGGCGCCATGCCGGCGCCCATCGCCGGCGCACCCGAAAGCATCAAGCTCTTCTACCGCGTGGTTTGCGCGCCCGACCGCATTAACGACGACTTGCCGCTCCTCCTCTTTTTGCAGGGCGGCCCCGGCGGCGAGAGCCCGCGTCCGCTGTCGCCCACAAGCGATGGCTGGATCGAGGAGGCCGTCAAGCATTTCCGCGTCGTGCTGCCCGACCAGCGCGGTACCGGGCGCAGCAGCTGCGTAGACGGGCGTACGATCGCGGCTCTGGGCGATCGCGCCGAGGCAGCAGGAGCCGATGCGGCCCGCACGCAGGCGGACTTCCTCAAGCGCCACCTCGCCAGCTCCATCGTGCGCGATTTTGAGTACCTGCGCCTGGTGGGCTTTGGCGGCAAGCCCTGGGTCACACTCGGGCAGAGCTACGGCGGCTTTTTGACGTTGAGCTATCTGTCGCTCTTCCCCGAGGGCGTGGCGGCAAGCTTTACCTGCGGCGGCATTCCGCATGTACCGGCAAGTGCCAGCGAGGTCTATGCGCACACCTTCCCGCGCATGGCAGCCAAGACGCAGCAGTATTACGACCGCTACCCCGCAGACGTCGAGCGCGTGGCGGCCCTGGCAGATGCCCTCGAGGAGCAAAAGCCCGCGTTGCCCGACGGCTCGCCGATGACGATCGAGCGCCTGCAGCTCATGGGCAGCGACTTTGGCATGAAGCCAAGCTTTGAGCGCATGCACTGGATTATCGACCACGCGTTTGTTGATGGCGACGGTACGCTGAGCTGCGGCTCCTCGGTATCCGACAGCTTTTTGATGCGCGCCTTCGAGCGCACCAACACGCGTACAAACCCGCTGTACTGGACGCTGCAGGAGTTCATCTACGCCGACGGCGACACCATGCCGATTCGCTGGGCGGCCGCAGAGGAGAAGGTCCATCGTGCCGAGTTCGACACGCTCGCGCGCCCGCTCATGTTTACCGGCGAGGCCATGTTCCCGTGGATGTTTGAGCAGATGCCTGAGCTCAAGCCCTTCAAGCCCGCCATGGACCTGCTGATGGAAGACACCAGCTGGGACAAGATCTACGACCCGCAGCGCCTAGCATGCAACGAGGTGCCACTCCAGGCCGCGGTGTACTTCGACGACATGTACGTCGATTCGGGCCTGCAGCTCGACACGCTCAGCCACGTGGGCAACTCGCACGCCTGGGTGACCAACGAGTTTGAGCACGACGGCCTGCACGGCAGCGTGGTGTTCAAGCACCTCTTCGACGAAGCCCTCAACCGCGGAGACCTGCGCCAGATCTTCTAGCAAAGGAGTGTCCCCGTCCACCGGCACAAAAAGAGCGTCCCCTAGTGCAGAATAAGTGCCGGCAACAACAATGCCGCAGGTAGAGGTCGGAAAGCGAAAACGCCCCTAAGCGAGCAAGGTGACGTGAAAGAGGAGGGCATTGACCTTTTGGTCATGCCCGACGATTGAACGTCAGATTGCCGCTTAGGGGCGTTTGCAGCGTCAATTGGTTAGGCGAAGACGATTAAATTATCTCGATGAATCGCGGGCTTCTCGGCCAGGTCTGCCAGCAGGCGGTTGCCGGCAATCTGGTCCTGGCGGCGTCCGGCTGCAAGCTCCAGCACGTCCGAATCGGCCTCGGCAATACCACGCGCGACAACCATACCGCTCGGGTCGCACACATCGAGCACATCGCCCTCGGCAAACGTGCCATCGACCTCGCGAATACCCACCGCGAGCAAGGACGAGCCACGGCTGACCAGCGCCTTCGCGGCGCCGTCATCGACCGTCACCGAGCCATGCGCCTTGTCGCCCAGCGCGATCCACAGCTTGCGGGGCGCAATGTCCAGACGCTCCGCCGGCGGATCGAACAGCGTGCCCACACTCTCGCCGCGAGCGAGGCGCACGAGCGCATCGGGCTCCTCGCCCGAGCATATCACGCTCTGAATGCCCGCCGTCATCAGAATGCGGCTCGCGCGGATCTTGGTAATCATGCCGCCCGTGCCCACCGATGTGGAAGAATCGCCCGCCGAGGCGATGATCTTGGCATCGATCTTATGCACGACCGGGACAAACTCGGCCGTTGGGTCCTCATGCGGATTGGCGGTATAGAGCCCATCGATGTCCGAGAGCGTCACGCACAGATCGGCAGAAACCAAGCAGCTTACGAGCGCCGCCAGCGTGTCGTTGTCGCCAAACTTGATCTCGTCGACAGTAACGGTATCGTTCTCGTTGACAACAGGCACCACGCCAAGCTCCACCAGGCGCAGCAGGGCGTCGCGTGCGTGCAGGTAGGACGTGCGGCGGGCCGTATCGTGGCGCGTGAGCAGCACGAGCGAGGTGAGCAGGTCGCGCGCATGAAACTCCTCGTCGTAGGCCGACGAGATGATACACTGACCGGCCGAGGCGCAGGCCTGCAGGCTCGGCAGGTCACCGACCGGCTTGCGGTCGAAGCCCAGCACGGGATAGCCACAGGCGATAGCGCCCGAGCTCACCACGACCAGACGCCAGCCGAGCTTGCGCAGGGCTGCGGCCTGGTCGGCAAGCCCGCCGATAAAGGCGCGGTTGACCTTGCCGTCGGCACCCACCACCGTGGACGAACCAATCTTTACCACCATCGTTTTATAAGAAGTCGTCATACGTCAAACCAATCGAATGTTGAGCAGGCGGGCGAGAAAATGATCCGTTTTCCTCCGTCCCCTTCGGATCATTTTGCCCAGGGGAAGGCCGAAGCCGCGGCCATGTTCTTGCGCACGAGCTCGTCGCGCACCTGTGCTAGGCCCTGCTCCATGCCCACCACATAGGTCTGCGGGTACAGGAAGCGCTTGTAGACCGGATCAAGATGGTCCAGTGCCCAGGTGCAACGCTCGCGTGCGTCCTCAATGCTCTCGCGCGGGGCAACGGCGCTGCCATCGCGCACGATCGGCGCCAGCAGCTCGCGATACTCAAGCTCGGAAACGTCGGTCACCAGGGCGGCATCGTTCACGGCCACGAGGGTATTGCCACGCGCGGCGCCCTCCCCCGCCAGATGATCCTCGTCATAGATCATGTCGCAGATCGGGCCGCCAAAGCCGTCGTAATAGCGGCGCACGCGCTGCACGCCCGGGATCGTGCGCTTGTAGGGCTGCTCGGAGAGCTTAACCACCGGCGTCCACGGGTCCGTCTCGCTCGCACGGCGGGCGGAAAGCTTGTACACGCCGCCCAGCGCCGGCTGGTCATAGCAGGTCGCGAGCTTGGTGCCCACGCCAAAGCTATCGATAGGCGCACCCTGGTCGAGCAGTGACTGAATCGTGTACTCGTCAAGATCGTTGGAAACCGAGATCCCCACATAGGGCAGGCCCTCGGCATCAAAACGGCCGCGCACATACTTGGAGAGCTTGGCGAGGTCGCCCGAGTCAATGCGAATAGCCGACAGGCGCTCGCCCACCGCCTCCATCTCCTTGGCAACCGTAATGGCATGCTCGCAGCCCTCGCGCACATCGTAGGTGTCGATGAGCAGCGTACAGTTCTTGGGGCTCGACTTGGCAAAGGCGCGGAAGGCCTCGAGCTCGGAATCGAAGCTCATCACCCAGCTGTGCGCATGCGTGCCAAAGACGGGAATACCGTAGCGGCGCCCGGCGAGTACATTGGACGTAGAGGAGCAGCCGGCAACGTAGCTCGCGCGCGCGACGGCCAGGCCGCCATCGGGACCCTGGGCGCGGCGCAGGCCAAACTCGGCCACGGGACGGCCGTCCGCCGCCAACACCACGCGCGCCGTCTTGGTGGCGACAAGTGTCTGGAAGCCGACGATGTTGAGCAGCGCCGTCTCGAGCAGCTGGCACTCCAACGCGGGGCCGGTGACGCGCACCATGGGCTCGCGCGGAAAGACGAGCTCGCCCTCGGGGACGGCGTCGATGTTTACATGCGCACGAAAATCGCGCAGGTAGTCGAGGAATCCAGGCTTGAACATCGCGCCGCCGGCCGGGGCCTGGAGCGAGGCGAGGTAGTCGATGTCCTCGGGCGTAAAGCGCAGGTTCTCGACCAGCTCGGGCAGCTCGGCGGTACCGCACATGACGGCGTAGGCGCTACCAAAGGGATGGTCGCGGTAAAACGCGGTAAAACAACCCTGCTCGTTGGCCTTGCCGCTCTCCCACAGGCCCTGGGCCATAGTGAGCTCGTACAGATCGGTGAGCATTGCAATGTCGGTGGGATGCGAGATGTCGGTCAAAGCCATGGGGCGACCTTTCGGATGCGTGGTACAGAATTTGAGGGTTGGACGAGGCGGACGTGCGGGCATGGAGCCCGGCGCGAACAGGTTAGTGCAGGCCCATGCTGCCGGTGATCGTGTAGACCATAAAGACGATAAACGCGATGAGGGCGAGCACGATGATGATTTTTTGAGCCGGAGCCATGCCGGGAATCTCGCCCTCGGCTGTAGGCTCCTTGGAGGTGACCATGCGCTGGGCAAAGGTCATCTCGTCACGACTCGGCTTGGGCTCGGCGGGCTTGGGATGAGCCACCTTTTTAGGTTGAGGTTTGGGTGCGGCAGGCGCAGGCTTCGCAGTGGCGGGCTTGGGCGCGGGCGCGGGCTTGCGCTCGGATGCGGCCCTCGTGGCGGCTTCCTCGGCCTTTGCGCGCTCGGCACGCAGGGCAGCCAGCTCCTCACGCTCGCGACGAGCCTCTTCCTGAGCCTCGCGGCGGGCCTTCTCGGCGCGGAGCTCTTCCAACTCGGCGCGCTCCTCGTCGGACAATGGTTGGGACTCAAGCTCGGCCATGGTATAGCCCTTTCTTTTAAAAAAAGCCGCCGACACAATGTCAGCGGCTTATCAAATCCAAGGGTGGAGACGAAGGGAGTCGAACCCTCGGCCTCTGCCATGCGACGGCAGCGCTCTCCCAACTGAGCTACGTCCCCAGGACAAGTTGATATTTTACCTACGGCTCGCCAACTGTCAACGCCCAATAACCAGTCTTTTTGGGGCGCGGCTATTTTGGCAACTTTTCGAACAGGCGATCCTCTCGATGCTTTTTTATCCCCGTCCCAGAAAAATCATCGACGAACGCACTACTTTGCGCTGGTAAGAACACCGGTGGTGTCGAAGGCCGGGGTGAAGCTCTCGTCTACCGCGCCGCCCTCTTGCCAGAACATCGTCGTAAAACCCAGGTCGTCGGCATGGTCGAGCACCTGCTCGTACTCCTCGCGCGTCACGGCACGCGCCAGGTCGCCGCCCTGCTCGCGCATAAGTGCATTGGGCGTGTACTGGTTCATGACCGAGATCGGCACATCGCCCACCGTCTGCCACACCAGGTCCAGCACGCGACACGAATCGTCTGCATGTCCCGGCAGTACCAGATGGCGCACAATCATGCCGCGCTTCATGAGCCCGCCCTCATCCACCATCTCTCCCCCGCGGCGCTCGATCTCGCGCGCCATCTGAGCCAGGCCTGACACGGCCACACGTGGGTAGTCCTTTATATGAGAGAGCGACTGCGCAAGCCCGGCATTGGCATATTTAAAGTCGGTAAGCCACACATCGACCAGGTCGCCCAGCGCCGCCACGGCACTCGCGCGCTCGTAACCACTCGTGTTGTAGACGATCGGGATAACCAGTCCGCGCGCCCGTGCCGCGGCAATCACGGCAGGCAACAGGTGCGCATAGTGCGTCGCCGTCACCAAATTGATGTTGTTGGCACCCTGGTCCTGCAGTTCCAGCATAATCTCGACCAGGCGCTCAGGCGAAATCTCAAGGCCAAAATTGCCGGTCGAGATCTCGTGGTTCTGGCAGTAGATACATTTAAGCGAGCAACCGCTAAAGAAGATCGCGCCCGAACCGGCCTCGCCCGAGATAGGCGGCTCCTCCCACATATGAAGCGCGGCGCGGGCCACCTTGAGCGTGTCGTTAGCACCGCAGACGCCGTGCGCGCCCTCATCGCGCGCCGCACCGCAACGGCGCGGACACAAATGGCAGGCGGGCGAAAAAAGTTCGGTCAACGACGTCGGCATAAAAACATGCTCCAAAACAACGATTCAGCAGCTCAAACGTAAAGGGCCAGACCGGGTAGACGGCTCCGTCCCTAAGGCGCCGTAATCGTCCGACACGATTTTTGTAATGTCAAGACTGGAATCGATAAAGTGCCGCTTTATGATGTAGTTATTCCGCCCCCCGCGGAGCAACTGGGTGAACCGTCGCGTTTATTTAGGGAGCCCACACAGTCGTGCCTAGTACAGGTATCCTTCGTTGTTAAGGACGCTGGAACAGTCGATGAGGGCACCCACCTGTTTTAGGTGGGTTCATTTTCGTAACGTGGGGGGTGGTTTTCTTTTGCCGAAAATCACCATACAGTCCATATGGATCCCCGCCGGCATCCCGACAAGCCATCGACAACATTCCAATATCTGGTATGCGCGTGATAATCGCACGGTGCAAACCTCCGCACCCCCCTCGGTCGAGTATCATGGGACAGCTATGCCATTTCCGCGTAGCAACCTTTGACCTTTTCCTTCGACGCTTGGCGGTTTTTAGATTCATGGCTTCATCCCCGAGCTACATACCGTACCTATGCGTGGCAGCGGCGGCTTTTATCACGACCTTCCTCGCGGTGCCCCTGGTCAAGCGCTTGGCAATTAAGCTCGATGCCGTCGACTATCCTTCTAAGCGCCGCATCAACACCAAGCCCATCCCGCGTTTGGGCGGAACGGCGGTGTTTTTGGGCCTGGTCGTTGCCTGCATTGTGCAAATCCTAGGCACCTGGTACCTAGGCTGGCCACCCGTCCTGGTGCCGCACCCGCGCCTTCACATTAGCTATCCCATGCTGGCGCTCTCCTTTACCGTCATCTTTGCGACCGGCGCTATCGACGACGTCTTCCAGCTCACGCCCAAGCAAAAGCTGGCCGGACAGGTCCTCGCCGCGCTTATCGCCTGCATGGGCGGCCTAAAAATCGGCGTCATCGTCAACCCGTTTGCTCCCGGCGAGATCATGCTCGGATGGCTCGCCTACCCCATCACCGTAATCTATCTGGTGGCATTCACCAACATCATTAACCTCATCGACGGCCTCGACGGCTTGGCCACGGGCATCTGCGGCATCGCCTCGTTCACCATGTTTTCGATGGCCGTTCTCTCGGGCCGCATCGACGCCGCCGCGCTCTCCATTGCGCTCTTTGGCGCCTGTCTGGCCTTTTTGCGCTACAACTTCAACCCCGCAAGCATCTTCTTGGGCGACTCGGGGTCGCTGCTTCTGGGCTTTGCGCTGGGCTCCATCTCGCTGCTCAACGTGAGCCGCACCGCCGCACTCACCTCGCTTATCATCCCGCTCATCGTTGCCGGCGTGCCTATCATCGACACGTTTAGCGCCATCGTGCGCCGCAAGCGCGCCCACATTAGCATCGGGCAGGCCGACAAGGGCCACATCCACCACCGCCTGATCCAAGAAGGCTACAACCAAAAACAGGCTGTGCTGCTCATCTATGCCTGGTGCATTATGCTTTCGGCCGGCGCCGCCGCCATCAATCAGGTCGAGGTGCCCATGCGCGTGCTCATCTTTACCGTGCTTGCCATTGGCTCGGCGGCCTTTGCCAAGCACCTGCACCTGTTTGAACCCGTGCTGCGCCACCATTACAACAAGCGCACGCACGAGGACGAACTGGTCACCCCCGACGACCCCGCCTTTAAGCAGGAGGAGCAGGCAGCCGAGGAGCGCAAAGAAGAGCGCCACCACAAGCTCTAGGGCAAGCTGCCGAGGATGTGCCAAGGCACCGTTAGCCAAGCACGGCCGCGCCGCACCCATCGCACATGCCGCACCACGCGCGTCCCTCTCCCGCCCCTCGCCTACTTACGCACCACCCCTCCAATAAACGCGTTATCATCTTGACCCATGAACATACGTTAGGAGCAATCATGCCAAACGAGAACAGCTACGAAGTCGCGCTGCAAAAGAGCAACGCCATTCGCGAGGGCCTGACCAAGACGCCCGAGAAGTTCACCATGCTCACCGGCGACCGCCCCACCGGCCGTCTGCACCTGGGCCACTACTTCGGCACCCTCAAGGGCCGTGTTGAGCTGCAGAACATGGGCGCCAAGACCAACGTGCTCATCGCCGACTACCAGGTCATCACCGACCGCGACACCACCGAGCACATCCAGGACAACGTGTACAACATGGTCATGGACTACCTTGCCTGCGGTATCGACCCCGACAAGACCATGATCTATGCGCACTCCGCCGTGCCCGCCGCCAACCAGCTCATGCTGCCGTTCCTGTCGCTGGTGTCCGAGGCCGAGCTGGCACGCAACCCCACCGTCAAGGCCGAGATGGAGGCCTCGGGCCATGAGCTTACCGGCCTTCTGCTCACCTACCCGGTGCACCAGGCCTGCGACATCCTGTTCTGCAAGGGCAACGTGGTGCCGGTCGGTCGCGACCAGCTGCCGCACATCGAGCTCACCCGCACCATCGCCCGCCGCTTTAACAACCGCTACGGCAAGGTGTTCCCCGAAGTCGACGCGCTGCTGTCCGAGACCCCGCTGCTGCCCGGCCTAGACGGTCGCAAGATGAGCAAGAGCTACGGCAACGCCATCAATATCTCGATGACCGCCGAGGAGACGGCCAAGCGCATCAAGAAGAGCCAGACCGACTCCGAGCGCATGATCACGTTCGACCCCGAGAACCGCCCCGGCGTGTCCGGCCTGCTTTCCACGGCAGCCATCTGCACCGGCCGATCCGAGGTCGAGATTGCCGAGGAGATTGGCATGGGCGGCTCCGGCCAGCTCAAGAAGTACGTGACCGAGGCCGTCAACGAGTACTTCGCGCCGATCCGCGAGCGTCGCCAGCGCTACGAGAACGATCTGGACTACGTGAAGGACGTGCTGCACGAAGGCAACCGCCGTGCCAACGAGATCGCCGAGCAGACCCTGGCCGAGGTTCGGGACGCCATGGGCATGGTGTACTAAACCGATTAGCTGACTTGAGCTTTCGATTGCTTTAGGGCGGGCGCTGCAGCGTCCGCCTTTTTTGGTGCCCGACCGATTCGGCTCCACCCATTGCACTCCCCCGACAAACGGGAACGGGCCCGCCGGCAGTCAGTTGCCAGCGGGCCCGTTCCCGAAGTACACCGTTGAATCGCACAGAGGGGAGGAATGCGAATCAAACTCAACAGGGCAGGCTTTTTCATCGCCTATTGCCTGCTCCGTTGCTGAATACAATATAGTTCGCCGTGGTTTACTTTCTAACGGCAACGTACGCCGCCACACCTTCTCCATATGTTAGCCCCGGTAAACCTGCAACGGGAAACCACCACAAAGGGGACAGGCACCTTTGTGGTGGTTTTGGCCACGGCAGAGCTGTTAGAGTCCGGCAGGCCAGCGACAGGCGGCCAAGTCGACGTGCATGGGATCGGTAAACGCCACGCCCTCCCCCATTAAGAGCTCACGCTGGGCATCGGGGCCGCCAAAGGCAAAGCCCTCACAGATACGGCCGTCGGCAAACACCACGCGATGACAGGGAATTTGGCCGGGGCGCGGGTTGCTGTGCAGCGCATAGCCCACATAGCGCGCGCTCCGCGGACGACCGGCAAGCAGCGCCACCTGACCGTAGGTGGCAACCATCCCCTCGGGAATCTGCTCGACCACCTCGTACACCCGCTCAAAAAAGCCCTCAGACGCCATCGCATGCTCCTTTCAACCGAAACAAGCATAAACCACCACAAAGGTGCCTGTCCCCTTTGTGGTGGTTTTGACCGGATAGCTAGTTGGCGGGGCGGAAGAAGGCTACGGCTACGGCGCCGGGGCCCACGTGGGTGCCGATGGTGGCGCCAATGGTGTGGATGGGCAGCTCGCCCTCGGTGTGTCCAGCCCACAGCGCGGCGCTGTCCTCGATGTACTTCTTGAGCACGGCGTCCGAAAGGCCCGTATAGCCGAGCGCCAGCGGCATGGAAAAGTCGACGCCGCCCGCCTTTTCGACCTTCTGGTTGAGCAGGTTACGGCCGTTCTTGGAGCCACGTGCCTTGCCCAGCTGCACGATCAGGCCGTCCTCGGCGGCCACCACGGGCTTCACGTTGAGCAACGTGCCCACAGCGCCGGCCGCAGCAGACAGGCGACCGCCGCGCACCAAGTACTCCAGCGTCTCGAGCAGACCGATGACGACCACACGGTCGCGCACGGCCTCGACGGCCGCCGCGATCTGGGCCGCACTACGCCCCTCGTCCACCAAGCGCAGGGCATACTCGACCAGGACGCGCTCGCCCAGGGTGACGTTATTGCTATCCACCACGTACACGTCGCCGCCCGGCGCCTCGGCAAGTGCGGTGCGAGCACTCTGATTGGTGCCCGAAAGCTTAGCGCCCACGGTAATAATCACAGCCTCATCGCCGGCCTCACGCGCCTCGGCAATCGCCTGCGAAAACGCGTACGGGTTGACCTGGCCCGTCTTGGGCAGCTCATCGCGCTCCACGAGCATCTCGTAAAATCGCTGATGATCGATGTCGACGCCATCCATATACACATCGGTGCCAAAGGTGACGGACAGCGGCAAAACACGCAGAGCGGGGTGCTCCGCCGGCGACATATCGCTTGCGGAATCGGTAATAATGCGGACGGACATAACAAATCCTTTCTTGCGCAGGTCTCGCACGGGGAATTTAGACAGCATTGCCCCGGCACGGTATACGCGCTCAAACGGGACTATGCAGTTGTTAATGGGAAGCAAATGCCTTGGCGGCCTTAGATCTCGCGCAGGGTGTTGAGAATCGTACGCAGCGACGCATACATCTGCTCGCGCTGCTCCACGCCCATAGCCTTACCGGTGGTATCGAGCACCTCGCGAATGATGCGGTCCGCCTCGCTCATGCTCTCGCCGCCCAGAGCGGTCAGGCGCACCGGAGCACGATACTTAACGGCGGCATCACCCGAATCATCGACCTCGACGTAGCCGCCCTCCTCCAGATGCGCCAGTGTGCGCGAAACGGCGGCACGGGTAACGCCGGCCATGCGGGCGAGGTCGGCGCCAGTCAGGCCTTCCTTGCTGCGCTCAAGATAGTACAGGCACATGACGTCGGAGCCCTTAAGGCCGAGCCTTGCGCCTTCGGACGTCTTGATGCGCTGAATCTCCTTGTAGAGCCCGCTGATCAGTCCGACAAAATCCTCAAAACGTGTCTCGTCGTTCTGCTGCATGGGAGACGACCGCCTTTCGCTTGCATGATGCTAACGGGTTAACATCTTAGCCGCATGTCCGAACCCCCGTACCCAAATATCCCAATTGTTAACCCATCAACATAAAAACCACCACAAAGGGGACAGGCACCTTTGTGGTGGTTTGGGACATCAATAGGTTCTAGGCGCCGCTACAGCTCCACGCAGGGATTGTCGCGGGTTACAAGCGTCTTAACGACGACCGACGCTCCCAGATATCGTTCGAGCAGCTCGGCCAAGCGATCGATCGCGGCCTGGCAATCCCCCATCCGCTCGGGCTCCACGCACTCAATCGCCAGAAATGCGTCCGCCGAATCGTCGGACAGCGCCGTACGAACGCCATCACGCCAGTTCCAGCAACGGCACACGGCGCCCGCATCATCGATATAGGCAAGCTCACCGGGTAGCGTCGGATCATCTGCCTCCTCGCCAAGTGGCAAGAACGCGTCGCCGCCGTCGGTCACCGCCAGGCGCAGATTGCCCTCGATAGCACGCAAATCTTCACCGCCAACGGGCAACGCATAAGTCAACGAAATCGTGTTGTAGATATCCACCGCCGGCGTAATGTGGCCGACCGGCTTGCCTTTGAGCACGCGCTTGAGCAGGTTCTCAACTGAGCAACGCGCGCCCTTCTTGGTCTTGAACAGGCGATACGCCTCGCGCCATGCCTTAACCGGCGCATTCTCGCTGATAGTATCGCTGGTCAGATGACGCTCCGCATCGATGTTGGCGCGGTCAAGCAGCGCGGCGATCGCATCCACGTCCTCCTGGGGAATCTGCGCCGCGGGCTTCATGCCCTTTACGACCACGACGCCGACCGCCGCCTGCGGAAACAGCTCCCAGAATGAATCCTCGGCAATAAAGCTCTTCATACGCTCTCCCTTCATTGTGCGCGCCCGAGCGAGGGCACCTAAAAAGCGCCCTTACGACGGCCACCTTCAAAGTCCTACGGTGCCGCCACAAGAGCGCTTACGCTGCCCCCATCCGGAGAAGGGGGCGATATGTCAGGCGTATTGTAACCCGAGTCTTTCGCGCGAGCAAAACCACCACAAAGGTGCCTGTCCCCTTTGTGGTGGTTTTGAACTCGCGTCGACGCTAGTGGCGGAGTCCCAGCAAGCCGCGGCCGCGATGGCGGGCGTCGGCGGACACCTGGGCGTGCGGACCGGCAGCCTTGACGGACTCGGGCAGGTGCGAGTACTTCTTCTCGAAGTTCTCCTCGAACATCACCGCCAGGTTGTGCGCGGCCTCGTCATAGTGCGCGGTGCTCTGCCAGTATTGGCGCGGCACCAGGATGCCGTCGGGCACACCGTGGCACGTAGTGGGAATGTCAACATTAAAGATGTCGTCGTGCACAAACTCGCTGTCCTCGATGGTACCGTCGAGGGCGCGAGCGACCAGCGTCCGCGTGTAGGCAAGCTCGATGCGATGACCCACGCCGTAACCGCCGCCAATCCAGCCGGTGTTGACCAGGTAGACGCGCGTGCGGCCGTCGGCGATGCGCTCGCCGAGCATCTTAGCGTAGACCATGGGGTCGAGCGGCATAAACGGCTCGCCAAACAGCGAGGAGAACGTGGGCGTGGGCTCGGTGACGCCGACCTCGGTGCCGGGGATCTTGGCCGTAAAGCCCGTCACAAAGTGGTACATGGCGGCATCGGCCGTCAGGCGTGAGATAGGCGGCAGCACGCCAAAGGCGTCGCAGGTCAAAAACAGCACGACGCTCGGGGTGGTACCCATGCCCTTGGTCCACGCGTTGGGGATATGCTCGACGGGGTAGGCCACGCGCGTATTGTGCGTAATCGAGACGTCGTCGTAGTTGGGCTTGCGATTCTCATCGAGTACCACGTTTTCACAGATGGCGCCAAAGCGAACAGCGTTGAAAATCTCGGGCTCGTGGAACGCGTCCAGGCCCTCGCACTTGGCGTAGCAGCCGCCCTCGACGTTAAAGATGCCCATATCGGACCAGCCGTGCTCGTCATCGCCGATCAGCAGGCGCGTGGGGTTGGCCGAAAGCGTGGTCTTGCCGGTGCCCGACAGGCCAAAGAACACGGCGGTCTCATGCGTGACGGGGTCCATACTGGCCGAGCAGTGCATAGGCAGCACATCGTCCTCGACGGGCAGCAGGTAATTCATGACGCTGAAGATGGACTTTTTGATCTCGCCGGAGTAGCCGGTGCCCGCGACCAGAATCACACGCTCCTGGAAGTTGATGACCACGGCGGCGCTGGAGTTGAGGCCCTTGATGGCGGAATCGCACTGATAGCCGGGTGCGGCGAGGACGCAGAAGTCCGGCTCGCCGGTGCGCGCGATTTCGCGGGCGAGCGGGCGGGCGAGCATCTGCTTAATAAAGAGTGCCTGGCTGGCACGCTCGCAGGCGACCAGCAGACGGCGCGTGTGGTTGCGGTCGGCGCCGGCCATGCCGCGGGTGACGAACACATCGCGCTCGTTGAGATAGTCGACGATGCCGGCCTTGATGGCCTCGTAGCTCTCAATCGAAAGCGGGCGGTTGACGGCGCCCCAGGCAATCTTGTCGTGCACGTCGGGCGTGTCGGCGATAAAGCGGTCGTTGGGCGAACGTCCGGTACGCTCCCCCGTCTCGATCACCAGTGCGCCGTTGGAGGCCATGCGGCCTTCGTTACGGCGGATGGCATGCTCGACGAGCTCGGCTGCCGGCAGGTCAACCAGCAGGCGGGGCTGGTTCTCGGCGTGGTCTTCGACCAGCGTAATGCCAAAGTTGGACAGAACTTCTGCAGGGGTAACACCAGGCATGGGGCCTCCTTTAAAAACGCGGCACGTGGACGCGGCGCGCACTTTACTCACGTAAAGCCCGTTGTACCCGATATGCAAAAACGTTTTTGCGGCAACGACGAAGCGCCCGCCCAACGGTCAAAAATCGCACGCAAGCGGCCTAGTCATTGAGGACGTTTTTAAACGACCAGTCATTGGGGACACTCTTGATCTTGAACAGGCAACATTCAAGAAATGTCCCAGGATGCCGGCACTTGGGGACGTTCCCAAAGTGCCGGCACATAAGGAACGTCCCTAAGTGCCGACTACAGCGGCAGGCCTTGGCCGAGCATGGCTATGGCGCTCATCAGGACCAGCATGCCGGCAGCGTAGGGCAGCACCGCGCCCAGGAGTTCGGCATCCTTACCGCGCACGTGCACGGCGGCAAGACCAATGGCGAGGGTCTGCGGCGAGATCATCTTACCAGCGGCGACGCCCAGGGCGTTCAATGCGACCATCCAGTAGTCGCTCACACCCAGCGCAGTGGCGGCCTGGCTCTGAATGGGACCAAACAACATGCCCGAGGACGTGCCCGAGCCGGTCACGAACGCACCGACTGCGCCGATCCACGGAGCCAGAATCGGGTAGAGACCGCCGGCGACCGCAATGCAAAACGCACTGATCGACGAAATCATGCCGGCATAGCCCATCACCTTGGCGCAGCCCAGTACCGAAAGCATCGTGATCACCGTCGGCGTCATCTGCTTCACCGTCGCGGCCAGCACCTCGCCCATCATGCGCGGCGAAGCGCCCTGAATGGCACCGCCGACAAACGCCGCCAGGAAAATCCAGACGCCTGGCGTGTTGATCCACGAAAACGTAAGCATACCGGGATTCTCACCGCAATACACCTGCACGTGGCTTGCAAAGGGCGCAAGCGCAGCATGCACGGCGGGCAGCAGGTTGGACGTACACAGCAGCAGCACAAAAATCAGGATGAAGCACGACCAGGCCGAAAGCGCCGATTTAAGGGTGAGCTGCTCGCCGGAATCGATATTCATATGGAAGCGCGCATCCAAATGCCCCGACTTCTCGGCACGCATGGCAAGCGCAGCTGTCAGCGCGAGCGAAACGATGGATCCTACGACCACGGCCAGCTCGGGGCCCACAAACATGGCAACGACCAGAGCCGCGCCGACAAACGACACGCCGGAGAGCAACGCCACGCCGGCAACACCGTGCAGACGCTCGCCCACACTCGCGGCATTGCCCTGGTCATCGGCAACACGGCCCGCAACCAGCACAATAAATAGCGGCATCACCACAAAGAACGGTGCGAGCTGCACCAGCTGAACGGTCGCTAGGTGAAGGGAATCCAAACCCACCAGGTCGGCAACGGACACCGTGGGGATGCCAATGGAGCCGTAGGGCGTGGGCACGCCGTTGGCCAGCAGGCAGATGAGCACGGCAGGCACGGCCTCAAAGCCCAGGCCCGCGAGCATGCCGGCGGGAATGGCGACAGCGGTACCGAAGCCGGCCATGCCCTCCATAAAGCCACCGAAGCACCAAGCCACGAGCAGCGCCAGCAGACGGCGGTCGCTGCTGATGGAGGTGATCATGCTGCCGATCACGTCCATGGCGCCCGTACGAACGCACAGGTTATACGTGAACACCGCGGCGATGATCACCAGGACGATGGGCCACAGAGCCATCAAAAAACCTTCGAGCGAGGCGGTCGCGATCTGCGCTGCCGGCAGGTGCCACCATGCGAAGGCAAGCAAGCACGAAAGGACAAACGATCCGATAGCGGCCTTCCAAGCTGGCCATTTAAAGCACAGCAGCATCACGACCAGCCAAATAATCGGCACAAGAGCCAGTAAGAATGCGGCGACGTCCATAGGTAGAAGCTCCTTGGTACCGCGTGGGCGGCATCGGGGGTGTCACAAAACTTCAACAGGATACCGCACGTTTACCGACAAATTACAGCCGCCCGCCGAAATTATTGAACAATCCGTTCAAAAACACGAGCGAACACCGTCGCGTCTATACTAAAGCGCAGCAATAGAAAGGACTCCGCTTTGAGCATCACGCCCCTCGATAGCATTCGCCGCGCCATCGCCCGCCGCAATGGCGTCGCCGACCCCGCCGTAGCGGGCAGCGGCACCGCAAGGGCCCAGGGCGGACGCATCGAGAACGGCCTGTTCCCCGCCTCCCACACGGCCGAAGAGCTCGCGCGCATCCAGGAGCTGAGCCAGCGCAACGTCGGCGGCCCCGACAGCAGCCAGGCCACGCGCCGTCGCCGGCGCGAACGCGATCGGGAGCCCAGCCCCGTACGCCGCATGGTCAACGCTTGGTGGAACCGCCTGCTCGGCGCTGTCTACGGCGGCGGGTTCTCCACGCAGGAGGCTGAATACGAAGAGCACGCCACCCGCCGCGACTACCTTTGGAACACCCTCGGCACCGCCGTGTGGGGCTTGGCGTTTCCGCTGCTCACCATTGTGTCCACGCAGCTTGTGGGCGCCGAGGAAGCCGGCAAGTTCTCCATCGCCTTTGTCACCGGCACGCTCATCATGATTGCGTGCAACTACGGCGTGCGCAATTTTCAGGTCTCGGACATCGACGAAAAGACGTCCTTTGCCTCCTACCAACTCAACCGTTGGCTCTGCGGAGCCCTAGCCCTGGGCTGCGGCCTGCTCTACAGCAGCGCCCGCGGCTATGACGCGCAGATGGCGACGATCGGCCTGGGCGTCTACCTGTATAAGGTGATAGACGGCGTCGCCGACGTGTACGAAGGCCGCCTGCAGCAGGCCGACAAGCTCTACTTGGCTGGCATGAGCCAAACGCTACGCTCCGTCGGCGTCATCGCGGTCTTCAGCGTGGCGCTGCTCCTCACGCGCAGCATGCCCATCGCGGCCATGGCCATGGGCGTCACCGCGATCGCCTCGCTCGTGCTGGTCACCGCGCCGCTTGCCCTGCTCGAGACCGAAAAATCGCGCCGCGTGAGCCTGCGCGAGGTCGGCCACCTGTTTGTCCAGTGCGCTCCACTCTTTGGCGCGCTATTCCTGTTCAACCTTATCGAGAGCATGCCCAAGCTTGTGATGGAAGGCACACTGGCCTACAAATACCAGCTGTACTTTAATGCCCTGTTTTTTCCGGCTCAGGCTATTCTGTTGAGCATTGGATTTATCTATAAACCGCAGCTCCTACGCTTGTCGAGCATTTGGGCAACTCCTCGCAAGCGTCGTCGCTTTGACCTAATTATTGTTGCCGTTATGGCGCTGATCGTGGTCATCACCGGCGTGTGCGCCGCATTTATGGCAGGTCCCGGTATTCCCCTCATGAGCTTTATGTACGGCCTCAGCTTTGAACGCTACCGTACGCTGGCGCTGCTGATGGTCGTCGCCGGCGGCGTCACCGCGGCCATCGACTTTATCTACGCCATCATCACGGTGCTGCGCCACGCTGGAGACGTCACCAAGATCTACCTGATCTGCTTCGCCGTAAGCGTGGTGCTGCCGGTGATCCTGATTAAGCTGCTGGGTCTGATGGGCGCTGTGGTGAGCTACCTAGCCATCATGGCCCTACTCCTGGTGCTACTGATTATCGAGTACGCCCACATCCGCCAACGCATCGAACGCGACCGCAACCCATACGGCGCCTAATTAGCTGCCCGGTCACCGGAATTTGCGATGGAATCACCCCGTCTGGGGTCTCGTTGCGGACAATATTCATCACGCAAAACTAAGTGAGTAGACTTTTACCGAATCCCCGACCACACCAACAGAGCACAAGTCTGTGACCTGCGGTTTTATTGAGGCAAATATGTTGGGTGCTCGGCATTTCCAAAAAAGTCTACTCACTTAGCCAGCGGGCAGCCAAATGATTATCTAATCCCCGTCCCTGAAAAATCAATTTGCGGGCAGAAGGGCAATAATAGTCAAAAAAGGCCCCGTCCAAAATTAGCTACCCCTTGCGCCGTTATTCCCCGGGGCGAATATTCGCGTAGAACTCCGCCCCATCATCGAGCCGCAGGATGCCCACGCGACCGAACTCGGAGCCGGTGGCGGCGGCGCAGTCGATATCGATACGATCGGGCACACCGGCAGTGTCCTCGCCGCCCAAGCGCACGATCTGCCCGCGTCCCGATTCCTCATCGAGCCCCGCCAGACCACCGACCTCGCAATAGCGCCCAAGCGATACCGTGGGCGTGTGGCCGCTCACCACGACCGGGCCCTTGCCCTCGGCAGAAAGCAGCCCCGTCGGGGCATCCCAATAGCCATGGCGAATCCAGAGCAAGTCATCGGACGACTGTACGGCGAGCATTTGCTGCAGCAGCTCGCGATCGGCATCGACCGCTCCCCTGCCGTCGCCGCAATCGACACCATGCTCAAGCAAAAACGCGCGCGCCGCCTTCATCTCGATTCCAGCATGTACCAGCAGATACGGGCGCTCCTCGGTCTCGACCACCGCGTAGAGCGGCAGCGCGGCCATCCATCGCACGAGCTCCTCGTATGCCTCAAATTCCATGTCGTTGAGCTGCTCGCGCGTCGTCCAGCCACCGTTGATATCCCAGGTCTCGGCATCGAGCGGATCCTGACCAATGATGGCATCGAGCATGATCTGCTCGTGATTACCCTTGAGCACGCGGGCGTTGGGCAGCGAGCGTACGAGCTTAATAACGCCGACCGGATCGGGCCCACGATCGATCATGTCGCCCAGCACGTACAGCGTGTCGTCGGACGTCAACGAGATCTTAGACAGGGCCTCGTCAAGCGCACGCACGTGCCCGTGAGCATCAGATGTCACATAGATCGCCATGGTACGCCTCTCCTTGCATTGCGGCCGAAGCCCGACGCCGCAACTAAAACTTCAAGTTGAACTTAAATGTTACTCATTGTACTCCGTTGCAATAAAGCTGGAAAGGGTTTCCGAGCAGAGGCAAAGACGGCAGCCGTCTATGACGATATCGCGCACGCCCGCAATCCAACCCCATAAACCCACCATCTTTGGGTACAAATAACCGCAGACAACTGACCGTGCCACGCCAACCACCCAGGAGCGGACACCATCCATGAACCAGATCCTTCTCTTTATCGGCCTCGTCATCATTTTGTGCCTGACCATCAAACCCGTCGGCAAAAAACTCCCCTTCCCCACCCTGCTCATCTTTATCGCACTCGGCATGCTGCTGGGCGTCAACGGCCCGGCACACATCGACTTTAGCGACTACGCGCTCACCGAAACCGTCTGCAGCACGGCGCTGCTATTCATCATGTTCTACGGCGGCTTTAACACCAATATCGACCGCGCCAAGCCCGTCGCCGCGCCGGCGGTGCTGCTGAGCACGCTCGGCGTCGTCATCACCGCAGGCATCACCGGCGTGTTCGCCCACTTTGTACTGGGCTTCGACTGGATCGGCGGCCTGCTGTTGGGATCGGTCGTGGCGTCCACCGACGCGGCCAGCGTCTTTAGCGTTCTGCGCGAGCACAGCCTGTCGCTGAGGGGCGGCACCGACTCGCTGCTCGAGGTCGAATCGGGCTCCAACGATCCCGTCGCCTATATGCTCACCGCCGTGCTCGCCACACTCGCGGCCGGCGGCGACATCAACATTCCCGCACTGCTGGCCAAGCAGATTATCTTGGGCGTGGGCCTGGGCCTCGCCATCGGCTGGGCGGCGGGCCGCCTGATTGAACGCGCGCACGCAACGGCCGAGGGCGCGCAGACCATCTTTTTGTTCGCCGTGGCGATCGTTGCCTACGCGCTACCAAGCTATCTGGGCGGCAACGGCTTTTTGGCTGTATACCTGGCCGGCATTGTGCTGGGTGCCAGCGACATCACCGGCAAGGTCGAGATGGCGCACTTCTTTGACACCCTCACCGAGATGGCAGAGATGACAATCTTCTTCTTGCTCGGCCTGCTCGTAACGCCCGCACGCCTGCCGCAGATGCTGCTGCCGGGCCTGGCGCTCATGGCGTTTATGCTCTTTGTGAGCCGCCCCATCGCCGTCGGCGTGCTCCTAGCGCCCTTTAAGACAAACCCCCGCCAGGTCGCACTCGTAAGCTGGGCGGGCCTGCGCGGAGCAGCTTCGGTCGTCTTTAGTCTCTTTGCCGTGGTTGCCGGCGTTCCTGGCGGACACGACCTATTTGACCTGGTGTTTGTGATTGCCGTGTCGAGCATTGTGGTGCAGGGCTCGCTGCTACCGGCGGTGGCCAAGAAGCTCGATATGATCGATGCGGAAGGCGATGTGCGCCGCACCTTTAACGACTACCGCAACGAGGACGGCATGTCGTTCGTCAAGCTGAAGGTGGGCACGGGCCATCCGTTTGCCGGACGCTCGCTCGCCGATATTGGCAGCGCCACGGACATGCTCGTCGTCCTGGTGCTGCGCGATGGCGCGCACCCGGTGCTGCCCAATGGCGATACCGTGATTGAGGAAGGCGACCTATTGGTGATGGCTGCCCCGACGTTTGAAGAGCGTGCCGAGGTTACGCTGCGCGAGGTCACCGTGACGCCCCACGGTCGCCTGGCCGGCCAGCGCCTGCGCGACGTGCCGCAAGGCAAGCATCCGTTTATTGTGGTGATGCTCAAGCGCGACGGCCAAACGATCATTCCCGATGGCAACACCCTAATATACGCCGGCGACGAAGCCGTCATTGCCACACTGGCGTCGTAGCGGGCAGGAGGTAGCTAATTTGCGGCGAAGAGATCAAGCGCCTAGAGAGCCTCATGCCTTCGCTCGCAGATTTGGATTTGCCTGAGGAGTAAAGCACCGCTCCCCCATGTAACCATCCTGTAAATCATAGCGGCGTAGTCGAGTTTTACCGTGATGCGGTCGCGCCTAGCGCTCCACTGTGCTAAAGTATCCCGAACGTTCAAACGACTACGAGGGAGACTAGAAGATGGCACGTGTGCACAACTTCTCAGCTGGCCCGGCCGCGCTGCCTACAAGCGTGCTCGCCGAGATCGCCGACGAGATGATGGACTACCGCGGTTGCGGCATGTCCGTGCTCGAGATGAGCCATCGATCTAGCATGTACCAGCAGATCATCGACGACGCCGAGGCAACCCTGCGTCGCCTGCTGAGCATCCCCGACAACTACCGCGTCCTGTTTTTGCAGGGCGGCGCCACGCTGCAGTTTGCGGGCATCCCCATGAACCTCATGCGCCGCGGCCGCGCCGGCTACATCGTGACCGGCAACTTTGCCAACAAGGCATACAAAGAAGCCGCCAAGTACGGCGAGGCCGTGCTGCTCGCGAGCTCCGAGGACACCAACTTCGACCGCATTCCCAACATGGCCGACATCAACGCGCGCATTGCCGACGAGGCCGCGGGCGACGGGCTCGACTACGTCTACATCTGCCAGAACAACACCATCTTTGGCACCATGTACCACGAGCTGCCCGCTTGCGGCGACGTGCCGCTGGTCGCCGATGTCTCGAGCTGTTTTCTGTCGCAGCCGCTCGACGTCGAGCGCTACGGCCTCATCTACGCCGGCGCGCAGAAAAACGCCGGCGCCGCGGGTGTGACCGTGGTCATCGTGCGCGACGACCTCATCGCAGATGGCCCCGCCTTTGCGCAGACGCCGCAGTACATGGACCTCAAGACCCAGGCCGCCAAGGGCTCCATGCTCAACACGCCCAACACCTTTGGTATCTACGTATGCGGCAAGGTGTTCCGTTGGGTTGAGAAAACCGGCGGACTTGCCGCCATGGCCGAGCGCAACTGGGCCAAGGCCAATCTGCTCTATGACCTGCTCGAGTACAGCGAGCTGTTCCATAGCACTACGCAGGCCGACAGCCGCTCCATCGCCAACGTCACCTTCCGCACCGGCGACGCCGAACTCGACGCGGCCTTTGTCGCAGGCGCGGCCGGGCACCAGATTCAAAACGTCAAGGGCCATCGCCTGGTGGGCGGTATGCGCGCCAGCGTCTACAACGCCGTAACCATGGAAGACGTGCAGGCACTGGCCTCGTACATGAAGGACTTCGAAGCGCAGCATAGTTTGAGCCCGCGATCTAGCTAGCCCGCAGCACGCGGGCCGACCAGCCACTTCAAACCACCTGTTTTAAACAAACCCGCTAAGGAGTTTTTCATGCGCAAGATTAAGACCATCGACGACATCACCAAAGACGGCAAAGTCGAGTTTGGCGAGGGCTACGAATTTGTAAGCACCGCCGAGGAGGCCGACGCGATCCTGATGCGCTCGACCGACCTGCACGGCTACGAGCTGCCCGAGGGCATCCGCGCCATCGCCCGCTGCGGCGCCGGCGTCAACAACATCCCCGTCGAGGAGTACGCCAAGAAGGGCGTCGTCGTCTTTAACTCCCCCGGCGCCAACAGCAACGCCGTCAAGGAGCTCGTCCTGGGCATGCTGGTGCTCTCGAGCCGCGGCGTAGTACAGTCGATGAACTGGGTGCGCGACAACGCCGACGACCCCGAGATTCAGGTCGATGCCGAAAAGGCCAAGAAGGCCTTTGTGGGCCGAGAGCTTAAAGGCAAGCGCATCGGCGTCATCGGTCTGGGCAACGTAGGCTCCAAGGTCGCCAACGCCTGCGTCGACCTGGGCATGGATGTCTACGGCTACGACCCGTTCATTTCCGTTGAGCACGCGTGGGTGCTGAGCCGCGAGGTGCAGCGCGTGGGCACGCTCGAGGATCTCTGCCGCGGCTGCGACTACCTCACCGTGCACGTGCCCAGCAAGGCCGACACCATCGGCATGATCAGCACCGAGCAGATCAACCTGCTGGCCCCGGACGCCGTGCTGATCAACTACGCACGCGAGACCATCATTGACGAGGACGCCGTCGACGCCGCCCTGCGCGAGGGCAAGCTGAGCTGTTTTAGCTGCGACTTTGCCACGCCCAAGACCGTCAAGATGCCCAACACGTTTATCACCACGCACTCGGGCGCCGGCACCGGCGAGGCCGAGGCCAACTGCGCCGATATGGCCATCAGCGAGCTCAAGGATTACCTGGAGAACGGTAACATCGCCCACAGCGTCAACTACCCCGCTTGCAGCATGGGCAAGGCGCGCGCTGCAAGCCGCATTGCCTGCCTGCATGCCAACGTGCCCAACATGATCGGCCAGATCACGGCCATCCTGGCCAAGGACAACGCCAACGTGCAGCGTATGACCAACGAGTCTGCCGGCGAGAACGCCTACACCATGTTCGACACCGACGAGCACCTGGACAGCAGCACCATCGAGGCGCTCAAGCAGATTCCGTCGATGTATCGCGTGCGCGTGATCAAATAGCGCCGGCTGATCTGACGGGCAGTTCCCCATGTGGCCTGCCCGTCGCTGACATTGAATGCCCGCGGGGGCGCCTTTCGCACGAGAGGCGTCCCCGTTTTTGTGAGCCCTCCATTAAATGCACCGAGCCGCTTCTTGGCATACAATCTGTATGTTGACCTAACTATCTGTGAGGTGCCTATGGTTGATACAGATTTTGCTTGGCGGCTTACGCAAGGACTCATGCGGATCGACAGTTCCGACCCAGGTGCGTATGAGGACGAAATTGAGCGCTATATCAAAGCGTTGGTTGAGGAACGGTTGGCGCAGCTGAGCCATCCGGTGCTCCATGCCGTGCAAATTGCAGAGCTCGAAGTACTCCCCGGGCGCCGCAACCTCATGGTCACCGTGCCGGGCCAAAGCGACGAGCCGCGACTCGTCTATATCTGCCATATGGATACCGTAACCTTGGGCGATGGCTGGGACGCGGACACGCCGCCGCTCGGGGCGGTTGTGCGCAACAACAAACTCTATGGCCGCGGCGCCTGCGACATGAAGGGCGGACTGGCTTGCGCCATTGCCGCACTGGTCCATACGCTCGAGCGCGTGGTGGCGGATGGCGCGCTGCCCCGCCACGGCTTTTCGCTCATCTGCTCGGTCGACGAGGAAGATTTTATGCGCGGCTCAGAAGCCGCGATCGATGCTGACTGGGTCGGCTCGCGTGAATGGGTGCTGGACACCGAGCCCACCGACGGACAGATCCAGGTGGCGCACAAGGGGCGTACGTGGTTCGAGATTGAAATGGCTGGCGTGACGGCGCATGCGAGCCAGCCCTGGAAGGGCGCGGATGCCGTCGCCGCCATGGCCGAGGCCGTATGCTCGCTTCGCCGCGCGTTTGCGGCGCTGCCCGCACACAGTGAGTTGGGACCCTCGACCATTACGTTTGGGCAGATCGAGGGCGGCTATCGTCCCTATGTGGTGCCAGACCATGCCAAGGTCTGGGTCGACATGCGCCTGACCCCGCCGACCGACACCGCGGCCGTGGTCCGGATGGTGGAGCAGGCCATTGCCGCAGCGGAGGCCGCAGTTCCCGGTTGCCGCGGCACCTATACCGTGACGGGCGACCGCCCCGCCATCGAGCGTGACCCGAACTCTCCCCTTCTAGCAGCGCTCAAGCGTGCCGCCGATGACGTGACGGACGCGGACACGACCGTCGGCTTCTTTACCGGCTACACCGACACCGCCGTCATCGCCGGCAAGACAGGCAACCGCAATTGCATGAGCTACGGTCCCGGGTCGCTCGCGCTCGCGCACAAGCCCAACGAATATGTGCCCCACGCCGATATCGTTCGTTGTCAGCAGGTGCTAATCGCGCTCGCCGATAACGTGCTCTGGGACGCGAGCGGCCAAGTTGGGGCATAATAAGCCGCGAACAAACCGACTCGTGCGTTAGGACCGCCCATGAAAGCACTTCCGTTTCCCTGCATCCGCCCAGCTCAGGACCGCGTGCTCGAGGCGCTGCCTGCAATGGGCAGCATCCTGAGCGGCAACGATGCTCTGCGCGGATCCATTGCCGATGGTCTGATGCTCAAGGACCCGGGTGCGGCGTATTACGTGTACGAATGTTCGGGGGAGCCGGGGCGCGTGACGGGTGTTGTGGCGATTTGCCCGACGAGTGTACTTGCAGGCGACAAGGGCGATGCCAGCGCTGACGTGGCCGCCGCCGCGCGCGCGATCGCCGAGCTCAAGGTGCAGCCGCGCCCCGTGTCGCTCGCCTACGAGGCCTCGCCCGTCATGGATATCATCCTGGGCGCCGCCAAAGAGGGCGCGTCGCTCTACGCCGTCACCGACCCCGCG
Source organism: Collinsella sp. (assembly GCA_036304905.1). Taxonomy (GTDB): domain Bacteria; phylum Actinomycetota; class Coriobacteriia; order Coriobacteriales; family Coriobacteriaceae; genus Collinsella. The sequence goes on along the minus strand of JAXIXR010000018.1, from coordinate 18,514 downwards.
GGCATTACGCACCGCGCGTGGGAGGTCAAGCGCGAGGACGCCGTCGGGGCCATCCGCGCTATGCTCGACCAAGCACCGGAGCCGGCACTGGCCGACGACCCCGCCTACGCCGCCGCTCTGACCGGGGCGTCGCAGCTGCTGGCCGATGAGGCCCGTGCCGCCGGAACGTACACCGGCAAGGAGCCGTTCAACTTTACCGTTGCCGCGCTCTTCCCCGCCGCGCAGGTCAGCGGCGGCGCGCCGCAGGTCCCGATGGGCCTGCTCACGCACCAGGTCGCGCGGTTCTAGCAAAACCAGACCGCCCAGCGCAAAAATCGGCAGCTCAACAAACAGGGGGCGGAGATGTAGCAGGTACATGCATCTCCGCCCCTTTTGCGTCGAGAAGTTATGCCGGCGACTCGTGCCGCCACGCTCGCGTTATCCGCGCTGCGGACCCGCAGTAGCCACGAGCGGTTCAAGCCCCAGCTCGCGCGCGTAATCCTCCTGCGTAAAGACTTCGACCAGCTCAAACGTGTCGGATTCGTCGTCAAACGCAAAGTGTAGCACCGAGCAGTTGCCCGGAACGCGATCGCGTTCATCGGCCGCCGCGCCCTTGGTATGGTCCATGAACTCCTTGATGGCCGAGCCGTGGCTCACCGCGAGCACGCGCTCGTGGTCCGGGCGACGCATAAGATCGGTCAACGTCGCCACCATGCGCTCTCGCACCTGCATCTGTCCCTCGCCGCCAAACTGGCGGTAGAAGTCGCGCCATGGGCGCTCGGGCATGAGCACCACGCGCTCAGCCTCAAAATCGCCAAAGAACCACTCGCGCAGACCGTCTAGGCGCTCGTAGGTAAGACCCGGCCACAGGTTGGCGATGGTCTGCTCGGTGCGGTGCAGCGTCGAGGTGTAGGCGTGGTCGGGCTCAATGCCGTGCGCACGCAAAAACATGCCGGCGCGCGCCGCCTGGTCGCAGCCCAACTGCGTGAGCGGCGAGTCACTCCACCCCTGAATGATACGCTTAAGGTTGAATATCGTCTGTCCATGACGGACCAGATACAGATCTTTATTCATAGGGGTCCTTTCGTTCGTTACCAACCCAAGAGCGAAAACGCCCCGTCGCAATAGCCAAAATGAAGCACGGCACCGTTGTCGGGCAGCTCTCCCTCGCCAGTCACATACTCAAGAAACACCTGACAGGCAGAGCCATGAGAGACTACAAGCACACGATCGTGCTGCGGCCTGGCCATGATGCGGGACAGCGCCGCGACCATGCGCGACTGAAGCCGCACTTCCGACTCGCCGCCAAAGGCCACCGGATAATCGCCCCAGGGCTGCGGCGGCATCTCGCGATTTGATGTGCCCTCCAGCGAGCCAAAATGCCACTCACGCAGGTCATCGACCAGCTCAATGGAACGGCCCTCGCCAACGATAAGCTCGGCCGTATGCCGCGCCCGGCCCAACGGCGAGGAATACACATGATCAAAGGCCACGCCGTGCGCCTCAAACGCCGCGCGCGTCGCCAGCGCCTGCTCGCGCCCGCGCGCCGTAAGCGGCGAATCGTGCCAGCCCTGCAAAATGCTCTGCACATTGAGCTCAGTCTGCCCATGCCGCACCAAATACAAATCTGCCACACGCCCTCCCCTCGCACCACCGCAAAGGGGACAGGTACCTTTGTGGTGGTTTACCGCCGGATCACACCGCGGTGACGCTCAACTACACCAGTACGTCGACAAGCGAGCGCTTGGGTACGTGGTGCACCTGCGCCTCGTCGCGCCAATAATTGATGGAGCCGTCGGGGTTGGAATCGATCGCATCGATCACCTGTGTCTCGGCCGGAACGCCAAACGCCATGATCAGCTTGAGCTCATACTTGTCGTTATCGAGCCCCATGGCATCGATCGCGCGGGGCGTAAAGGCCTTGAACATACAGGCTGCCACCTCGGGCGTGGCGCTGCGGGCGGCGAGCATCATCGTCTGCGCGGCAATGCCCGTGTCGACCTCGGTAATGGGAGCGGCTGGCTTGCCCGGAACGGCGCGCTCAGCCAAAATCGCGATGTAGCCGGTCGGGCGCTCACCCTCGGCAGGACCCGGCCAATCCTTAAGCGCACCGGCCCATGCAAGCTCATCAAATACACGCGCGCAATCCACGGCACCGCTCACCACATGAAAACGCAGACGCTGAGCATTGGCGCCGCAGGGAGTCAGGTGAGCCAGCTCTGCCAGCTCGAGCAAAAACTCACGCGGCACGCGCATGAACTCGTCAAAACGGCGGCACGTACGGGCACGACGGACCAGCGCATCAAACGCTTCCAAGCCGAGCTTTTCGCAACCCTGCTCTGCCATCGATTCGACACTCGACGGCACCTCGGGAACTGCTTCGTTCATAGGGACCCCCAATACAAGCCAATTGTCCTTAGGAAAATCTAACCTAAAACGTAGGCAATAACGAACAGGGCTGCAATGTTCTACACCTGTTGAATAGAAAATCGCAACGTGGGGAACAACGGAAACAATTCGGGGCCTTTGGGTTACGTTTCGCCCTCTCCGACCCATACGCCAGCGCCTTTAGGCGATACTGGTTGTAACGATCAAGGCTTACGCCGCACGGAAAGGAGACATTATGGGCATCTTTAAGAACGATGACCAAAAATCGAGCCAGTTTGGATTTGACGAGAAAAGCATGGCGGGCAAAGCCGTCAAGGCCGTGCGCTGGATTTACGCCATCACGGGCGTCTTGGCGCTCGTCGCCGGCATCGCACTGCTGTTTGCGCCCGCCAAGTCCCTCGTCTTCCTAACGACCGTCTTGGGCTTCTACTTTGTGATCACGGCCGCGATCAGGCTGTTTACCGCTGTTTTCGAGCCGCTGCTGCCCACCGGCTGGCGCGTGACGAGCATCATCTCCAACCTACTCATTATCTTGGGCGGCGTCATAATCCTGCGCAACCAGGCCTTCTCGACCGCGACGCTCACCACGATGGTGGTTATCGTGGCCGGCTTTGGCTGGATCGTCGAAGGTGTCATGTCCATTCTGGAGTCCGAGCTTTCGTCCAACCGTGCCCTCGCCATCCTGAGCGGCGCGCTCTCCATCATCGCCGGCATGTTCGTGTTTATCTATCCGCTGTGGTCGGCCAAGATGCTCGTCATCTTTAGCGGCGCCGCACTGCTGGTGTTTGGCGTAACGCTGATTGTTCGCGCTATTCAATTTGGCAAACTGGTGCACTAGATGCCGCGAACGCTCTTTATTGATGCAGACGCCTGCCCGGTCACGCGCGAGTCGATTGACTGCGCGCGGCGGGCGGGCGTCGCCGTTGTTATCGCCGGCAACAGCACGCAAAACCTAGAACGGCACATTCGCCGCGACGACCCGCGCGATGCTGAGCACGCGCGACGCGGATTTTGGGTCACGACGCTCGATGTGAGCGTGGGCGCCGACAGCGCCGACTTTGCCATTGTCGAACGCCTGCAGGCGGGCGACGTGGTCGTGACGCAGGACATTGGCCTGGCGAGCATGGTGCTCGGCCGCGATGCCGCCGCCATCGGTGTGCGCGGGCGTGTGTACGACAAAGCAACCATCGACATGCAGCTGTTTATTCGTCACGAGGAAAAGAAGGTGCGTCGCGCTGGCGGTCGCACCCGCGGGCCGGCAGCCTTCACCAGCGAAGACCGCGCCCGCTTTAAGCGCAACCTCACCGAGCTGCTGCACTAACCAAGGTAGATTTTTGGGACATGTCCGGAAATCTGCTTTTTGCTTTGGGCGGTGTGAACGCTCAAAATCCATGGCTCAACAAAAAACGGGCTTCAAAATGCCATGCGTCGCCGCATTGTGCAGGCGCCGAGCATGGCTATTTTGAAGCCCGTTTTGTTAGGCCCACTTAGAGGCCGAAGGCGGATAGGATGAGGCCCCAGCCCGCGCCGATGACATACATCATGATCAGAAACACAGCGTTTTCGCGGGCGCTGCGGTTGGTGCGGAACAGCACCAGGTAGCCCACGCCGGCGGAAATGAGCGTGCCGGCGAGCATCGGTGCCAGCTGCAGCGCGCCTTCCAGGTACAGTTGCGTGATGACGACGCTGGCCGAGCAGTTGGGGATCAGGCCGACGAGTGCCGAGCCCAGGACCGCAAGCATCTCGTTGCCGCGCAGGAACTGCTCGATCGCCGACTCGCCAAAGGTCTCGAGCACGGCGACCAGAATCAGCGTCACCAGGAAAATGAATACCGACACCTGCACGGTATGCGAGATCGCGCTGCGGATGATCGACACGATGGGCGCGCCCTCGTGGGAGTGGCTGTGGTCGTGGTGGCGCTCGTGCTCGTCCGCGTGACCATGATCGTGGCTGTGGTCGTGCCCGTGCTCGTCCTCATCCTCGTCACAGCCGCAATGATCGCGTTCGCACAGCTCGTGGATGTGATCAGCACTTACTCCCGCCTCGGCCACTTCATCAATGATGTCGCCCCCGGTATGGTCGTCGTGCGCGCAGTTCACATGAGCCGGATTGGCAGCGGTCCCCAGCACGGTACGGCGAATCGCCGCATGCGCGCGGGCATTACGACGAAGGCCGCGGATAGCCGCATCCACGATAAAGCCCGTGACCAGCGCGATCAGCGCCTTCGAGGCGAGCAACATCGCCATGGTCTGCACGGGTACCTGCTCGGCGAGCAACAGCGGCAGCATCTCGTCGGAGGTCGAGAGAAACACCGCCACCAAGGTGCCCAGCGTCACGACGCGACCGGCGTACAGTGTGGCCGCCATTGCCGAAAAGCCGCACTGCGGCACCATGCCCAGCAACGAGCCAACCACGGGACCCGCGGCGCCGGCGCGCTTGATGGCCCCGTTAACGCGGTCGCCCGCGACGTGCTCCAAGGTCTCGAGGGCCAGATACGTCACCAACAAAAACGGCACCAGCGAGAGCGTGTCCTTGCCGGCGTCGAGCAGAATATCAATCAGCAAATCCATGACGGATGGAACCTTTCGTGTCTTTCGGCAGCATTGTAAAAGTCCTAGCGGTCAACTAGGGTATTGTAGTTGTCCTAGGCGCGATGCCAATAGTTGCCCATGGTAAACTATCATCTCGCCATAACTCAATGCCACCGAGCCGCGCGACGCGGCCCGTCCAAGGAGCAGTCTATGAACGTTTCACAAGCACTCGAATATGAGCGTCAGCCGTTTATCCCCATGTTTATCTATGGCGATCACGGCGCCATGGAGTCCGAGCGCCAGAAGGGCGAAGAGGCCCTCAAGGTGCTCGAGACCGAGTACTTTACCGCCGAGGGCGACCCCGGCTTCGACTTTGCCACCGTGCGCGACCTGGCCGACCGCAACCGCGACCTGTGCGACCAGATTGGCGAGGCACGCCTGCGCAACGTGACGCCCGCGACGCTTTCGCGCGGCCTGTCCGATGCCGACACCTGCGCCGCCATCGGCAAGATGCAAAAGCGCACTGCCGCGTCCGTCATGCGCGAGATCCGCGGCGACCGCGACGCGCTCGGCGTCGCCTACGCTCGCAAGCCCATCCAAGGCACGGTGCTGGGCATCGACATCGAAACCACCGGTCGCGCGCCCGAGCGCGGCTACATCATCAACGTGGGCTGGGAAATCATGGAGCTCACCAGCGACGCCGTGCCGCATGACGCCGAAGCACACTACTGCGGCCTGCCCGACATCTATCGCGGCGAGGACGTGCCGCTGTCGAATATCCACCACATCACTTGGGACGACATCGACGGCAAAACGCCCTTCCGTGAGAACAAGGGACTGCAGAAGCAGCTGCTCAAGCTTATGAAGAAGTACCCGTACATGGCGCATAACGCCGCGTTCGAGGACAGCTGGTTCAAGATTCACCTGGACGGTTACGCCGAGGCGCGTCGTGCCGGCAAGATTATCGTCATCGACTCGCGCCAGATCTGCCGCAGCCTGGATGCCGACGTCCGCTCGCTCCCCCGCGAATCCGCCCCCGCCGCGCTCGAGAACTGGGCGCGCCGCCGTGGAACCCTCGCCGCCGACGCCAACGAGCAGCATCTGGGCCTGGACGACACCGACCTCATGCTCCGCACCGTCCAAGCCGAGTTCAACCTCAAGAACCTATTTGCCAAGTAGAAACGTCTACGACAAACACGGCGTAGATCACGAGCGGCCTCGCAGCGGGAACCCCCCGCAGCGAGGCCGCCCTACGTTCCACAAATAAATCTGCCATCACAAATTCTGAACCCTCATTTTGAACGATTTCGGCCAATTCCCGACACGTAATTCGTTATCGGATGGTGATGCATCACTATCAAATGTGCGGCAGTTGAGTAGTTATATGCTATAGCTAAGCTGCGAAAACTTTTATTTAGGGCATACCAACTCATAATTGCGTCAAGTTTTTGGACAGCATTTGGTTAGACCTCTAAAACGACTTTTTCACTCAGCGCCATCAACACGGCATTAGCTGACACGATATATACCATGAGTATCGTATTGTCACATACCACTGCAAAAGCGGTCTACCAGGCCGCGCATTCGGTGTCTGCGAAAGGCATCGAGTCCTGTAACCCTGCCGCGATTTACGGATCATGTCCCACCGGAACGCTCCTTGACGCAGCCGCAGAATGGCTCACCAAACATGATGTTTCCCTCGACGCAAATGATTCCCTCGAGGTGATGGTGTTTGATCGCAGGAATGCGCGCTATGCAATGAACTGTCAATGCCACGTTTCTTCAAAACGATTCTCGAACTCACGCTTTATAGAGCTCAAAGATGGCATCTTCATTGTTGGCGTTGAGCTTTGCGCACTTCAGGCCGCCACCTATCTTTCTTTTCGCGAACTAGTGGAGTACTACTTTGAACTGTGCGGCGCTTATTCCCTTGGAACCGACTCTTCCACCTCCTATACCGAGCGTTTCGCGCTCACCTCGACCGAGAGGCTAAAACAGTTCTTTAATTCCATTACCAGATGCGACGGTCTGGCTCTTGCCCGAAAGGCGATCCAATGTGTGCGCGACGGATGCCGGTCTCCTATGGAAACGGCCTTTGTCATGATGCTAACGCTGCCTAAAAGCGAAGGAGGACTTGGTATTAAGGGAATTGAGACCGATTACGAGGTGCAGGTCACCGCTGCCGCAAAGAATCTCACGAGACGCAAAAAGTTCTTTATGGATGCATATCTAAAGAAATCTCGCACAGACATTGAATACAACGGTTTTTATCATGACGCGGAAGAAGACCGCGCCATCGATGAGGAGCGCAAGAATGCGCTTGCGTCCATGGGATACGGAATCATCACCGTCAGCCGTTATTCCTTTATGCATGCCAGCTCTTTTGTTAGGGTCATGGAAGCAATCCAGCGGAAAGAGGGCGTACGCCCCTCGCGTCTGCCAAAAGACTTTCAAATCATGCAAGAGGACCTGAGACAGTTTGTGCTCAGAAGGTTTATAGAAGAGAAAAAGCGAATTCAGAAGCAGCTTCGCCAGGATTCCGAAGAGCGTCAACGAATCGACCTCGAAAAAGCAACACTCGAAGGCATCACGCTGGATGACCCGACAATTAATGAAGTTGCAGCAATCGATGACATGCAGACTGTCGAATCCGACAGCCCATCATTTGCCCAAACAAGCAGTCTCACGCCCGAGGGCAAGGTCTTCGGTGCCGGAAACTAGGCCGGCTAACAAGGTGGGTACCCTAACGATGTGCAAAATTGCGAGTATTCAGCAAGGTCGGGTGTCTATCACCCTCGAGTGGATCCAAATGTGAAGCGAAATCACTCTTGCGTGAGAGCGTTAGGCAACATTTGAGGAAGAACTCATCGGATTAACACCCTAAGATAACTCTTGAACTGCATTATATGACCTGCAATAAATTAGCGGACCCCCTATAGTTGCAGAATACTCCATTTTTTGCACGGCACGAGGGTACCCACCTTGGCATCGACTATCAAAAAACGCTCAGTCCGGGATCTCGTCACCTATTCCCCATCATTTTGTACAACGAATTACCTGAACGTCATTGACATATGAACATGCACTCATATAATCGAAAGTAAATTATATGAGCGCATGTTCATATGAAAGGATATTGCAATGAGCATCCGCGTTGATGAAACGAAACTCGACATCGAGGCCACCGAACCCGCGATCCCGACCACCTGCTCGCCCGAGGACCTTCCCGACGAGGAGCTTCTCTACGACCTCGCCGACCTGTTCAAGGTCTTCAGCGACACCACGCGCATCAAGATCCTCTATGCCCTCATGGGCCGCGAGCTCTGCGTGGCAGACATCGCCGAAGCGACCGAAACCTCGCAGTCCGCGGTGTCGCACCAGCTGCGCACACTCAAGCAGTCGCACCTGGTTAAATTCCGGCGCGACGGGCGCAATATCCTCTACTCGCTCGCCGACGACCACGTCTACACCATGCTCAACCAAGGCATGAGCCACATCTGCGAATAGCGACCAACCACGGTACCAGCGCGGCCTGCACCCAAGCCGCAAATACAGAGAAAGGAACCCCCATGAAAAAGCAGTTCAAGCTCGACGAAATCGACTGCGCCAACTGTGCGCGCGAGCTTCAGGACGAGCTGGCCAAGCTCGAGGGCGTCAAATCCGTGTCCGTCAACTTCATGACCCAAAAATTGACGCTCGAAGCCGATGACGCCGAGTTCGACGAGGTACTCAACCGCGTTGTAGAGTTTACGGCCGACGCCGAGCCGGACTGCGAGATCATTCTCTAGCCCGGGTTTACGCCAACCTGCAAGGCCGCGCTTGCCGCGGCCTTTGCTCGCGAAATTATATGAGCGAGTGTTCATTCATTCAAATGGGAGGATACGAGTCATGACCACCGCCGATCCCAAAAAGAAAAAGAAGAAGCGTAAGAAGAAAGAGTCCCTTGAGCATAAGCGCAACCGCATCGTGGTAGCGCTGGGCATTTTTGCCGTGGTGTACGCCCTCGATGAGTTCGGCACCCTCACCGCCGCATTCGGTACCCCGGGCGACATCTACGCCAGCTTTATGCTGTTCCTCATACCGTTTTTGATTGCCGGCTACGACGTGCTGCAAAAGGCATTCAATAACATCCGCCGCGGCAAGGCCTTCGACGAGAGTTTCCTTATGGCCGTCGCGACCATCGGCGCGTTTGCCATGGTGCTCTTCCCCGATACCGACCCGCACATGGCCGAAGGCGCCGCCGTCATGCTGTTCTACCAGGTCGGCGAGCTGTTCCAGGCATACGCCGTGGGCAAGAGCCGTAAATCGATCAGCGCCATGATGGACATAGCACCCGACTACGCCAACGTCGAGCAACCCGACGGCTCACTCGAACAGGTCTTCCCCGATGACATCGCGGTCGGCACCGTGATCGTGGTCAAGCCCGGCGAGCGCGTGCCCATCGACGGCGTCATCGTCGAGGGCGAAACCCAGCTCGACACCGCCGCCCTTACCGGTGAGTCGGTCCCCCGCCCGGCCAAAACCGGAGACGATATCATCAGCGGCTGCATCAACATGACGGGGCTCATCCACGTGCGCACCACCAAGCCCTTTGGCGAGTCCACCGTCGCACGCGTCCTGGAGCTCGTGGAGAATGCCAGCGAAAAGAAGGCACGCACCGAGAACTTCATCACGCGCTTTGCCCGCATCTACACGCCCGCCGTCACCGGCGCTGCCGCGGTGCTCGCGCTCGGCGGTGGCCTGGTCACCGGTGCCTGGTCCGACTGGATTCTGCGCGGCCTGACCTTCTTGGTCGTCAGCTGCCCGTGCGCGTTGGTGATCAGCGTGCCGCTCAGTTTCTTTGGCGGCATCGGCGGCGCGTCCAAGCTGGGCGTTCTCATCAAGGGTTCTAACTACCTCGAGACGCTCGCCGACGTGGACACCGTCGTCTTTGACAAGACGGGCACCCTCACCAACGGCACGTTCTCGGTGGTCGCGGTACACCCCGAGGCAGGCTATACCGAGCAATCGCTGCTTGAAGTCGCAGCCCTTGCTGAGTCGTTCTCCGATCACCCCATCGCGCAGTCCGTACGTGTCGCCTACCAGGGCGAGGTCGACCCCAAGCGCGTAAGCGACTCCACCAACGACGCGGGCCATGGCGTGACGGCAACCATCGACGGCAAGCACGTCGTCGTTGGCAACGCAAAGATGCTCGCCGCGGCCGGAGTCGAAGCGCCCGATTGCGAGGTCGTCGGAACGATTCTGCATGTGCTCGTTGACGGCGTGTACGCCGGCCACATCGTGATTGCAGACACCGTCAAGGCCGATGCTGAGCAAACGATTCGCGACCTGCACGCCGCCGGTGTCAAGCGCACCGTCATGCTCACGGGCGACCGCGAGGAGGTTGCGGCGTCTGTGGTCAAGCAACTCAGTCTCGACGAGTTCCACGCGCAGCTGCTGCCGGGCGATAAGGTCGAGCGCGTCGAGGCGCTGCTTGCAACCGAGAGTGGCAAGGGCAAGCTCGCCTTTGTGGGCGACGGCATCAACGATGCGCCCGTGCTTACGCGCGCCGATGTGGGCATTGCCATGGGCGCTATGGGTTCTGACGCTGCGATCGAGGCCGCCGATGTCGTGCTCATGGACGACAAGCCGTCCAACATTTCCCGCGCGATCCGCGTGGCACGCAAGACCATGACGATCGTCTGGCAGAACATCATCTTTGCGCTGGGCGTTAAGCTGCTGATCCTTGTGCTGGCAGCGCTGGGCATCGCCAACATGTGGCTTGCCGTGTTCGGCGACGTAGGCGTGGCGATCATCGCCATCCTGAACGCCATGCGCGCGATGGGTGTCAAGAACTTGTAGCGTTCGTGGGCTGTCCGGCCGGGGCCGGGCTTGGTTTTGAAAACGTCCTCGACCAATGAAGTGCCCCCGTTCTGCTCCTTCGGAGCTACGAACGGGGGCACTTCTGGTCTGCGGAATGTTTTCAAAACCAAGCCCGGCCCCGGCCTGCGGTAACGTTGCTGGCGGTTCTTGGGCATCGCTTGCTGGTGGGGTTCCTTGTCTGAGTTGGACTTAGTTGGTGGGACCACTCATCTCGGTCGCTGTCCCGCGCCGTTCCGGCGCGGGAGGCGCGCCGCTGCGGGAGTGCTAGTCGGTCATTATTGGCGCCGAAGCACCGTCCCGTCCCAGCATCGCCCTCAGCTTCTCGAAGCTTTCCTCGCTTAGGCAGTGCTCCATGTGGCAGCCCTCTTGCGACGCGACCTCAGCCGAAACACCCGCATCCTCCAGCAGCCCCACGAAAAAGCAGTGACGCTCCCACATTTGACGAGCGACCTCCAGACCACGCTCCGTCAGATGAACATCTCGCTTGCCCATTTCGACGTAGCCGTTGTTCTCCAACGTCGCCATAGCTTTTGAAACGCTTGCCTTAGTTACGCCAAGGTACTCTGCAACATCAATCGAGCGCACGATGCCCTGACGTTGCGACAGAACGTAGATCGATTCGAGATAGTCTTCTCCGGATTCACGTAGGGCCATGGGCCGCCTTTCGCAATGATTGCTAGTTAGCCTTTGGATACTTTCCACGGCTAACTTTACCGCAAAAGTTGCCCATGTCTTACTACTTTGCCTAAAAGTTAGCCGCGTTTCACAAAACGTGCGGGACGAAAACAAAATGGGGACGCCCCGCAAGGAATGTCCCCAGGTGCCAGGTGCCGGCCCGCAGCTACACGAGTCCAAAGTGCTTCGCAGCGTTGTAGATGCCGTCGTCGTCCACGGCAGTCGTCACATAGGTCGCTGCAGCTTTCACCGTGTCCTGCGCGTTGCCCATGGCCACACTTGTGCCCACGGCCGAGAACATCGACAGGTCGTTCTCGCCGTCGCCAAAGGCAATCGCCTCGCTCGCGTCGATACCAAGCCGCTCGAGCGTCGCCGCCACGCCCAGGTCCTTGCCGCCGTTAGCGGGAATAATGTCGCAGAACAGGTCGCACCAGCGCGTGGTGAGCGAATGCGACACGGCGTCGGTCACGATATGTTCGTCGGCCGGGTCCACAAAGGCGCAGAACTGGTAGACCGGTGCGTCAAAGGCGTGCTCAAACGGCTCCTCGTGGTAGACGATTCCCGCGTTGCTGCCAGCCGTCACCACGCGCTCGGACAGGCGGTTCACAAACGAGTTCTCGCCCTGCATGCACAGCGAGTCGTAGCGCCCCTGCGCCACCTGGCCCACAATCACCGCGACGTCGTCCGGATCGATCGGACAGCTGCGGTAAACCCCCTCGGCATCAAAGCAGTGCTGACCCGAGAGCGTAATGTACGCATCCCAACCCAGGTCGAACAGCCAGTCCGGTATCTGGTAGGTCGGGCGACCCGTGGCGATCACGCACGCAATCCCCTGCTCGTGAAAGCTATCGAGCACCTGCTGCGCCGACGCCGGAATCCGGTGCGTCTTAAAGCTCAGCAGCGTGCCGTCGATATCGAAAAATGCGGCCTTGATCATCCTCGTCTACTCCTCGCCCTCGAGCTTTTCGCTCGCCTCGAGCCACGCCATCTCCAGCTCGTCCATGGCGGCGTGAGCCTCGTCGATCTTTGCCTGCTGCTCGCCGAGCGCCGTGTAGTTGGTGGGATCGACTTGGGCCATTGCTGCCTCGGCCTCCTCAACGCGGGTGCGCTGCGTCTCCATCTTGCGCTCGAGCGAACTCACCTCGCGGCGGAGCTTCTGGCGCTCGGCGTTGGACAGGCCGTTGGGCTGACCGCTCGACTTGGGCTTTTCGGCCGCAGCTGCCGCGGCACCGGTGTCGAACGTGCCGGTCTTGGCACTCGGCGCACCCACGGGCTCGCCCTCGGCGGTGGCGTTGCACAGGCGCAGGTACTGATCGACGCCGCCGGGCATATGCGTCAGGTGGCCGTCAAGCAGTGCCCACTGTTGGTCGGTCACGCGCTCCATGAGGAAACGGTCGTGCGTCACCAGGATCAGCGTGCCGGGCCAGCCGTCCAGCAGATCCTCGACAATCGCGAGCATATCGGTATCCAGGTCGTTACCGGGCTCGTCCAGGACAAGCACGTTGGGCTCGTCCAGGATCGTCAGCAACAGCGACAGGCGACGGCGCTGGCCGCCCGAAAGATCGCCGATGCGACTCCAGAGCTGCTGGGTCGTAAAGCCCAGGCGCTCGCAGAGCTTCTCGGGAGAGGTCTCCTTGCCGTCGATGACGTAGTACTTCTTATAGTTGCCGAGCACCTCGCGGATCGTGTCACCCATGTAGGGTTCGAGCTCCTCGAGCTGCTGCGACAGCACGCCAAAGCGCACTGTCTGGCCAATCTTCACGCGGCCGCGCGTGGGCGCAATCTTGCCCTGAATCACATCGAGCAAGGTCGACTTGCCGGCGCCGTTCTCACCCAAAAGACCATAGCGGTCGCCCGCGCCGATAAGCCAGGTCACGTCGGAGAGCACCTGCTTGGGCGCGCCGTCGGTATCCGCATAGCCGGCATCAACGTCGATCACGTCGATGACCTGCTTGCCTAGGCGGCTCACGGCGAGGCGCTTGAGCTCCAGCTCGTCGCGCACGGGCGGCACGTCGGCGATCAGCTCGCGAGCAGCCTCAACGCGAAACTTGGGCTTAGTGGAACGGGCCTGTGCGCCACGGCTCAGCCACGCGAGCTCCTTGCGCGCCATGTTGCGGCGGCGCTCCTCGGTGACGGCGGCCATGCGGTCGCGCTCTACGCGCTGAAGGATATATGCCGAGTAGCCGCCCTCGAAGGGGTCGACCTGGCCGTCGTGGACCTCCCACATGCTGGTGCAGACCTCGTCCAAGAACCAGCGGTCGTGCGTGACCACGAGCATGGCGCCCTGACCGCGCTGCCAGCGGGCCTTTAAGTGGCGCGCGAGCCAGTTGATGGTGCGCATGTCCAGGTGGTTGGTGGGCTCGTCGAGCATGAGCACGTCATAGTCGCCGATCAGCAGGCGCGCGAGGTCCACGCGACGGCGCTGGCCGCCCGAAAGCTCGCCAACCGTGCCCTCCCAGGGCACATCGCTAATAAGGCCGGCCAGAATCTGGCGCGTACGCGGACTCGACGCCCACTCATACTCGGGTGTGTCACCGACGACGGCATGATGCACGGTGTCGGTATCGACCAGGTTATCCTTTTGGCCGAGCAATCCAATCGTCGTGTCGCGGCGGTGCGTCACGCGGCCGTCGTCGGGCTCCAACGTGCCGGCGAGCACGCTCAGCAGCGTCGACTTACCGTCGCCGTTTTTACCGACAATACCAATACGGTCGCCCTCGCCCACGCCGAGCGTAACGCTATCGAAAATATGCTTGGTGGGAAACTCTAGGCTGACGGAATCGCATCCCAAAAGAATCGCCATATGCCCTGCTCCTTCGTAGAAATTCAACGTTGTCCATGATAGCAGCGAGCCCCACCCCAAACCACCACGAAGGCGCCTGTCCCCTTTGTGGTGGTCGTTTCGGTCGCAGAGTAAAAGGCGGGCCATCTCCCACAAGAGATGACCCGCTTCTCCAATCAGTCCCGCGGCAACCGTGGCCGCCGCGGGCCTCAAGCATGTCCCGGACTAGGAGAACATGCCGGTGAGGTAATCATTCAGCCGCTTATCCTTGGGCCGTTGGAAAATCTCGTCAGTCTCGTCGTACTCGACCATATCGCCCATGTAGAAGAACGCCGTGCGGTTGGACACGCGCGACGCCTGCTCCATGTTGTGCGTCACGATGACTATGGCGCGGTCGGCAACGATCGACGACATAAGGTCCTCGATCGCCAACGTCGAGATGGGGTCGAGCGCCGAGCAGGGCTCGTCAAACAGGATCACGTCGGGGTTGAGCGCCAGCGTGCGCGCGATGCACAGACGCTGCTGCTGACCGCCCGAAAGCGCATAGGCGCTCTTATCGAGCTTGTCTTTGACCTCGTCCCACAGCGCCGCGCCGCGTAAGCTTTCCTCGACCATGCGGTCGAGCTCGTCACGGTCGGTGATGCCGTGGCGCTTGGGCGCAAACGTGATGTTGTCGCGAATGGACTTGCGGAACGGGTTGGGCTGCTGGAACACCATGCCAATGGAACGGCGCAGCTCGTAGGTGTTTTCGGTCTTGGTGTTCACGTTGCGCCCGCGATAGTTGATCTCGCCCTCCACGCGGCAGCCGCGAATCTCGCGATTCATGAGGTTGAGGCTACGCAAGAAGGTCGACTTACCGCAGCCCGAAGGCCCAATGAGCGCCGTGATCTCGCCCTTGTGGAAGTCGAGCGACGTATTGTGCAGTGCATGGTGGTCGCCATAGTACACGTTGACGTCCTTGGTGGAGAGCACAACCTCGTCGCTCACGGCCTTGCCGCTCACGCGCACGCGCTTCTCGCTCTCCCCCACGCTCGACAGGAAGTCCCGGGTGTCGGACGATGCCGCTTCGGTTGCGGGCGTTACATTCATCTCGCTCATTCGGCCGTCATCTTCCTTGCCAGTTGCTTGCCCACAATGCGGGCGATTACGTTAAACAGCAGCACGCAAATCATCAGCAGTGCCGCGGTACCCCAAACGATCTGCTGGGCCTCGGGGCTGCCTTCGCCATAGATCTTGTAGATATGCACGGCGAGCGACTCACCGGGGCGGAACACGTTCCAGGCGCAAGTAGGGCTCGACAGGTTAAGGCTCAAGAAGTTGAGGCGAACCGGCGAGCTCATGCCCGAGGTAAAGAGCAGCGCCGCGGCCTCGCCAAAGACGCGGCCGGCCGAAAGCACGATGCCGGTCACGATAGCGGGCATGGCCTCGGGAATCAGGATGTGCAGCATGGCCTCCCAGCGGGTGAGGCCCATGGCCAGGCACGCATCGCGCTGGGCCTGCGGCACGTCCTCGAGCGCCTGCTGGATCACGCGCACCAGAATGGGGATATTGAACATGGTGAGCGCGACGGCGCCGGAGATGATGGAGTACTTCCAGCCCAGCTGCACCGAGAACACCAGAAAACCGAACATGCCGACAACGATGGAAGGCAGCGAGGACAGCGTCTCGATGGCGGTGGAGGCAATGTCGCGGACGGGTCCGTCGGGTGCGTACTCAACCAAAAAGACCGCGCCACCCAGGCTGATGGGCACCGAGATGATCAGGGTGATCAGCAGCAGGTAGAACGAGTCGAACAGCTGGTAGAGCACGCCGCCCTGCGTTCCGTTGGCGCGCGACGGCTCCGTGAGAAAGCCCGGCTGGAACAGCGTCGAGATGCCCTCGAACAGGATATAGGCCACCATGGAGACGACGATGAGCATGACGATGGCGACGATCGCCGTCAACACGCCCGTGGCGAAGCGGTCCTGCTTTTGGACACGCCCGAGCCTCGCCTCGTCGATGTGGATACGCGTGCTAGCCACGAGCCTTCGCCCCCTTGCGGCCGATAAGGTGGATGATCAGGATGAAGATGAGACTCATGCCCATCAGCAGCAGACCGAGCGCCCACAGAACATCGTCCTGGGCCGAGCCCTCGGCATAGACCGCCATAGACGTGGTGAGCGTGGTGGTGATGGTGGACGCCGGCGACAGCAGCGACGTCGGCATGGCCTCGATACCGCCGATGACCATGCGCACGGCGAGCGTCTCGCCAAAGGCGCGGGTCATGCCAAGGATGACCGCGGTCATGAGCGACGGCATGGCGGACTTGAGCACCACGTGCCAGATGGTCTGCCAGCGGGTATAGCCCAGCGCGAGCGAGCCCTGTCGGTAGCTGTCGGGCACGGCGCGCAGGCCATCGACCGAAAGCGTGGTCATGGTCGGCAGGATCATGACGGCCAGCACGATGGCGCCGGGCAAGATGCCCAGGCCCGTGCTCACGTGGAAAACGCTCTTCATAAGACCGACGACCACGTGAAAACCGATCAGGCCAAAGACGACCGAGGGGATGCCGGTCAAAAGCTCAATGAGCGGCTGAAAGATCTTAGAGCCAAACTTAGGGCTAATCTCGACCGCAAAGATGGCAGAGCCGATGGCGATGGGCAGCGCGATGAGCGTGGAGAGCACCATGACCGCAAACGAGGTGACGATCAGGGGCAGAGCGCCGGTATAAGGCAGGCCGTTTTCGGCTGTGTTGGCCAGGTCCCACTTGGTACCGGTAAAGAACTCGACGACCGAGACGCCGTCCTTGAGAAAAGCCGAGAGGCCCTTTTGGGCGACCATGAAGATAAGCGCGGCAACGACAAGCGTCACGAGCGCTACGCACGCGCCCGTGACGCCTAGACCCACGTTCTCAAGGTCGCGCTTTGGCAGCTGTTTTGCCATTGCAAACCTTTCCGGGGGCGATTACTTATTTAGCAGAGACCTTGCCGCTGGCGTCCTTGACGACCTTCATGGCAGAGACGGGGATAAAGCCCTGCTCCTCGACGAGCTTGCCCTGGACGTCGTCGGAAAGCATGAACTCCAGGAAGGCCGTGGTGGCCTCGTCGGCGTCCTTGGAGCAGTACATGTGCTCGGTAGCCCAAATCTTGAAGGAGTCGTCGGTGACGTTTGCGCTCTTGGGCTCGACGCCCTCGACCTTGATGGCGTTGAACTTGGAGTCATCGAAGTGCGAGAAGTCGAGGTAGGAGATGGCGTTATCGGTGCTGCCCATCTGAGTCTGGACGTCGCCGGACTTGTCGAGCTCGGCGTCGCCCTTAAAGTCGACTGCCTCGTCGCCAAAGACGGCAGCCTCGAAGGTGGCGCGGGTACCGGAACCGGCCTTGCGGTTGAGAACGACAATCTTGGCGTCGTCGCCGCCGACCTCCTTCCAGTTGGTGATCTGGCCGGAGAAGATGCCCTTGAGCTGCTCGAGGGACAGGTCGTCGACCTTCACGTTCTTAGAGACGACGGGACCCATGCCCACGACGGCGACCTCGTGGTCGACGAGGTTCTTGACCTGGTCGGCCTCGAGCTTGGTCTCGGCGAAGACGTCGGAGTTACCGATGGTGACGGTGCCGGCGGCAACAGCGGTCAGACCTTTGCCCGAACCGTTGCCCGAGCCGGAGACGGAGACGTCGGGGTTGGCATCCATGAACTTCTCGGCAGCGGCCTCGACGAGAGCCTGGAACGAGGAGGCACCGTCGTAGGTCACCTCGCCGGAGACGGACTCGGCAGCAGCGGCGCTACCCTTGTCGGCGGCGTCGGATGCGCCTGCGCCGCCGCAGCCAACGAGACCGAGACCGACGATGCTGGCAAGACCACCAGCAAGGCCGAGGAACTGACGACGAGAATAAGCCTGATCGAGCATGATCTTCCTTTCGTACATGCGAATCGCGGGCACCCTGCCCGCTTTGCTGTTTGGAAAGATACGACCCCGACCGGGCAGCACCCGCGCCAACTGCGGTTTCTTACGGGCATTTGATAAACCCTTACCGCAAGCGCGGCTCGGCTTTACAAACGAATAACAATCCCCGCCCAAGCATGGCACGCTTTTTACACCAATAAAAACAAAGTTGCGGTGAAATAGTTCCTGTTGGGGGTGCGGACAGAAAGTTGGACCGTGAAGCGGTCCGGACTGTGGAGTGGGAAGGATAAACTGGACTTTCTTTTAAGGATCCTCAAGCGTATTGCCGCTCGTATTCCACTGGAGACATGTAGCCCAGGGTGGAATGCATGCGCACCCTATTGTAATAGAGCTCTATGTACTTGAAGATGTCCT
>JAXIXR010000017.1:0-78066 GCA_036304905.1 Collinsella sp. | reverse complement strand
TCGCGCGAGGACGGAGGGCCGGAGTGGGGCGACAGGGCCGTGTGGGAGGACCTCCACCACAGGGACCCGTACCCGTTCTGGCTGGATTAATGGATGGAAACGGATGTTCTATCGGGACACACATTTTGTCCTATAAGCCCGCGATACTACCTGGGCTGTCCACAGGCTATTGGGTTTTCGGTGCATGAAAAATGCCGACATCCCGCCTCGGGGAGGAGGCGGGAACACACCGAGTAGACGGAGGGGTGCGGAGCGCGGTCGCGTCTCGACTGACGACGTTGCCCATCGACAACCCTATTGTACTGCATGGCGTGGTTCTTGGTTTATCGTGTCGAACGCTTGTGTTGTGCCATTGCCTGTGGTGACGGTGTGCTACACTCTTGCACTGCTGAGTGGGCCAGACGGTCGCGCGATGTGCTGCTTGCAGCACGCGTGAGGAAAGTCCGGGCTCCAGAGGGCGGGATGCCGGCTAACGGCCGGGCGGAGTGATCCGACGGAAAGCGCCGCAGAAAAGAAGACTCCCACCTGCGCCGCAAGGCGTAAAGGGAAAAGCTGAAACGGTGGTGTAAGAGACCACCAGCGTCGTGGCAACACGGCGGCTTGGCAAGCCCCATCCGGAGCAAGCGCGAATAGGAACGCTATGGGCCGGCCCGGTCCGCGTTCGGGTAGCGTGCGTGGAGCTGCACGGTAACGTGCAGACAAGATAAATGACCGTTCACGACAGAACCCGGCTTACAAGCCCACTCAGCACTTTGTTGACGCTGCGAACCCGTCAGCGCGGCAATCTGCCTTTCAAGCCTTCGGGCATGACCATAAGGTCAATGCCCTCGTCTTTCAAGGCACCTTGCTCGCGCTGACGGGTTCTCGCTTTCGTTGGTGGAATCATCGGCGGTTCCGTTCTTGGCATCTCGCTGTTTTTGCCTGGTCATTGGCGTTGCCGTTCTATTTACCGGGGTTATCGGTACGGCCTTTGCCGTATTATTGAGGCTGTTTGTTGCTTTGCTTGTTGTTGAGGGGCTTTGTTGGACAGCTATTTTACTCTGCAATCGAATATTGAGGCTTCAGGCGAGTTTGTGGACCGCAAGAGCCGGTTTATTGCCCAGCTGGTCCATATTGAGTCCGAGGACGAGGCGAATGCCTTTATCGAGATGGTTCGCAAGCGTCATTACGACGCTCGACACAATGTTCCCGCGTGGATTTTAGTCGATGGACGCGAGCGCCAGAGCGATGATGGTGAGCCGAGCCGCACGAGCGGTATGCCGACGCTCGAGGTGTTGCGCGGTGCGGAGCTCAAAAATGTTTGCTGCGTAGTGACACGCTATTTTGGTGGTACGTTGTTGGGGCCCGGTGGCTTGGTACGCGCCTATACCGCGGCGACGCAGGCAGCGGTGGCTGCGGCTCGGGAGGCCGGGCAGATTGTCGAGATGACGAGTGTCATGCCTGTTGACGTGCATGTGGCCTATCCGCAGTACGAGCAGGTGCTTCGTTTGGCGCAGGATTCGGGTGCCAAAGTTTCGGATACCGAGTACGCGGATGCCGTGACACTTCATTTAGTGTTTAAGGCGGGGGAGCAGGAGTCGTTTTGCGCTAAGATGCGCGAGCTTATGGCGGGGCGCGAGGAGATCGAGGTCGGCGCTCCCGAATTTGCAGAGTTCTAACGGCGACGGCCGGCGCGCTTTGGATAGATCCCAAGCGCGCCGGCCGTCGTTTTATGTCGCTGCCGTTTACTCGGCGAGCTGCTTTAGCACATCACAGGCGATTTCGACGGCATCGTCGATGCAGCCGGGGCAGCTGCGGAGCGGACCCTTGTCCGATCCGATGCCCTTGAGCGTGCCGCAGACGGTCGTCGTGTTCTTCTCGCCAAAGCGCTTGGCGATTTCGCGCGACAGCTTGTAGGTCTGGCCTTTGGTCTTGGGGTTTTCCATGCCGTCGCTCATCACAAAGCCCATGACGGCCACGGCGCCCGAGATGGCGCCGCAGGTCTCGGTCATGCCACCCATGCCGGCGCCAAAGCCCTCGGTGAGGGTAAAGGCGGTCTGGGGGTCGAGCCCGACGGCAGGTGCGAGCGTGCAGGCAACGGCCTGTGCGCAGTTAAAGCCGCGGGCGTGGTATTCGGCAGCCTGAGCCTGGCAGGCGGCGGTGTCGAGCTGGGTGGTATCGATCTGCTTCATCGTTGTCTCCTTGGTCACGGTGTACTCGCCTATGGTACCCGTGACGGAGCATGTAATCATCGAGAGCTTCATGTATGTCTCGTTTTTATCTATCGAGCAAATGCCCAAGGCTTGAGATAAATACCCCTGATCAATTTGTCCCTTAACCTACCTTGGGGATGGGTTGAGAGGGGTGCAGGGTAGCGGTATCGTGAACCGAATGAAACGTAACCCAGGCAAGGGAGCCAGATATGAGCGAGCAGACCATCGGTACTACATGTGTTCAGGGCGGCTATCACCCGGGAGATGCCGAGCCGCGCCAGGTGCCCATCTACCAGTCCACCACGTGGAAATACGACACGTCGGAGCATATGGGCAAGCTGTTTGACCTGGAGGAGTCTGGCTACTTCTACAGCCGTCTGCAGAACCCCACGTGCGACCTGGTTGCCGCCAAGATCTGCGAGATGGAGGGCGGCACCGCTGCGATGCTCACGAGCTCGGGCATGGCCGCGAACTTCCTCGCGATCTTTAACGTTGCCGGCGCCGGCGATCACGTGGTCGCGAGCTCTGCCATCTACGGCGGTACCTACAACCTGCTGGCTCACACCATGGGTCGTATGGGTTTGACCTGCACGTTCGTTGCCCCCGACTGCACCGATGAGGAGCTCGAGGCAGCCTTCCAGCCCAACACTAAGCTCGTCTTTGGCGAGACAATCGCCAACCCCGCCCTTGCCGTTCTCGATATTGAGCGCTTTGCCAAGGCCGCACATGACCACGGCGTGCCGCTGATGGTCGACAACACCTTCCCGACACCCGTGATGTGCCGTCCCTTTGAGTGGGGCGCCGACATCGTTACGCACTCCACCACCAAGTACATGGATGGACATGCCGCCTACCTGGGCGGCGTGATCGTTGACCACGGCCAGTTTGACTGGATGGCCCATGCGGACAAGTTCCCGGGTCTTACCACGCCCGATGAGAGCTACCACGGCGTGACCTATGCTGAGAAGTTCGGTCGCGAGGGCGCCTTCATTACCAAGGCAACCGCTCAGCTCATGCGCGATCTCGGCCCCATGCAGAACCCGCAGGCGGCCTTCTTCCTGAACAGCTCGCTCGAGAGCCTGCATGTGCGCATGCCGCGTCATTGCGAGAACGGCCTGGCCGTTGCCAAGTTCCTGCAGAGTCATCCCAAGGTACGCTTCGTGAGCTATCCGGGCCTAGAGGGCGATAAGTACTATGACATCGCTCAGAAGTACATGCCCAACGGTACCTGCGGCGTCGTGAGCTTTGGCTTTAACGGTGGTCGCGCGGCGGCCGAGACCTTTATGAAGAGCCTCAAGCTCGCCCAGATCGCCACACACGTGGCCGACGCCCGCACCTGCTGCCTGCATCCCGCTAATGCCACGCATCGCCAGATGAACGATGAGGAGCTCATCGCCTGTGGCATCTCCGCCGACATGGTGCGCCTGTCGTGCGGCCTCGAGGACACGGCCGATCTGATTGCCGACCTTGAGCAGGCGCTCGAGCAGTGCTAGGCTAGCTCCGTTCAAGGTGCCGATGCTGGCAGAAAGCTTCGGCGACCTTTCGTTCCGATTCCGTAGGCGGGACCCCAATCGCGACTGTTTGCAGGCGATTGGGGCCCCGTTTTGCGTTGCGCCACTCGAAAGGATGGATATGGAGAAAACCGCAGAGCAGCTGCGCCGCGAGCACATTGCCCTTGAGGGCGACACCCATGGCAAGAACAAATGGGCGATTCTGTTTACCGTGCTCATCATGACGTTTATGGTGTGTCTGGATTCGACCGTCGTGACCGTGGCGCTGCCCGTGATGCAAAAGGAGCTGGGCGTGGGCCTCGATCGCATTCAGCTGGTAAGCTCGGTGTATCTGCTTGCGACTTGCGTGGCTATGTTGCCGTTTGGCCGTCTGGGCGACGTGCGCAGCAAGGTGGGCGTATTCCAGCTGGGCGTAATCGTTTTTACGGCCGGCTCGCTGCTTTGCGGCCTTTCGGGTTCGCTCGAGGTTCTTATCCTGGCACGCATTGTTCAGGGCGTCGGTTGCGCGGCGGCCATGGCTAACAACATGGGTATCATCACCGAGTCGTTTCCGGCGCGCGAACGTGGCCGTGCCATGGGTATTCTCGCGACCTTTGTGGCCCTCGGCATGATGTGTGGCCCCGTGCTTGGCGGCATGCTGGTGGCAAGCTTTCCCTGGGAGAGTATCTTCCTCATCAACCTGCCTATTGGCGTGATCTCGTTTATCGTGGGGCTCTACACGCTGCCGCATGTTAAGCCGGAGGCCGGCGAGCGCCCCATGTCCCTGATCGAGGCCGCTCGTCGCTGCTTTGCAAATTCGGCCTTCACCATCAACCTTGCCTGCATGCTCATCGTGTTCGTTGGCATTGGCGCATCCGAGTTTATTCTGCCGTTCTATTTTCAGGACGCCCACGGCTTTGGTTCCGACATTTCCGGATTGCTCTTTTTGGCGCTGCCGATGGTGAATGCCTTTATCGGGCCGCTTTCGGGTACGGTTTCGGACCGTGTTGGCTGCGAGGTCCCTACGGCGGTCGGCCTGGGCGTGTATGTGTGCGGTCTCTTTGCGGTAAGCACGCTCGACGAGCGCTCTTCTATCCCTGTGATCGTGTGCTGTGTCGCGTTTATGTCGTGCGGTACGTCGGTTTTCCAGAGTCCTAACAACTCGTTGTACATGGGCTCGGCTCCGCGCGAAGCACTCGGCTTTGCGGGTAGTCTGGGTAGCCTGGCGCGTTATGCGGGTATGGCACTCGGCATTACGGTGGCGTCGAATATCCTGTATGGACAGATGAGCGTGGCGATGGGCGAGGCCGTGACCAGTTTTGTTGCAGGACGTCCGGATGTGTTCCTGTTTGGTTTCCGTTCGGTGTTCTATGTGTTGATGGCTGTGGCCGCTGTGGGCTTTGCGCTTGCCATGGTGCGTTTGGTGAAGATGTGCGCCCGCCATTAGCGTGTTGGGAGGCTGTCTGCCACGATTCGCGCCGTCCCAAAAAGACTGGTTTGTGGTGCGATGCGGCTTGTGGGACGGGCGGGGGTCGGTCCGTGGTAGACTATCGAACAACGTTTATTAATCGCGCGGTATCGTTGCCGCGAGAAGGGGTTGCGCCATGCAGGAGCTTGAGGATCGTATTCGCCATGACGGCATCGTAAAGGCCGGTAACGTCCTTAAGGTTGATGCCTTCCTCAACCACCAATGCGACGTTGGGCTGTTCGACCACATGGGCGCCGAGTGGGCCCGTCTGTTCGAGGGTGTCGAGATCAACAAGATCCTGACGATTGAGGCTTCGGGCATTGGCATGGCTTGCATCGCGGCTCAGCATTTTGGCGGCGTGCCGGTGGTCTTTGCCAAGAAGGCGCAGTCCATCAACCTCGACGGCGAGCAGTATGCCACGACCATCTACTCCTTTACCAAGCAGAAGGAGTACCCGGTCATTGTGGGTAAGCGCTTCCTGTCCGAGGGCGACAAGGTCCTGATTATCGACGACTTCCTGGCCAACGGCTGCGCGCTTGAGGGCCTTATTAAGATCTGCGAGGCTGCGGGCGCCGAAGTTGCCGGCATTGGCATCGCCGTTGAGAAGGGCTTCCAGGGCGGCGGCGATAAGCTCCGTAAGCGCGGCTTCCGCGTTGAGAGCCTGGCACGTATCGCCGATATGGACTGCGAGAACGGCGAGATCACCTTCGCCTAAGCGCGCAACACAAGCGATTGGTATGCGATGTGACAAAGGGACTGTCCCTTTGTCACATTTTTTGTATGAGGGGAGGTGTTGATATGGACGAGAACAAGATGGGATGGCGCGAGTATGCGCGCTATGCCGAGATGTCGGCCGAGGAGTTGGCGCGCGATTGCGAGGTGCAGGTGTTTCGCGCGACTGGTCCGGGCGGACAAGGTGTCAACACGACGGACTCGGCGGTGCGCATGAAACATATCCCTTCGGGAATTACCGTGACGGCGCGCGAGAGCCGCAGCCAGTTCCAGAACCGTGCAAGCTGTCTGCGTAAGCTGAGGGCAGAGCTTGAGCGTCGTGGCCGTCCGCCGCGCCGACGCGTAAAGACCAAGGTGCCTCAGCGCTCTCGCCAGCGCAGACTCAATGACAAGCACTTCAACGCCATTAAAAAGGCCAACCGTCGCAAACCGGGCAGCGACGAATGATCTCCTCATAAGTTGCGGTGAAATAGGGACTGTTTTGCGGCTTTAGATGCATAAACAGTCCCTATTTCACCGCAACTTAGGTGGGGTTAGCGGGTGGGATGCCAGACGTGGAGGACGCCGGCAAGGATGTCGATCTCGATGCGCGAGGCGACAACGGGCTCGCCGTCGGCCTGGATGGGGTAGTCGGGCTCCTCAAAAGTGAGCTCGGCATGGCGGCAGCGGCGCATACGAACCGGCGGCAACTTGGTATGGTGACCGTCCTTGGCCGAAAGGAACATAGGCAGGGCAACCGCGCGAGGGACGGGGCCACAGGCGTAGCAGACGTCGAGTGCACCGTCACAGGGGTCGGCATCGGGGCAGATGCGATAGCCCGAGCCATAGGTAGGACCCAGCTGAATTGCCATGATGATCGCCCGCACGCGCTCGGCGGGCGCGCCATCAAAGCTGATGGTCATGGGGTAGTTGCGATAGCGCAGGCCAAACTGCTCAAGTCCCGATAGGGTGTAGAGCGGAGCGCCGGCGAGGCCCGTCTTTTTGCGCAGCTCGGTGGTGCCCAGGCCGATGGCGGCATCGATGCCGACCGAGAGCGTCTGGTCGTAGTACTCAACGGTAGCCTCGCCGCTGCCGCTCGCAGGGCTCCACGAGCGAATGCGCCCGATGTCCTGACGCTGCAGCTCGCAGGTGAGCAGCGCGCCAAAATCCTTACCGGAGAAATCGTCGATGCCGAGCGTTTGGGCAAAATCGTTGCCAGAGCCCACGGGTAGGATGGCAAGAGCGGGGCGGGTGTCCTCCTCTTGCGTCATAAGCCCGTTGACGACCTCGTGAATCACGCCGTCGCCGCCAAGGGCGATAACGGTGCGATAGCCCTGAGCCTGTGCGGCCAGCTCCTTGGCGTGTCCCATGCGCTCGGTTAGCACCAAGTCAAACTGGGATGCGCGCGCGGTCATATCCAAAAAGCGCTGCAGGCGCTCGGCAACCTCATGCGCGGCGCCCGACTGGGCGGCTGGGTTGGCGATGATGAGCGTGCGACCAAAATCAGTTGCGTGCATGGGGCGACTCCCGGCGTGTGACATGGCAGTGCGGTCGCGCTCAGGTCGGATTGCCCCCGATTGTGGCTGCACGGCGAATACTAACGTCTACTCTATCAGGTCGTTGTGGCGCTCGATAGCATCCGCTACCGTACCGCCCTCATCCACAATAAGCGAACGGCGCTTGGGTGAGATGATGCGCTGGGCGGGGTATACGCCGCGGTGTCCGGCGGTTAGGTAGCTAATAAAGGCCACGATGACAAAGAACCCGGCTGCCGTGCCGTGGAACAGGTCGATGGCCATCATGCAGGTGGTGATGGGCACGTTGAGGCCGGCGCAGAACACGCCGAGCATGCCGAGAGCCGCCAGAAAACTGGGATCGAGCCCGGTAAGGCAACCGATCCAGCCACCGAGTGCCGCACCGATGCCAAACAGGGGCGTGACCTCGCCGCCTTGGAAGCCCGCGCCCAGGGTAAGCGCTGTGACGACCAACTTGATGGCTGCGTCCGCCAGGGTGGTGTTGCCTGCAAAACCGGCGCCGGAAAGCCACGTGGAAAGGCCGGCGTAGTCCCAGGCGTCGAGGAGGGCATAGGCGGCCAAAACCACGAGTGCGCCTATGAGTGCGCGAATAAGGTAATTGGTGATAAAGCGACCGTACAGGCTCTTGACGGTTCGAACCGACCAGGCAAAGAGGCGTGCCGTCAAACCGAAGATAATGGCGCTGATAACAACGATGACAACCGTCCGTGGTGTCATGTTGGGAACGCTGGCTATAACATTCGCTTCGTACTCGGTTCCCAAGGCAAGCGACGTAAAGTAGCCGGTAAACGAGGCGACCAGGCAGTAGATGCCCGCGGTGTAGTCGATCTTGCCGATAAAGCACATCTCCATGCCAAAGAAAGCTCCGGCAAGGGGCGAGCCGAATACGGCGCCAAAGGCCGACGAGATGCCGGCGAGCATGAGGTCGTGGTGGTCATGCTTTTTGAGGTGGGCGAGGCTCGAGATGTTGCTGGCAATGGTGCCGCCGATCTGCACCGCGGCCCCCTCGCGACCGGCTGATCCGCCCGTTAGGTGCGTGAGCGTGGAGCAAACGAAGGTGAGGACGGCCATGCGCATATGGATGAGGCGTGTGCCCAGAGCGGAGTCGATGACCAGGTTGTTGCCACGCTTGGCGGCGAGACCGTGGTTCTTGTAGACCCACGCGGTGGCCATGCCCACAACGGGAAGCAAGGCGTAGACCCACACATGGTGCTCGCGATAGTCGGTCGCGATATTCAGCGAGGCCAAAAACGCCCAAGCGGCAACGCCCATGGCGAGCGAGACGATGACGACGAGTACGAGCAGCTTAGCGCTCGCGAGTAGGTTGCGGGCGTTGCGGCGCGTGTCGGCAGCCAAGAGATGCTCGGAGCGGGTAAGTTGATGCCTGCCTGCCGTGATGACGTCGTTAAGGGAGAAAAAACCGCCGTCGTCGAGCGGTTGGGAATGACCCTGCGCCTCGTTTGCGCTTTCGGGTTTGTTGGTAAAAGCCATACGTTCCTCTTTTAGGTTGCAACACGAGCATTATAGAACGTGCTAAACGTGACAAACCGGCAGGTTGCTTTTCGGTTCTGTTTCGCGGCTTGCGGCCGACAGGTGTATTTGCGGGTACAGGCCGAGTCGCGGTCGTGCGTCGGGGGATTATACTGAGACAAGCATAAAGAATCGGCGCCTCTGTTGCGCGCCGTGGCATTAAGAGGTGCATATGGCAGAGAAACTCATTCCGCTGGATGACGCACAGTCGATTGTCCTGTCGCACGTTGCTCCGACCGATCTCGTCGAGATTCCCGTGTGGCAGGCCGCCGGTCTTCCCTTGGCCGAGGACGCGGTGGCCGATATCGACATCTCGCCGTCTGCCAACAGCGCTATGGACGGATATGCCGTGCGCTCGGCGGACTTGGCGCAGGCATCTGGCGAGGCGCCGGTGACGCTCGACGTTATCGGACACGAGGCCGCGGGCCATGTGTTTGAGGGCGCTATCGGCGCGGGCGAGGCGGTCCGCATTATGACAGGCGCGCCGGTGCCCGAAGGTGCCGACGCCGTGGTGAAATACGAGATCGTCGACGTGCTCGACGGCGATGGCAACGAGGGCTCGCACGTTCGCTTCTCGGCGCCTACCAAGGTAGGGGAGAACGTTCGCTCTGCCGCCGAGGAAGCCCATGCCGGCGATGCTGTGATGCACGCCGGCGAGGTCGTGGCTCCGGCGGGCGCGGGTCTGCTGGCAAGCGCCGGATACGCGAGCGTGAAGGTGCACGCCGCCCCACGTGTGGGCATTATCTCGCTGGGCACGGAACTGGTCGCACCGAGTAAGGTACCGGCGCGCGGTCAGATTCGTGATTCCAACTCGTCGGCGTTGATGGCCGAAGCACTTGATGCCGGCGCCGAGCCCGTGTTCTACGGCATTGCGCCCGATGATGAGCAGGCGATTGCCGAGCTGGTTCATCGTGCCGTGCAGGAGTGCGACTTTGTCATTACGAGCGGCGGTGCCTCGGCGGGCGACTACGACTATGTGACGGCGCTGGTCCAGCGCGAGGGCGAGGTGCTCTTCGATCGCATCTCGATGCGCCCCGGCAAGGCCATCACGTTTGGCTTGCTCGGAGGTAAGCCCTACCTGGGGCTTTCAGGCAATCCGGCCGCGGCGTATGTAGGCTTTGAGATGCTTGCCCGTCCGGCGATCCGCAAGATGCGCGGCTTTGCCGAGGGCGTGCGTCCCGTGCAGCAGGCGACGCTCACGCACGGCGTGAAGAAGCGCCAGGACCGACGCTTCTTCGATCGCGCCACGGTTTTGCGCGACCCCGAGACCGGTGAGCTGTTGGTGACCGAGGCCAATACGCAGAATTCGGCGCTGCTCGGCACGATGCAGCGGGCCAATTGCCTGCTGCGTATTGACGAAGGACCGTGCGAGCTCAAGGCGGGCGACGTCGTGGATGTCGTGCGTGTCGACCTGCCCGAGGGAACGGTGCTGTAGGAGGAAGACTATGGAGCTGAAGATTTCGATTGTGACGTGTTCGGACACGCGCGATCTTGCGCAGGACGAGGCGGGTGCCGCGCTCGAGGAGCTTATCGAGGCGCAGGGCTGGGCGGTCGCCTCGCATGTGGTCGTGCGCGACGACGTCAGCGAGATTGGTGATGCCATTGCGGAAGCCGCCGATGAGTGCCACGCCAATGTCGTGCTCACCTGCGGCGGCACGGGGCTTTCGATGCGCGACGTGACGCCCGAGGCGACGCGTGCCGTCTGCGACCGTGATGTGCCGGGTATTGCCGAGGCGATTCGCGCGTACTCGATGACCAAGACGCGCCGCGCAATGCTCTCGCGTGCTATTTGCATGCAACGAGGTCATACACTTGTCGTAAACTTTCCCGGTTCTACGAAGGCCGCCCGCGAAAGCTGGGAGGCCATAGCGGACCAGCTGGAGCATGCGGCTCAGATGACAGCGGGCGGCGGACATACCAACTAGGTGGTTTACCTGCGGCGGGGCGACCTGAACGGCTGCTCCGCTTTTGTTTTCCGCCGAATCGACGCCGAGGTGCACGGTAACTCGAAACTATATTCTCTGGCGAGAATAATTTCTCACTATCATTATTCGCGCAAAAGTATAATCTGATTGCAGATTAAAGCCCGCGGTGGGGTACCCGGGCACAAGGTCCGAAAGGGTTGAATATGTTCGATATGGTTTCTCGCCGCGGATTCGTCTCGCTTTCTGCTGTCGCCGCTGCCGGCCTTGGTCTTGCCGGCTGCTCGGGCAGCAAGACGTCCGAGCCGGCCGGATCCGATGCCGGTTCTGCTAAGGCATCTTCCAAGAAAGCTGTCGAGCTGCAGGTCTTTGCCGCCAACTCGCTCGAGAAGGCCCTGCCCGAGGTTCAAGAGCTCTACACCGAGCAGACCGGCACCACCTTTGCCGACACGCAGTTTAAGGCGTCTGGCGACCTTGTCGAGCAGATGCGCGCCGGTGCCGCCGTCGACGTGCTCATCACGGCTTCCAGGGGCACCATGGACGACGCCGAGGCCGCCGAGCTCGTCGACGCCGACACGCGTGAGGACATGTTCGTCAACGACCTCGTGATCATTCGCGCCGAGGGCTCCGACACCAAGGTCGAGGCCATCGCCGACGTCGCGAATCTGGACGGCAAGATCGCCATTGGCGACGCCAAGACCGTTCCCGCCGGCAAGTACGCCAACCAGGCCCTGGCCTCCGTGGGCCTCTACACTGGCACCGAGGGCGACGACGGCGAGTATGCACCCGAGCTCGCTGACAAGGTGGCCCTGGCCGACAAGGTCGGCACCGCTGCGGCCTACGTCTCTACGGGCGATTGCGTGGCAGGTTTTGTCTACAGCTCCGATATCTTCCGCTACGATGGCATCGAGGAGGCCTTCGTGTGTCCCGAGGATTCGCACAAACCCATCGTGTATCCGGGTGCCGTTGCCGAGAGCTCCGAGCACGCCGACGAGGCCAAGGCGTTCATCGATTTCTGCCTGACCAACAAGAAGGCCCAAAAGATTTGGGCAAAGTACGGCTTTGAGCTTTCCGCGTAGTGCGGCTTGGCGCTATAATTCCATCGTTTTGTGTCTCACTCCGTCCTTATATTCGCTTGGAGCTTTTCGTGCTTAATAGATTCCGCATGCTTGTCGCCTGTGCTTTGACCTTCGTGCTTTGCTGGGTACCGGGATTTGCGTTTGCTGGGGACGCCGAGGACGGGGCCCAGGTTGCTGCGACCACTCATGGGCTTTCCTATGGAATCGAGGGTTTTGAGCGGTTGGCCAAGGGGACCGCTCGTGCCATGGAGGGCCAGCCTGAGGGCTACCGGTTTCCTGTTGACGAGGACGTGGACCTTGTAGTGGCGCCTGCTGCCGATCGCGTTGTGGTGTGGATATCGCCCAAAGCGGTCGAGAAGTATGGATTGGATCCGCAGGACAACGAGTGCGTATCGGGTCTCAAGGCCCTCGTCTGTGGGCTCGACAGTGCAAACTGCATGGGAGGTGCGCAGCTAGGGGACGTGGATCTTCCTTGGTATGTCACGGCGGAAACAACGTTTGATGCCGGCGGATATACCTATGGCTTTGACGAGCGCGGTGCGGATGGGGACCGCTATGTGGTGATTTCATCGGCCTCGGGTGATGCCAAGGGCGGCGCGCGTTGGCTTGATAGCGCTCAAATGGTTGAAGCATCGTCTGTCGTGTTGCGGGATGAGCAGGGCCCCCTGACCTCTTCGGCCTCCTTTTTAGGCGACATCGACTATCGCCCGTTTTGGGTGTCCATTAAAACGAGCGGCCTTGCCCTGCTGATCTCCTTTGCGCTGGGCCTGTTCGCCGCGTGGAAGACTATGGGTACCTCGAGTCGCATCAAGGGCCTGCTCGATTCGGTCTTTACGATTCCTATGGTGCTGCCGCCCACGGTCTGCGGCTTTTTGCTGCTTATGCTGTTTGGCCGCTCGACCGGGGTGGGCCAGTGGCTCATTGCGCACGGCATCTCGATTGTCTTTACGTGGCCGGCGGCGGTGATATCTGCCGTGGTGGTGTCGTTCCCGCTCGTCTACCGTACGGCGCTCGGTGCCTTTGAGAGCCTCGACACGCAGATGCTCGACGCCGCGCGAACCCTGGGATGGTCCGAGCGTCGCATCTTCACCAAACTTATGATGCCGCTTGGCTGGCCCTCGATTGCCGCCGGCACGGTGCTCGCCTTCGCGCGTGCCATGGGCGAGTTTGGCTGCACGCTGTTCTTTGCGGGCAACTATGCCGGCATTACGCAGACCATTCCCATTGCGATTTACTTTGAATGGATGGGCGGCAATACGTCGGTGGCCCTCTTTTGGGTCGTGGTCGTAATAGCGTTTAGTTTCCTAGTCATCCTGTTCATCAACATGTACACCGCTCATTCGCAAAAGTATCGCGAGCGGGGCCTTGCCCGTGCGGAGCGCAAACAGGCCAAAGATCTCACCGGACAGGGCGATTCGCTCGACCCGGCGGGCGGCGATGTGCTGCGTATCGATCGCGAGGCGCTGACCGAGCTCATGCGCGATGATGCCGCTTTGCAGGGAGGTCGATAGGCCATGTCGCTCGTTTTGGATATCAAAAAGCACTATCCCGGCTTTACCCTCGACATGCAGCTCGAAGGCGGCGAGGAGCGTGTGGCGCTGCTCGGTGCCTCGGGTTGCGGCAAGAGCTGCACACTGCGCTGCATTGCCGGTGTGGAGACGCCCGACGAGGGCAAGATCGTTGTCAACGGCGTGACCTTTTTTGACTCGGCGGCGGGCATCGACCTGTCGCCCCAGGAGCGAAAATGCGCCCTGTTGTTCCAAAACTATCAGCTGTTTCCCAACATGACGGTGGCCGATAACGTATGCGCCGGTGTAAAGGACGCGGGTGACGCCGCCGCGCGTAAAAAACTCGCCGAGCGTTATCTGAGCATTTTCGGTCTAGCCGATTTTGCCGACCGCTATCCCGCGCGACTCTCGGGCGGTCAGCAGCAACGTGTGGCGCTTGCGCGCATGGTGGCGGCGCATCCGGGCATCTTTATGTTCGACGAGCCCATGAGCGCGCTCGATTCCTATCTTAAGAGCGCGCTCGAGCAGAACATGCTCGACCTGTTCGATGTGTGTAACCGTACCGTGCTCTACGTGAGCCACGACATCGACGAAGCGTGCCGCCTGTGCCAGCGCATCTGCGTGATGCACGACGGGCATGTTGAGGAGATCGGCTCCGTCGAGGACGTGGTCCGCTGTCCGCAGACGCTGGCGGCGCTGCGCCTGACGGGCTGCAAGAACACAAGCCGGGCGCGCAAGATTGGCGACGAAGAAGTTGAGGCCCTCGACTGGGGCATGACCTTTAATGTGGGTCGCGAGGTTCCCGATAATGTGGCGTACCTGGGCATTCGCGCAAGCTACTTCCATGTGGACAACCGTGCTGAGCGGGGTCGTAACAGCTACGACCTGCATGTGGCCC
The DNA here is from genome assembly GCA_036304905.1 of Collinsella sp. GTDB lineage: Bacteria > Actinomycetota > Coriobacteriia > Coriobacteriales > Coriobacteriaceae > Collinsella. Next base: position 63,733 of record JAXIXR010000017.1, on the reverse strand, counting down.
GAGTGAGCGATTCGCGTTTTGAGCGCCTGGTGCTGTTGGACGTGCCGCGTGCCGATGCGCCGACGCGCCTGCAGTGGAAAGTCAACAAAGTGGGCACGCCTGTCGACGAGTTGCCGCAAGCGGGCGAGACGCTGCGCATGCACTTCGATGCCAGCAGGATTCATTTGGTTTGTCGATAGCGCCGGGTAATGCCGTCGGGGATATAGGCCTCGGCGGCTTTGTTTTTGCCGTTCGCCGAATGAGGTATGACAAACTCTTATCAATCAAGATAACTATTTATTGAACGACGGCACACGACGCTGTCGTACGAATGTCAACGGTGTTCGCAGGGGCGATGACCGTTGATATAGTTGACCTCAACTGGTTAAGGAGGGTGCGCACATGCCGCAGACGACATACATTCGCCGCGTTGCCGCGCGCGCCCTGTATATGGCTCGGAGTCGCATATGAGCAGGTATGTTCACGGCTCCGGGAGAGACGACGCACAACTAAATAACTGTCCGCAAGGCAGGTTCTCCAAGATTCCGGGTTTGAGCACGGCCGGGCAGTCGCCGTCCGTCGTGCATCGATACCGCTGTTATCCGTTTTTGGTTCGAGAGGGGAACCGTCATGGCTGAAGAATTCGATTTCTATCCGATGTGGCGGAGCTTGGGCATGAATCTTGCCGACCATGATATGCTGCTGGGCGCCGTGGGCCAGATGTACGGGGACATGTTCCTGACGCAGAACAATCGCCCCAAGTCTACGTCCTACCTGGACTTTGTGGCCACCAACATCCACAGCGGCCGCATTAAGGAGATGCTCGACAAGAAGGAGGCCGGCGAGGCCACCAAGATCGTCGGTTCGTTCTGCGTGTATGTGCCCGAGGAGATTGTGCTCGCCTGCGACGGTATTCCCGTGGGCCTGTGCTCGGGTGCCGACTGGGCAACGGACAAGGTCGAGGAGCACCTGCCGCGCAACACCTGTCCGCTCATCAAGAGCTTTGCCGGCTTTAAGCTGGGCGAGGTCTGCCCCTACATTGAGTCGAGTGACCTGGTGGTAGGCGAGAACACCTGCGATGGCAAGAAGAAGGCCTACGAGTTCTTTGCAACGCAAAAGAACATGTACGTCATGGATATTCCCAACGTGCACGACGAGTCTACGCTCGTGACCTGGAAGGCCGAGGTCAAGAAGCTCGCCGCCAAGATCGAGGAAGAGTGCGGCGTCAAGATTACGCCCGAGCGTCTGAAGGCTGCCATCCACGCCGTCAACGAGAAGCGTCGCGCCCTGCAGCGCCTCGCTGCCACGCGCGCTGCCGATCCGGCGCCCATCAGCGGTCTCGACAGCCTGCTGACCGTTCAGGCCGCCTTTATGGACGACACGCCGCGTCTGACCGGAGCCATCAACGAGATGGCCGCCGAGTGCGAGCAGCGCGTTGAGGCCGGCGAGGGCGTGGCGCCCAAGGGGACCAAGCGCATCCTGTACACCGGCACGCCCATGGCCGTGCCCAACTGGAAGCTGTTCAACCTCATCGAGAAGGCCGGCGGCGTTGTGGTAGGCGAGGAGTCCTGCACGGGCTCGCGCTGCTACAAGGACCTGGTCGACGAGTCCGGTGAGACGGTCGACGAGATGCTCGACGCCATCGCCGAGCGCTACTTTAAGATTAACTGCGCCGTCTTTACGCCCAACGATCAGCGTATGAAGGACATTGTCCAGATGGCCAAGGACTTGCATGCCGACGGCATCGTCGACGTGGCCCTGCAGTTCTGCACGCTCTACGAGATGGAGTCGTTTGCCGTGGAGAAGGCTGCCGAGGAGGCCGGCATTCCGTTTATGCACATCACGACCGACTACGCCGGCGAGGATGCAGGCCAACTGCAAACCAGGATTGAGGCTTTCTTGGAAACCATTTAGGGGTATCCGTCCCGGCGGCTTCCCCAGGCACCCGATCTTGCCGTTCAAACCATCGTTTGCGTACCAAAGTACGCGGCGCTTCTCTTTCACGGCAACCTCGGGCACCTGGGAAAGCCGTTTCCTTGGTTGGTCAAAAGGTTTGTTAAGGAGTTATATGTCGGAAAATATGGAGCAGCCGTTGCCATCCACGTTTGAGGAGTTCAACGAGCAGCGCAAGGCGGCGTTTATTCGTGTCAAGGATTACAAGCAGGCGGGCAATCGTCTGGTCGGCTTTTTGTGCAGCTATACGCCGCTCGAGATTATCGATGCCGCGGGCGCCTCGAGCGTGGCCTGCGGTACGTCCGATGAGGTGATTCCCGAGGCCGAGAAGGTGCTGCCGGCAAATCTGTGTCCGCTCATCAAGTCGACGTATGGTTTTGCCTATTCGCAAAAGTGCCCGTTTACGTACTTTAGCGACATGATCATCGGTGAGACCACCTGCGACGGCAAGAAGAAGATGTACGAGCTACTCAACGAGCTCAAGCGCACGCACATTCTGCATCTTCCGCAGGGTCGCGATCGCGCCTACGAGCGTGAAGGCTGGTACGAGGAGTGCTGCCTGCTCAAGGAGGAGCTCGAGAACTTCTACGGCATCACGATTACCGACGATGACCTGCGCGCTGCCGTCCGTCGTCGCAACCGCTTGCGTGCGGCCCAGCTCGAGATGTTTGCGCTGCAGGCCAACCAGCCGGCGGCCATGAGCGGCGTCGACCTGATGAGCACCATGTTTGCCGGCACGTTCAGCTTTGATATCGAGGCCTATGCGCAGCAGCTGGAGCAAAAGATTGTCAAGCTGCGCGAGGCCTACGACGCGGGCGAGCGCCCGGTCGCGGCGGATGCCAAGCGCATTCTGATCACCGGCTGCCCAGTGGGTGGCGTAATCAACAAGATCGGTCGCACCATCGAGTCCAACGGCGGTGTGGTCGTGTGCATGGACGACTGCTCGGGTGAGCGCACGGCGGCCATGATGATCGACCCGGAGGCTCCCGATATCCTGCGCGCCATCGCCGACCGTTACCTGGACATCAACTGCTCGGTCATGACGCCCAACGACGGCCGTATGGAAAATACGCTGGCCATGTGCGAGAAGTACCATGTCGATGGCGTGGTAGAGAGCGTGCTACAGGCCTGCCACACCTTCAACGTTGAGAGCGCGCGCATGCAGGGGGCTGTCGAGGGTGTGGGTATTCCGTATATGAAGATCGAGACCGACTACAGCAACGGTGACATGGGCCAGATCGAGACTCGCATCGCCGCCTTCATCGAAACCCTCTAGCTTCCTCAGGCACCGGATCTTGCTCCTCAAACCGTCGCTTGCGTACCCAAAGTACGCTGCGCTCCTCTTTCGGGGCAATCTCCGGCACCTGAGAAACCTAGAGCTAAGGCGCCTGAACGCGCAGCTGTCTTTGATGTTTAGATTGGGAGAGAGCCATGATAGGGATCGGGATCGATATCGGGTCTACGGCGGCTAAGGCTGCTGTGGTCGACGGGGAGGGTTCGGTGGCGTGGACGTGCGTGCAGCCAACCGGGTTCTCCTCGGTCGATGCTTCCGAGCGGCTGCGCGAGGCGCTGGCAGCGGCCGGCTATGACGTGGCAGCCGACGATGTGCGTGTGGTCGCGACCGGCTACGGTCGTGTCGCCGTGCCCTATGCGCACAAGGTCGTGACCGAGATCACCTGCCACGGTACCGGTGCCGTGCGCCTGTTTGGCGATCACGGCACGGTGATTGACGTAGGCGGCCAGGACACCAAGGTCATTCAGCTTAAAAGTGGCCGCGTGGCCAAGTTTGCCATGAACGACAAGTGCGCCGCCGGCACGGGGCGCTTTTTGGAGATCATGGCCGACCGTCTGGGTATTTCCCAACAGCAGATGGCTGACCTGGCGCGTTCCGGCGAGCCCACCAAGATCAGCAGCATGTGCACGGTGTTTGCCGAAAGCGAGGTTATCAGCCTGATCGGTCGCGGTGAGCCGCGCGAGAACATTGCGCGTGGCGTGATCGACAGCGTGGTCTCGCGCGTGGCGACCATGGCCGGGCAGGCCGCGGGCGCCCCGTACTACCTGACCGGTGGCCTGTGCGAGAACGCCTTCGTGGTGGAGCGGTTGGGCGAGCTGCTGGGGTCGCCGGTGACCACCTCGCCCCAGGCTCGCTTTGCCGGTGCCATCGGCGCGGCGATTCGCGCACAGGCGCTCAATTAATGCATCCGCCGCAGGCTCGCATTCATGCGTATACTGGGAGAAAATGATTGACCGATGAGAGGAGGTATCGATGGCTGACGATCAGATTAGGCTCACGTCTATGACTGCCGCGAGCGGTTGAGCCGCTAAGTTGGCTCCTGGAGCCCTCGCCCAGGTCCTGGGCGATTTACCCAATGTGCATAACGACAACTTGCTCGTGGGGTTCGATACCTCCGACGATGCGAGCGTCTTTCGCGTTGGCGATAACTTGGGTCTCGTGCAGTCCATCGACTTCTTCCCACCGATGGTCGACGACCCGTTTTTGTTTGGCCAGATCGCCGCGGCAAACTCGCTGTCGGACATCTACGCCATGGGCGGGCGGCCGAGCCATGCCATGAACTTGCTGTGCATCCCGAGCTGTCTGGGCGTTGAGGTTGCCGGTCAGATTCTGGCGGGCGGCGCCGACAAGTGCGTCGGGGCGGGTTGCTCCATCGCGGGCGGTCACACCATCAACGACGACGAGCCCAAGTACGGCCTGTCCGTGAGCGGGTTTGTCGCGCTCGACCGCATGCTCGCCAACAGCGGCGCGCGCGTGGGCGATGCGTTACTGCTGACCAAGGCGGTTGGCTCGGGCATCATCACCACGGCCATTAAGGGCGAGCTCATCGAGCGGGACGAGGCCGCAGCCATGTTTGACTCGATGCGCACCCTCAACGAGGCTCCGATTCGTCTGGCCGAGGGACTTGAGCTTCACGGCTGCACCGACATCACGGGCTTTGGCCTGATCGGGCATGCGTGCGAGATGGCCGAGGGCTCGGGCGTGCAGATTGAGCTTGCGTCGGGGGCGGTGCCGCTCTTTGACCAGGTGCTCGACATGGCGCGTTTGGGCATTATCCCCGCGGGCTCCTACCGCAACCAGGACTTCTTTGGCCCGCGCGTGACGGCCGACGAGGACCTTGAGCCGGGCATGCTCGACGCGCTGTACGACCCGCAGACGTCTGGTGGCCTGCTTATCGCGGCACCTGCTGCCGATGTGGATGAGCTTGCGAGCCGTCTACATGCCGAAGGACGTATCGCCGCCGTCGTCGGTCGCGTGTACGAGCCGGTACCAGGCGGTCCTGCCGTTCGCGTTGTGCATTAAGGAAAACCGTTTATGCGACCGCCTACTGTTCTGGGCGGTCCCTTTTGAAAGGAAAAACTATGTCTACCAAAATTGAAGTCAATGCCATGGGCGATGCCTGCCCGCTGCCCGTCGTCAAGACGCTCAAAGCCCTGAAGCAACTCGATGACGAGGGCACAGTCGTGACCTCGGTCGACAACGAGACCGCCGTCAAGAACATCTCGAAGATGGCGCAGGAGAAGGGCTGCACGGCCTCAGTCGAGAAGGTTTCTGACGCTGAGTGGCACGTGACCGTCGCGACCGCCGGTGCCGTGGCCGTTGCGGACCCCGAGCAGGACGGCGCCGCTTTCTGCGACGCCAGCGCCGGCAAGGGCAAACTTGTCATTTCCGTCTATACCGATTGCATGGGCCGTGGCGACGACGAGCTGGGCCACAAGCTCATGAAGGCGTTTGTCTTTGCCGTGACGCAGCAGGAGGAGCTGCCCGTGACCATGCTGTTCTACAACGGCGGTGCCAAGCTCACCGTCGAGGGCTCGCCGGTGCTCGATGACCTGAAGGGCTTGGCGGAGCAGGGTGTCGAGATTCTCACCTGCGGTACCTGCCTCGACCACTATGGCATTAAAGACCAGCTTGCGGTGGGCGAGGTCACCAACATGTACGTGATCGTGGAGAAGATGGAGCAGGCCGTGCGCGTCGTGCGCCCGTAGCGTATTGGTTGGAGTTGCCATGAGGGAGAAGCGCCCGGCGCTTGTCATCACGTTTCCTACCACGGCGGCCGCCATGGGTTGCGAATCCCTGTGCATCGAGCGCGGTCTTCCCGGGCGGACGATTCCCGTGCCCGGGGAGGTCGCTGCCGGCTGCGGTTTGGCGTGGAAGGCGTTGCCTGCCGATGAGGAACTGCTGCGCGGCGAACTTGCCTCGGCGGGCGTTCCCACCGAGGGCTTCACCGTGATCGATATGTGGGAGGTCGTGCGATGATCTATCTGGATAACGCGGCAACGACCATGCACAAGCCGCAGGTGGTCATCGATGCCGTGACGCAGGCGATGTGCTCGCTCGGCAATGCCGGGCGCGGCGCCACGTCGGGTGCCCTCGATGCCGCTCGTACGATTCACGCTTGCCGTGCCAAGCTCGCGCGCCTTTTGGGTTGCCCGAGGGCGGACCATGTGTGCTTTACGCCCAACTCCACGGCGGCGCTCAACACCGCCATCAACGGGGTGGTGCGCCCCGGCGACCATGTGGTCACAACGGTGCTCGAGCACAACTCCGTACTGCGTCCGCTCAACCGCCTGGCAGCGGAGCGGGGTGTGACCGTTGAGCATGCGAGCTGTGACGCAAACGGTGTGCTCGACTACGACGAGCTCGAGCGGCTAGTCACGCCCGGTACGAGTGCCGTGGTTGTGACGCACGCCTCCAACGTGACCGGCAACGCTGTCGACATTGTGCGTGTGGCGGCCATCGCCCATGCGGCCGGTGCGCTGGTGATCGTCGATGCCTCGCAGTCTGCCGGTACGGCGCGTGTCGATATGCAGGCCATGGGCCTCGACATAGTGTGCTTTACCGGCCACAAGGGGCTCATGGGTCCGCAGGGGACCGGCGGCCTGGCCGTGGCGGAGGGCATTGACGTGGCTCCGTGGGCCATGGGCGGCACGGGCGTGCACAGCTTCGATGCGCTGCAGCCGCTTGAGTGGCCCACGCGCCTTGAGGCGGGCACGCTCAACGGCCACGGCATCGCGGGCCTTTCTGCCGGCCTCGACTTTATCGAGGCCCAGGGTGGGGTCGAGGCGATTGCTGCCCACGAGCGTGCGCTCGCTGATCGCTTCCTTGCCGGTGTGCGCAAGATTCCGGGGATTAAGCTCTACGGTGCCTTTGACCAGCAGGCGCGCTCTGCGATTGTGTCGCTCAACGTAGCCGATATCGACTCTGCCGAGATTTCGGACGCGCTCATGCAAGGGTGGGGGATTGCGACGCGCCCCGGTGCCCATTGCGCTCCGCTCATGCACCGCGCGCTGGGGACCGAGCGCCAGGGCGTCGTCCGCTTCTCGTTTGGGTATTTCAACACGGACGAGGAAGTCGACACCGCGATTGACGCTTTGCGCGATTTAGCCTGCTAGAGCGTATATACTTGCGGGACGGGCCTTTTGCCCGTCCCGTTTTTGTTTCGACCCGAAAGGTGTGCATATGGCCTCATCCGCTCCGCGCGGTTTGCGCTCCGACCATGTCGTTACCGTCGGCATTGCGCTGTTCTCGATGCTCTTTGGCGCCGGCAACCTCATTATTCCGCCGCTGCTGGCGCTGCAGGCTGGTTCTGCCACGCCGGTCGCCATGCTCGGCTTTCTCATCGCCGCCATCGGCCTGCCCGTCATGGGCTTTATTGCCGTGGCGCTTGCCGGAACGGCGCGCGAGCTTGCCGGCCGCGTGCACCCCAAGTTCGGTGAGTTCTTTGTTGCGGCGGTGTATCTGGCCATCGGCCCGTGCCTGGCCATTCCGCGTACGAGCTCTACGGCCTTCGAGATGCTGGTGCCGCTGCTGCCCGAGGGCGTTTCGCTTGGCACGGCTCGTCTGGTGTTTGCCGTTGGCTTCTTTGTCGTCGCGTTTGCGCTCACACTGCGTCCGGGCGTCATCACGCGCGTGCTCGGCCGCATTACGGGCCCCGCGCTCATTGCGCTCATCGTGCTGGTCGTGGGTGCCGCCGTGGTCTCGCCGTTGGGTCCCGCTGCCGCGCCGCAGGCCCCTTATGATGCCGGTGCCGCGGTCCAGGGCTTTCTGACCGGCTACCAGACCATGGACCTGCTTGCGTCGCTCGCCTTTGGCATCATCATCGCCGAGACCATCCATGAGCTCGGCGTTACCGACGATAGGCGCGTGGCCTTCGAGATCTCGCGTTCGGGTGTGATCGCCGGCGTGCTTATGGCCATCATCTACTGCGGCCTGGCGCTTGCAGGCATGCAGCTCGGCACGGTTATGCCCGATGCCACCAACGGCGCCGCGATCCTTGCGCGTTCGGCCTCTATGCACTTTGGTCTTGCCGGCACGGTCGTGGTCTTTGCGATTTTCTTCCTAGCCTGCATGAACGTGTGCATCGGTCTTATTAGCTGCTGCTCTCGTTACTTCTGCGAGACGTATGTGGTTAAAGGGGGAGCGGAGGCTTCCGATGAGGCCATGCGCCGCCCCTTCGCGATTCTCGCCTTTGTGTTCGCGGCGTTTTCGTGCGTGCTCTCCAACGTGGGCCTCGACGTGATCCTCATGTTCTCGGTGCCCATGCTCAACGCCTTGTATCCCGTTGCCATCGTGTTGGTACTCATGGGCCTGGTGCACGGCTTTTGCGACGCTCATCCGCAGGTGTGGGTCTGGGTTGGCGGCGTGGTCGCCGTGCAGAGCGTGATCACTTCGGTCCGCGATGCGTTCTTTGCTGGCGCGTGGCTGCCGTTCGATGCGTTGCCGCTGGCGGATATCGGTGCCGCGTGGGCGCCGGTTGCCGTGGTGGCATTTGTGATCGGTCTGCTCCATAGTCGTTTTGTCGCACATTCGAGGAGCTAAGGCATCAATGCTTGCACAGGCGGGGAGTCTCCCCTATAATTTCCTTCGCTTTGGGACACGCAAGGTTTAGACCTTAGCTGCTCAACACCTTCGGGACGTGGCGCAGTTTGGTAGCGCGCCTGCTTTGGGAGCAGGATGTCGCAGGTTCAAATCCTGTCGTCCCGACCATATCTTGCGGGCGTAGTTCAATGGTAGAACCCCAGCCTTCCAAGCTGATGACGCGGGTTCGATTCCCGTCGCCCGCTCCATAGGATAGTTTTAACGGCTTTGGTTCTATTTGGTGCCAAAGCCGTTTTCATAAGCGTGCCGGGCGACGGGAATCGAACCCGGCAGGGTGCGAAGCTGTGAAAATGCGTGAGCATTTTCCAGCGCAGCACGCAAGGGCCAATGGCCCGCAGCGAAACAAGGGTTTGCGAAGCAAACCCTTGGACTTCCCGTCGCCCGCTCCATAAGATAGTTTTAACGGTTTTGGCTCCATTTGGTGTCAGAGCCATTTTCATATACATGCCGGGACCCCACATCCCCTCCTAAGTTGCGGTGAAATAGTTCCTGGATTAGCCGCAAAAGCTGTTATCCAGGAACTATTTCACCGCAACTGATTGAGGCCGAGCGGGCTGGGTCGATGATGGGTTCTGTTGTCGAGAAGATGAGGGCAGCCGGTCAGGAGCCTGCGTAGGGTTTTGTGGTTGGTATACCGTAGCCGCGCATCATGGAGCCGAACGCTTTGACATCGTAGGTGTCTGCGAGCTTGAAATGAATGACGTTGTGGCCCATGGCACGCAGGTTCGCGTCGCGCATGAGGGCAGCTCGATAGGTTTTTGCCGCAGTATGTTCCGGTTCATTTTGGGCATCGTCCTCAAACTTGCCTAGTCCATGCAGCTCAGCCAGCATCCAAGAGCCGTTTGGCATCTGCCAGCCGTAATCTGCCAAATAATAGCCGGCGTTTCCCGGTCGAGTGATTTCAACCTGAAGTTTGGGAGCGGCAACTCCCGCCAGAATCATTGCCGCCCGTGCTTCGGATTCTCCGCCGTTATCCGATCTGCCATCCATGTGTTCAAAAACGTCAAATGCGCGCGCAATGCCGTGCAGTCCGCGGCAGTTCGCTTGTGCATATGCACGCAATTCTTCACGCTCGACACCGTACTCACGAGCCAACCCGTCGACATAGCCTAGTGCATATCGAAAAGCGCTCGTTCGAGCGATGTCGACCACCGTGCGATATGGATCCGTTAGCGTAAACGGGCCGAGCTGCCATACGTCGCCCGGCCGCCAGCGTCGGTATTCAACGAATTCGTACATATCGCGTCTGGTGGAACGCGGCAGCAGCACCTGCACCTTGTCGAGAAGCGAATATGCAGAACCGATGCCATAGAGCAGTGCCGCCGTTGCTCCACAAAACACGGCATCCGGTTCAACGACCGCAATAGCGGATGCCAATTGAAAGATGCGATCTTCGACGCCGAGGTCATTCCAATACGCGGGATCAGCGTAGACATGGTTGTAGAGTCGAATAATCATCTCTTTTTGCATGAGCGCGTAGGCACAGCGTTCATCCCATTTTTTGGTAGCTACAAACAGGTGTCCGCCATGATGGGCCTCGAATAACCGGAAGAACAGCTCTATTTGCGGTTTGGAACAGCGTTTATCATGACTCATTTTCGACCCCATGGTCTCGAGGGGGAGTGAATGACACTACGCTATCCCATATTTGGTCCGCCAGACCTTGCCATGAACTGACCAAAATCTTGACGGGGCAGGTCAGAGTCATGAGTCAGAGCCAAACATATCGGCAAACGGTTGATTAGCGCCCCTCGGCGGTATTAAAAACCACCCTTACAGAAAGTTGCGGTGAAATAGTTCCTGAAAAGCTCGAATAAGCCTAAATCCAGGAACTATTTCACCGCAACTTAAGAGGGGATGGGGCTGAGAGGCAGGCGATGCCGTTGCCCGGCGGTTAGCTGCGGGGGCGGTGGCGGAGCTTGTCGATGGTGGAGTCGGTGCTTCGGCTGCGGGCTTCGTCGGCGCGGTCGCGGGCGTCGGCGGCGGTTTGGCGCTGGCGGCGGTAGTCGATCATGCCTTGGATGATGGGCTTGCCAAAGCTCACGACATCATCGTTGTAGATGGCGGTTCGGGCTGCGAGGAGGCAGTCGGTAAAGTCCATATGGGTCTTGCCAAAGAGTTTGACGGCAAGGGCGACAACGGTGGGCTCGTCGACCATGACGTCATCGAGCAACCTCTTCATGGCCGCAGTAATCTCAACGCGGGGAACCTTATAGACGTCGCGCAGTGTGACCACGACGCGCGTGATGATTTCGGGGTAGACGCGAGCGGTGCGCGTGGCGATGACCTTGGCAGCGCGCGGTGACAGAACCTCGTCGTCGTCAAGCAGGTAGCGCAGGATGACGGTCTCGTCGATGATGGTGCTACTCATGGATATCTACTTCCTCGGGACCCAAAATCGAATCGTCGCTTTCTGTGGCAAGGTACTCAATCCAGGCATTGCGCTCTTCGGAGCGGCGATTGGGGTCACCATATGCTTTGAGCGATCCATAGGCGGCGGTGCCGTTCTTTGAGTGCACGGCGACCGGCTGAAAGGGGAGCTTGCGCATCAAAATGCTTTGCGCGACAAATAAGCGGACAGCCTCGGCGAGCGATGTGCCCATGGCATCGTAGAGATGCTCGGCATGCTGCTTGTCTTCCTCGCGAATGCGCACCTGCAGGATGGCTCTTTTTTGAGTCGATGACATCACTGGCCCCCTTAATGAGCGTGCAATATAGTCGGTCAAATGCGGCATGTGCCGATACTTGAGCATCTTATAACGATTACTTTATTTCACTCAAGTTGATAACCATAAACACGAATACAAGCGTAGTACATCCAAAATGAGAGCGCATAAAAATCTCTGAGGCGTACGCATGTAATACACTCACCTTTATAGCTTCTAGAGAATAATTCCAACCTGCCAAAACCCCTGCAATACACCCGTATTGCAGAGCCTATGCTCAAGTTTGCCACCTGCAACTGCGTATATTTAGCCTGTATATCGTTGGAGGAACTCTATCGAAGTGCCTGTTTCGCCGCATGCACTCGATACGCCGATGCCGGACCACGGGCGGTCCGGGGCAACGTCGACAGGGTCTCTCCGGCATGGGATTCAGGAGGGAGTGAACAACATGGGCAATAAACGAGTCGTGGCTGATTCTTCACGCTGCATTGGGTGCCAAACCTGTATGGCGGCGTGCATCGAGGCGCACGATATTCCCGGCAACATCGCCGCACCTCGCTTGCGCGTAACGCGCACCTACGAGATTTCCGCGCCGGTGGCATGTCACCACTGCGAGGACGCTCCGTGCGCCAAGGCCTGCCCCACGGGCGCCTTGTTCTTTGATCCAAAGAACCATCGCATCGGCGTCAACGAGGACAACTGCATCGGCTGCAAGAGCTGCGTCATGGCATGCCCCTTTGGCGCCGTGAGCGTGGCGACCACGCAGGTCCCCGTCTTGATGGGTGACGTTCGCGTGGGTTCGCAGACTAAGAGCTTCGTGCTCAAGTGCGACCTGTGCGTGGACCGTCCCGGCGGTCCGGCGTGTGCCGAGGCGTGTCCGACCAAGGGCCTCACCCTGGTAGACGAGGAGCGTCTGGCAGAACTGACTGCCGAGCGTGCCCGCGCCACCATCGAAAACGAGGCGTAAGCGTCGGGCGACAGGCCCAATGATTGTCAAATAAGTACCGAGTATTCGGTAGCAGAGAAAGGAAGGAGGGTGTCATGGAGAAGCATAAAGTGATTTGCCCGTACTGCGGCGCCGGTTGCTAGTTTAACCTCTTGGTCCAAAACGGCCAGGTCGTGGGTACCGAACCGCTCAACGGCATCACCAACCAGAGCGAGCTGTGCCTTAAGGGCATGAGCGGCTACGACTTCATCAACGACACCAAGATCTTGACTCCCCGCGTACTGCACCCGATGATCCGCCGCACCAAGGGCGCGGATCTTGAGCGCGTAAGCTGGGACGAGGCACTGGATTTCACCGCATCTAAGATGCAGGCCATAATTGACGAATATGGTCCTAACGCTGTCATGACCACCGGCTCTTCGCGAGGCGGCGGCAATGAGGCGAACTACGTCATGCAGAAGTTTACGCGTGCGTGCATCGGCACCCACAGCGTGGACAACTGCGCCCGTACTTGACACGGCCCTACTGTCCTCGGTCTGATGGACACGGTTGGTTCAGGTTGCATGTCATGCTCCATCCCCGGTATGGAGGATGCGGGCTGCATTTTCCTCTTCGGCTATAACCCTGCCGATTCGCACCCCATCGTCGCAAGGCGTATCGTGCGAGCCAAAGAAAAGGGTTGCAAGATCATCGTCGCCGACCCGCGCCATATCGAAACCGCGCGTATCGCCGATCTCTACCTTCCGATCAAGAACGGTTGCAACGTTGCGTTCCTCAACGCCTTTGCCAACTGCTTGGTCAACGATGGCCTCTACGACAAGGAATTCGTCGCCGAGCACACGAACGGCTTTGACGAATGGTGGGAGACCATCAAGAACTACACTCCCGAATCCGTACAGGACATCACGGGTGTCGAGCCCGCGTTGATCCACCAAGCTGCCGAGATGTACGCCACGGCGAAGCCCTCTGCCATCATTGGCTGGGGTATGGGCGTATGCCAGCAGAAGCAGAACCTGAAGACGGTGCACACCATCGCCTCCATCGCCTGCGTTGCCGGCCAGATCGGCAAACCCAATTCTGGCCTCGCGCCCGTGCGTGGCCAGAATAACGTCCAGGGCTCCTGCGATATGGGCATGCTGCCCAACCTGTACCCTGGCTACCAGAAGGTCACCGACCCGGCAGTGCGTGCCAAGTTTGCCAAGGCTTGGGGCGTACCCGAGGAAAAGCTCCCGCTCGAGGAGGGCTACAAGCTCACCGACCTGGGCCACCTGGTCGACGAGGGCAAGGTGCACTGCTTCTACAACTACGGCGAGGACCCGGTGCAGACCGAGCCCGATTCGGCCGGCATGCGCAAGACGCTCTCCGAGCTGGATCTGTTCATTTGCCAGGACATCTTTATGACGCAGACGACCATGCTCGCTGACGTCATCCTGCCTGCCACCTCTTGGGGCGAGCACGAGGGTGTCTTTACCGCATCCGACCGTAGCTTCCAGCACTTTGACGCGGCCGTTCCGCCCAAGGGCGAGTGCCGCCACGACTGGGAGATCTTCGCGGACCTGTCTACGCGCATGGGCTATCCCATGCACTACGACAACACCGAGCAGATCTGGAACGAGTGCATTAGCCTGTGCCCCAACTTTGTGGGCGCGACCTACGAGAAGATGGCTCCCGAGGGCGGTTACGCCCAGTGGCCGGTCAAGAGCACCGATGTGAACGACCACGGTACGCCCGACATGTTCGCTGGTGGCAAGTTCACCACCAAGGACGGCCGCGCCAACCTGATGGCGCACGACTGGGAGGCGCCCTCCGAGCTTCCCGACGATGAGTACCCGCTCATTCTGTGCACCGTCCGCGAGGTCGGTCACTACAGCTGCCGCTCGATGACCGGCAACTGCAAGACGCTGGCGCTGCTCGCCGACGAGCCCGGCTTTGTCCGCATGAATCCCGCGGACGCCCAGGCGCGCGGCATCAAGAACGGCGACATCGTCTCGATTCATAGCCGCCGCGGCCAGGTATACAGCCGCGCCGACGTGAGCGATCGCATCAATAAGGGCACGGTCTACATGACCTACCAGTGGTGGATCGGCAAGTGCAACGAGCTGACCATTCACAAGGTCGACCCGGTCTCGCATACGCCCGAGGACAAGTTCTCCGCCTGCCAGGTCGACGCCATTGCCGACCAGGTTTGGGCAGAGGGCGAGGTAGAGCGTCAGTACACCGAGCTCAAGCAGGCTCTGGTGGACGCCGCTGCTCCCCAGGACGTTGAGCCTGGCGCCGCCAAGTTCGACGACGAGACGCACGTGAACCAAATCGTGTAGTCCCGTTCTCGTTGGCTTTTTGGGCCGGGCGTCCCGTACGTTCGGGAGCCCGGCCCGTTATTTTGAAAGGAAGTGGGGATGAACCGCTTCATCGACATCAACCCGGAGAGGTGCATCGGCTGCGGAACATGCCAGTCCGCCTGTGCCGACGCCCACCGGATGCAGGGTCTTCAGGATACGCCGCGCCTGGCGCTCGTGAAGACCGGCGGTATTTGGGCCGCCCTTGGCTGCCACCATTGCGAGGGTGCTCCCTGCGCCGAGGTTTGCCCGGTGAATGCCATCGAGCACGATGGCGATCGCATCCACGTCAAGGAGCAGGAGTGCATCGGGTGCAGGCTGTGCGCCATCGCGTGCCCCTTCGGAGCCATCCATCCCGATGGCACGTCTATCGCCGGTGTCGCAGGCATGTGCGACCCGACGCCTTCGTATCCTAAGTCCCTGAGCAGCCTGCTTACGTGGGCTCCTGGCCAGTACACCTGCGCCGTCAAGTGCGACCTGTGTGCCTTCGATCCGGACGGCCCGCATTGTGTGGCGGCGTGCCCCACCAAGGCGCTGACCGTCATGGGCGGCGCGGCCGATCGCGAGCTCGACGAGGCCAAGCGCCTGCGCTCGATCGAAAACGGTCCAGTCGTCGACGTTACCGCTGTGGCCCAGGGCCTGTCCGAGAAAGCAGAAGGGAGCGTAAACAATGGATAGCATGACGCTGTTTATCGCATCGCTTGCCGTCTCGTGCATCGGTGCGCTCGCCTCGGTTCTGCTGATCAAGGCCGATAACGCCGCCAAGACCGCCGGCTGCCTGATCGGCGCCGTCGCGGCCGTGCTGTCGTTCATCGCGGGCCTCGAGGCCGTGCTTGGCGACGTTTCGTCCCTCAACACGGTCTTCTTTTTCCCGTTCGCCCGTCTCGAGCTCTTGCTCAACGGCCTTGCGGGCCTGATCGTGGTCCTCATCTCAATCCTCGCCTTTGCGGGCTTCATCTACGGTCTGTCCTACTTCGATGAGTACCCGGGCAAGGTCGGGCGCGCCGGTTTCTTCATGAACACCTTCGTCGCCTCGATGATGCTCGTCATCACCGCCGACAACGTGTTCTGGTTCCTGGTCGCCTTTGAGCTCATGTCCCTTACGAGCTACTTCCTTGTCGTTATCGAGGAGAACAAGAACTCCATTAGGGGCGGTTGGCTCTACTTCGTCATCGCGCACGTGGGCTTTGTCCTTATCATGGCGAGCTTCCTGCTCATGACCAACGGCGTGGGCGGTTCCTTCAGCTTCAGTGATTTCCGTACGCATGACTTTGGACCCGCCGTCTCCTCCGCGTGCTTCGTCCTCGCGTTCTTCGGATTCGGCGCAAAGGCCGGTATCATCCCGCTGCACTCCTGGCTGCCCCAGGCGCACCCCGAGGCGCCGTCCAACGTGTCCGCCCTCATGTCCGGCGGCATGATCAAGATCGGCATCCTGGGAATCCTCAAGGTCGGTCTCGACCTGCTCGCGGGTTCGGGCGTCCAGCTCTGGTGGGGCCTCATGGTCCTGGTCTTCGGATCCATCTCGTCGGTCCTGGGCGTCGTCTACGCCCTCCACGAGCACGACATTAAGCGCCTGCTGGCCTACCACTCCGTCGAGAACATCGGCATCATCTTGCTCGGTGTCGGCGCGTCCATGACGGCGCACGCCCTGGGCAACGACGTCATCGCGACGATCGCGCTCATGGCCGCCCTCTACCACACGCTCAACCACGCCATGTTCAAGGGCGAGCTGTTCCTCGGCGCGGGCTCCCTGCTCTATGCCACGGGTACGCGCAACATGGAGAAGATGGGCGGCCTGTTCCGCCGTATGCCGGTCACGGCCGTCTGCTTCCTCATCGGTGCCCTTGCCATCTCGGCTATCCCGCCGCTCAACGGCTTCGTTTCCGAGTGGTTCACCTACCAGTCCCTGTTCAACATCTCGACGCTCTCCGACCCGGTCGTCATGGTGTTCGCCGTCGCCTCCGCGGCCGCCCTCGCCATCACCGGTGCCCTGGCCGTCACGTGCTTCGTGAAGGCCTACGGCGTCTCGTTCGCGAGCAGCCCTCGTTCCCAGGAGGCCGCGAACGCCAAGGAGTCCCCGGCTCCGATGTTGTTCTCGCAGATGCTCCTCGCGGCCATCTGCGTGGTGCTGGGAATCGGCTCTCCCGTCATCGCCCCGGTTCTGGGCGACGTCGCCCAGAGCGTGCTTGCCGGCTCTGCCATCACAGCCACCTCGGGCGTGTCTCTGGTGAACGAGATTTCCGGTGCCGCCACCTCCACCCCCGCGATCGCCATCGCGCTCGTGGTCCTCACCGGCCTCGCGTTCGTGTTGAGGTCCTGCCTCGGCACCAAGGCCCCCGCTAAGAAGACCGACCCTTGGGCGTGCGGCTACGAGCCCAACGAGCACATGCCCGTCGTCGCCACGAGCTTCGCGTCAGACGTAGAGCTCTTCATGGGCCCGCTCTACACCCTGCGCGAGGTATGCACCAAGATCTGCTGGTCCATCGCGCACGTGTTCCAGAAGCTCACCGGTGTCGCCCAGGGCGTTGAGCCCCTGCCCGACCGCTTCCTGGTCGATGCACCGAGCGAGGGTGCCGATAAGCTGGCCGGCCTCGCCTCCAAGATCGAGGGCGGCAACTACTCCGTATACATCTGCTACATCGTCGCGGCGCTCGTGGTCTTCCTCGTGCTCGCCGTGGTCATGGTCTAGAGAGGGGAGAGGATATTATGAACATCGTTCTTGCGATAGCGCAGGGCCTCGTGGTCATGCTGGTCGCGCCCTTCTTCTCCGGCCTCGCCCGTGTGATTCGCGCGAAGATGCACAATCGCCGCGGTCCGTCCATCCTTCAGGATTACCGGGACCTCGCGAAGCTCATGGCGCGTCCCGAGTCCGTGAGTTCCGACTCGAGCTTCGTGCTGCGCATCATGCCGCCGCTGTTCCTCGCGGTGTCGTTCATGCTCGCCATGGGCCTGCCCATGTTCACGCTCGAGAGCCCCATGCCCGTCTTTGGTGACGCCATCACCATCATGTACGCGCTCGCGCTGTCCCGCTTCTTCTTCGCGCTGTCCGGCGTGGATTCCTCCAACGCCTACGCGGGCTTCGGCGGTATCCGCGAGCTCCTCATGAGCGTGCTCATCGAGCCGTCCATGCTCATCGCGCTGTTTACCGTCGCCATCGTGTGCGGCTCCACGGACATTGCGACCATGGGTCAGCACATCGTTACGGGCAACGTCTCGAGCGTCGTCGCCGTCATCCTCGCCGGCGTCGCCTGCGCGGCCGCCTGCTATATGGAGCTCGGCAAGCTTCCGTTCGATCAGGCCGAAGCCGAGCAGGAGCTCCAGGAGGGCCCGCTCGCCGAGCTCTCCGGCCCGTCCCTGGCCATGATGAAGCTCGCCATGGGCATGAAGCAGGTCGTGGTCGTCGCTTGGTTCACCTCCATCTTCATCCCCTGGGGAGAGCCCGCGACCATCGGCGTCACCGCTCTCGTGGGCGCCGTCGTCTTCCTTGTCAAGTGCCTGGTCGATTTCGTTGTCTGCGGCGTGCTCGAGAACTCCGTTTCCCGTTCGCGCTTCAAGGTGCTCGGTAACCAGACCTGGGCCGTCGTCGGCATCGCGGTCCTCGCGTTCGTCTTCGTCGTCGTAGGCGTGTAGGGAGAAGGGAGAAACTATGTCAATCGAATCGAGCTTGTCCCTCTTTGCCATGGTGGCGATCGCCGTCCCCATGCTGGGCTCCCTGCTCATCGTCATGCTGCCGCGTCCCTACGCTAAATGGATCTGCGCCTTTGCCGGCGGCATCGCCACGGTCGCTTCCGTTGGCTTGGCCGCGACGTTTGCCGGAAACGGCATGAACGCGGTCGATGTAACCTGGGCGAGTATGGGCCAGACCTTGGTCATGGGCTTCATATTCGACCGGATGAGCACGCTGCTCGCACCCGCGTTCGTCGCTATCGGCCTGCTCGTCGTCATCTATTCGTTCCCGTACATGAGCGATAAGAACAAGGAGCATCCCGACGCGCCCCGTCGCCGCTTCTACGTGTACTTCTCCACGTTCATCGGCGCCATGGCCGGTCTCGCCTACAGCTCCACCATCGTCGGCCAGCTCGTTTTCTTCGAGATCACCGGCGTGTGCTCCTGGGGCCTCATCAGCTACTACATGACGCCCACGGCCAAGAAGGCCGGTATGAAGGCGCTCATCATCACCCATATCGGCGCTCTGGGACTCTACATCGGCGCGGCCTTCCTGTTCGCCGGAACCGGCACGTTCGCGCTGAGCGCGATCTCCCAGCTCGATTCCGGTATGAAGACCGTCGTGCTGCTGCTCATCCTGTTCGCCGCTTGGGCCAAGTCCGCCCAGTTCCCGCTCTACATGTGGCTGCCCTCCGCAATGGAGGCCCCCACGCCCGTTTCCGCCTACCTCCATGGCGCGTCCATGGTGAAGGTCGGCGTGTGCGTGTTCGCCCGCGCTCTTGCGAGTGCCGGCGATATCCCCGAGATCGTCGGTTGGGTCGCCATCATCGACGCCGTCGTGACCATGCTCTTCGGCTTCCTCATGTACCTGCCCCAGAAGGATATGAAGCGCCTGCTCGCCTTCTCGACGATCGCGCAGCTCGCCTACGTGTTCTTCGGCCTGGGCCTCTCCGTGTTCGGAAGCCAGATGGCGTTCAACGGCGCCGTCGAGCACATCTTCAACCACGCGTTCACCAAGACCCTGTTCTTCCTCATCGCCGGCTCCCTCAGCTTCACGCTGGGAACCCGTATGTTGCCCAAGATCCAGGGCCTCATGAAGAAGTACCCGGTCACGGGCGTGGGCTTCGCGGTCGCCGCGACCGCTATCGCCGGCGTGCCCCCCATGAGCACGTTCTTCTCCAAGTTCCAGATTATTTCCGGTGGCTTCGCGGTTGGTGCTTCCAACACGGTCATCTTCGTCCTCGTGTGCGTCATGGTCGTCGAGACCGTCGCCACCTTCGCATGGTTCCTGCGTTGGATGGGTAAGGTCCTGCCCGGTGAGCCGAGCGAGACCGTGGCCGCCGGCCAGCCCCTTCCGCGCGCCATGGCGTTCGTGTTCGTCGTCCTCATGATCATGGTCGTCGTCGCCGGTCCTCTGTCCTCTAGTTGGATGGGTTAGGAGGTAGGACATGGGTTATTCGTTAGTCAATATCCTGGGCGGTCTTCTGATCGTGACCTCCACCATGGTGGTCGTCTCGAAGACCATCCCGTCCGCCATTAAGTGGTACGCGATCCAGTCGGTTGTCCTGGTGGGCGTGCTGCTCACCCTGGGCCTCACCACCGGTGCCACCGAGCTTCTCATGTGGGCCGCGTCGGCCTTCGTCACCAAGGTGATTCTCGTTCCGTTCATTCTCAACCGTGCCTACAAAAAGATGGGTTCGCCTGCCGATAGCACGCTGACCTCCTCCATCAAGCCGGCCTGGACCATCATCCTCACCGGTCTGGAGGTGGCCATCTGCTTCGCGGTGGTCACGCGCCTGAGCCTGCCCACCGCTGAGGTGGCTACTCCGGCCCTCGCCATCAGCTTCGCGCACTTCTTCGTCGGCCTCACGTGCA
Organism: Collinsella sp.; assembly: GCA_036304905.1. GTDB lineage: Bacteria > Actinomycetota > Coriobacteriia > Coriobacteriales > Coriobacteriaceae > Collinsella. The sequence continues at coordinate 43,417 of JAXIXR010000017.1, read as the reverse complement.
TCATCTCCCAGCGCAACATCCTCAAGCAAATCTTCGGGTACTGCCTTATGGAGAACGGTAGCCACGTGACGCTCGCCCTGCTCGCGCCCACGGCCCCCGAGATCATCGAGATCGGCATCGCCACCGACGCCATTTTCGCCGTCATCATCATGTCCGCCGTCGTCGTGAGGATCTGGAACGACACCAAGTCGCTCGACTCCCACGACCTGACCGAATTGAAGGGGTAGGCCATGGATGTTTCAATGCTGACGGTCGCCCTGCTCGCTTGTCCCCTCGTGTTCTCCCTGATTATGGCTGCGCTCCCCAAGACGACGTCCTACAGCGTCTTTGCGGGGCTCAACACCATCTCCGTCGCGGCGACCCTCGTCCTTTCGGTCGTCACCGCGGGAACCATGCTCTCGAGCGGGCAGAATATCGACGCTTTGGGCCTGTGGCTCCATCTCGATTCGCTCTCGTCGATCTTCGTCCTTCTGGTAGGCATCATCGGGTTCATCACCGGCGTGTACTCCATCTCCTATATCAAGATCGATATCGAGGAGAAGACCATGCCGGCCGAGCGCACCAAGCAGTACTACGCGCTGTTTAGCCTGTTCGTTTTCACGATGCTGCTCGCCTGCCTGTCCAACAACATCATCCTCACCTGGGCGGCGGTCGAGGCCACCACGTTGTCGACCGTGTTCCTCGTGGGCATCTACAAGAACAAGCAGGCGCTCGAGGCGTCTTGGAAGTACGCGATGGTCTGCACCGCCGGCGTGGCCTTCGGCCTGTTCGGCACGCTGCTCATCTACGCGAACGCCGCCGATATCATGCCCAACGCGCATGAGGCAGCCTTCCTCACCTCCATCATGCCCTACGCCGACCAGTTCGACCCGATGCTCGTGCGCCTCGCGTTCGCGTTCATCGTCATCGGCTTCGGCACCAAGGCGGGCCTGTTCCCCATGCACACTTGGCTGCCCGACGCGCACTCCCAGGCTCCGAGCCCGGTCTCCGCGCTGCTCTCGGGCGTGCTGCTCAAGTGCGCCATGCTGGTGATCATCCGCTTCTACTCCCTGTCCATCATCACGGTGGGCGACACCTATCCGCGTACGCTCCTGCTCATCCTGGGCACGCTGTCCATCCTGGTGGCCGCCCTGTGCATCTTTAAGCAGGACGATATCAAGCGCCGCTTCGCGTACTCCTCCGTCGACAACGTCGGCGTGGTCGCGCTGTGCCTGGGTATCGGTGGTCCGCTCGGTATCGCCGCCTGCCTGCTGCACTGCATCTTCCACGGTTTCACGAAGGCGCTCGCCTTCTGCATGGCCGGTAACATCCAGCACATCTACCACACCCGCGACCTGAACAAGATCAAGGGCGTCGTCGAGATCGCTCCCGTCACGGCAGCGCTCACCATCATCGCCCTGCTCGCGCTCGCCGCCTTCCCGCCGTTCGCCCTGTTCATCTCCGAGTTCCTCACCTTCGTGGCCGGCGTCCAGTCCGGTCCCATCTGGGTGGTCGTGCTCGTGGCCATTGGCCTCACCGGCGTGTACTTTGCCCTTACCGGCATCGCGCTCAAGTCCATCTTCGGCAAGGCGCCCGAGGGCATGAAGCGCCACGAGGTGCCCGCCCTCATGATCATCCCCGAGATCGCCCTCGCGATCGTGGTCATGTGGTTCGGTATCGCCACCCCGGTCGCCATCACGAGCGGCGTCGAGGATGCAACGTCCGTCGTTTTGAACCAGAGCGTCGAAGAGCTCCACGAGGCTCCTCTCTACCGTATGGTGTTCAGTTCCCAGACCAAGACAAGCGAGGTGAATTAGCACCATGGCAGAACCTGAAAAGAAGGACTACGCTCGTCGTTGCGAAAGCCACGTCGAGGCCCTGCGCGCCGCAGTGCCGGGCGCTATCGAGAAGGTTGAGTGGCAGTGCGAGGACCAGCTGACGATCACCGTCAAGCTGGACCGTCTGCCCGAGGCCGTCCACTACCTGTACTACGAGCGCTACGGCTGGATTCCCGTGATTGTCGGCAACGACGAGCGCTCCCTGTGCGGCCGTTACGCCGTGTACTACGTCATCTCCATGGAGGGGGAGGACCCCGGCTGGGTTACCGTGCGTGCCGAGGTCGACCCCGCCAAGATGACGTTCCCGTCCGTGACGCCGTTCGTCCCCGCCTGCGTGTGGGGTGAGCGCGAGCTGCGCGATATGTTCGGCCTGATCCCCGAGGGTCTGCCCGACCGTCGTCGCCTGGTGCTGCCCGACGATTGGCCCAGCGGTCTGTACCCGCTGCGCAAGGACTCCATGGACTACCGTTTCCGTCCCGCTCCCGCGAGCGACATGGAAAACTACGAGTTCTTGGCCGACACCAAGGGCAAGGAGACCACGCTCGTCCCCATGGGCCCGCTGCACATTACCTCCGACGAGCCCGGCCACTTCCGCCTGTTCGTCGAGGGCGAGACGATCGTTGACGCCGACTACCGTCTGTTCTACGTGCACCGCGGCATGGAGAAGGTTGCCGAGACGCGCCTGAACTATGACGCCGTGACGTTCCTCGCCGACCGTATCTGCGGCATCTGCGGCTGCGCTCACTCGGTGGCCTACGCCGAGGCCGTCGAGCGCGCCCAGGGCATTCATGTCCCGCCGCGCGCCCAGTACATCCGCGCTATCATGCTCGAGGTCGAGCGCCTGCACTCGCATCTGCTCAACATTGGCCTGGCGTCGCACTACACGGGCTTCGACTCCGGCTTCCAGCAGTTCTTCCGCGTCCGCGAGAAGTCCATGGACCTGGCCGAGAAGCTCTCCGGTCACCGTAAGACCTACGGCCTCAACGTGATCGGCGGCGTGCGTCGCGACATTTTGGCCGAGCAGAAGCTCTCCACGCTCACGACCATCCACCAGCTGCGCTCCGAGGTTCAGGAGCTCGTCGACATGCTGCTCTCCACGCCCAACTTTATTGAGCGTACGAGTGGCATCGGCATTCTGGACCGCAAGATCGCACGCGACTTCTCGCCGGTCGGCCCGCTCATGCGTGGCTCGGGCTATGCCCGCGACGTGCGCTTTGACCATCCCTTCGACGGCTACGCCGATCCGGATGTCCAGAAGATGCATGCCGCTACGGCCGACACCTGCGATGCCTTCGGCCGTACCGCCGTCCGCATCCAGGAGGTCTACGATTCGATCGACATGATCGAGACCATGCTCGAGAACTGCCCGTCGGGCCCCATCCTCACCACGGATTGGGAGTACACCCCGCACAAGTACGCTATCGGCGCCACCGAGGCGCCGCGTGGCGAGGACGTGCACTGGGCCATGCTCGGCAATAACCAGAAGTGCTACCGCTGGCGCGCCAAGGCCGCCACGTACAGCAACTGGCCGGTCCTGCGCTACATGTTCCGCGGCAACACCGTGGGCGACGCTGCGCTGATCGTCGGCTCGCTCGACCCGTGCTACTCCTGCACCGACCGCGTGACGGTGACCGATGTTGCCGCCAAGCGCGACCACGTGCTCGACAAGGAGCAGTTCGAGAACGTCTGGCGCGACAAGTCGCCGCTTGCGGGCGAGGGCACCATGGCCGCTCCGCTCGATGAGGAGGCGCTCTAATATGCTGAAGCTTTGGAAGGTTAACGCCAAGGCCGGCGACGCGACGGTCAAGTACCCGTTTGCGCCGTTCCCCACCAACAAGGACATGCGCGGCAAGCCCGAGCACAACGCCGAGCTCTGCATCGCCTGCGGTGCCTGCGGCGTGGCGTGCCCGGCCGATGCCATTCGCATGGACACCGACCTTGCGGCCGACACCATCACCTGGTCGATCGACTACGGCCGCTGCATCTTCTGCGGCCGCTGCGAGGAAGCCTGCCCCATGGAGGCCATCAAGCTCACCGAGGAGTTTGAGCTGGCCGTCATGAGCAAGGACGACCTCACCAGCAAGAGCGTCTACACGCTCGAGCACTGCTCGCGTTGCGGCAAGCCGTTTGCCCCGCACAAGGAAATCGACTACGCTAAGCGCCTGCTGCAAAAGGCCGGCGGCATGGAGGCCGAGCAGGCCGCCCGTACCGTCGGTATGTGCCAGGAGTGCAAGCGCGAGCTCGACGCCCTGCGCGCCGCCTCGGCCGTAAAGACCGGCAACGCGCACGGCATGGCTGCCAACGAGACGCTTGCGTCCGGCGAGCCCCAGGGCCCCGGCATGGAGTATCTGGGCGGCCACGGCGTGAACCCGGAGTATATCGACCGCGAGCTCAACCCCGATGCGCCCGAGATTCCCGCCGGTCCGGCGCCGGTCGAGGGCATCATCATGGATTTTGAAACGAAGGAGGAGTAACCATGGCCGAACCCACGCTTTTGCCCGAGCGGCTCCAGTACCGCCCGACCAAGATCGAGCTCGACGAGAGCATCGAGAAGGCCAAGGCGACCCTTCTTAAGAAGATCAAGCGCTCGGTGTATGTCTACCGCGTTGACTGCGGCGGCTGCAACGGCTGCGAGATCGAGATCTTCGGTTCCATCACGCCCGTCTTCGACGTCGAGCGCTTTGGCATCAAGGTCGTGCCCTCGCCTCGTCATGCCGACGTGCTGTTGTACACCGGCGCCGTGACGCGTGCCATGCGCATGCCGGCCCTGCGCGCCTTTGAGGCCGCACCTGATCCCAAGATCGTGGTGTCCTATGGCGCGTGCGGCTGCACCGGTGGCATCTTCTACGACAACTACTGCGTCTGGGGCGGCACGGACAAGATTCTGCCGGTCGATGTCTACATCCCCGGCTGCCCGCCCAGCCCCGCGCAGACCATCTACGGCTTTGCCATGGCGCTCGGTCTGCTGGACCAAAAGCTCCATGCCGAGACCACGGTGGAGGCCGCCGGCGAGCAGGCCGATATCCTGCACCCCGGCGTGCCGTACAAGCTGCGTGTGGCCATCGAGCGTGAGGCTCGCGCCATGAGCGGCTACCGCTACGGCCGTGACCTGGCCAACGAGTTTATGGATACGCTCGAGGGCGCGCCCAAGGGCGATATCCGCGGCGCCATGGCGTTGCTCATCGATAAGCAGGACGATCCGCGCCGCGTCGAGGTGTACTCGGCGCTGCAGGATCTGGTGCTGGCCGGAGGTCGCTAGATGGAGCTCACGGACCGCTCTGGTTACTTTGCGGGCCCCGGCATGCTCGGCGGCTCCTTTGGCGATGCCTCGCGCGCAAGCGACGAGGCTGCCGAAGGCGTCGCCGACCCCTGCCTGGGCCACGCGCCCGACCAGGTGGTCTTCTACGAGCTCACGCGTAAGTTTGTGGAGACCGAGGAAGACGTTCCCCAGGAGGCCTGCGACGTGCTGTACTACACGCTCGCCGTGGGCCACCACACCGGCGTGCTCGACTGCTTTGAGCCGCGCCTGTCGGTGCCGGTGAACGTGTTCTATTCGCTCGTCGACGCGCTGCCGGAGGGGGAGGCCAAAACCAAGTTTGAGGCCATCCGCTCCTTTGGTGAGTGCCAGCTCGACAAGGCGGCGGTGCCGTCGCTGCTCGAGGCCTGCGATACGCTGCTCGACGAGCGCGGTTTTCGCGGTTCTGCCAAGGCCGGCATCTCGGTGTTCGATGACGACTTTGGCCTGCATGCCCAGCAGGTCGCGTTTCTGATGAAGTTTCGCGATCTGGTTGAGCGCGTGCGCGATGTGTCGGGCGTGTATCTGACGGGAAGGTTGCAGTAATGGGTCACGTTGTGGATGGTCGCGTGAACGGCGCCCCGTTTGCGGGTATCGTGCTCACGGCGGGAAGCGTGCTGCGTGCCGACGATGCCGCCGGCCCCGTGCTCTCCAAAAAGATGGAGGACGCGCCGCTTGCCGGCTGGTACACCATCGATGGCGGTCAGACGCCCGAGGATGACATCATCGAGGTCAAGCGCGAGCGTCCGCCGCGTTTGGTTTTGGTCGATGCCGCCGACATGGCGCTGCCCGTCGGGTCCATCCGCTTGCTCGACAAACGTGACGTGGCCCGCAAGTCGATGTTCACCACGCATTCGCTTCCCTTGTCGATTCTGATCGAAGAGATTGAGCAATCGTGCGAAGATATCGTCTTCATAGGGATTCAGCCGGGCGATACGGAGTTCTACAACCCCATGTCCCCGGAGGTCTTTGAGGCCGTCGACGCCGTGTACGACGCCGTGGCCGCCAACGACTTTTCCCACTTTGTCCGCTTGGGGCAAGAGCAGTAGGAGCACTTGTTCCATTTTGTTAGGAAAGAAGTGATTGACATGGCAGATTCCAAGGTGGAGTATCCCGCTCCCGATTGCCTGACACCCGCCGCGATCGAGGCCAAGACCGAGGCCGCCGGCGTGACCAAGGCTAACCTGCCGGTCGCAAAGGCCTTTCTGTTGGCAATGTTCGCCGGTGCGTTTATTGCCTTCGGCGGCCTGTTCTTTACCGTGTTCTTGAGCGATAGCACGCTGGGCTGGGGTGCCCAGCGCGTCGTGGGCGGCCTGTGCTTTTGCCTGGGCCTAGTGCTCGTGCTGGTGTGCGGCGCCGAGCTGTTTACCGGCAACTCGCTTATGGTCTGCGCGCTCAAGAGTAAAAAGATCACCCTGGCTCAGATGCTCAAAGCTTGGGTCGTCGTATGGGTCGGTAACTTTGTCGGTGCCCTGTTCATCGTCTTTTTGGTGTACATGGCCGGCATTTACAAGCTCAACGGCGAGGCGGTCGCCAATTCCATGGTGAGCGTCGCCGCCGGCAAGGTGACAATCGACTGGGTGACGATCTTCTTCCGCGGCATCCTGTGCAACATCTTTGTGTGCCTGGCCGTGTGGATCGGTACCGCCGGCAAGACCGTGGTCGATAAGGTTGTGGGCATTCTGCTGCCCATCGCCGCCTTTGTGGCATGCGGTTTTGAGCACTGCGTCGCCAACATGTACTTTTTGCCCATGGGTGCCGTGATGCACGCGTGCGGCTATGGTGCCAAGGTCGCCGGCGCCGATGCGCTCAACGTTGCGGGCATTGCGTTTAACCTGTCCGCTGCCACGCTGGGCAACATCGTGGGCGGTGCGGTTCTGGTTGCGCTCGGCTACTGGTTTATCTATGCCAAGAAGTCCGAGGCGTAAGGTACCGTCTTTTTGACGTTGGGCCTCCCGCGGGGCGTTGCCGTGCGGGAGGCTTTTTGGGTCTGGGGCTCGTTGCTGGGCTTTTGGCCTGTTGTGTTTGGCTGATGAAAGGGGTAATCGAGATGGCATCTGCTGTGAAGCGTGACGGTCGCGCCGTGGTGACCACATGCGGGGGATGCTATGCCGATTGCGCCTTTGCGGCACGCGTTGAGGACGGTCGCGTGGTGGCCGAGCTGCCGGTGCCGGGGCATCCGTGCGCGGCGCGTGCCCTGTGCGCCCGCGGACGGCATCGCCTGGCAATGCCGTTTGACGAGCGCGACCGGATTTTGCATCCTATGCGCCGACGAGCTGATGGCTCGGGGTTCGATGTGATTTCGTGGAACGAGGCGTTCGCGCAGATCGCTGCGCGCCTTGTGGGGATTGTTGACGAGTGCGGGCCTCGTGCGCTGGGCATGACGCTCGGCGTTCCCTCATTCGACCGCTACTGGGCGTGTCGTTTTATGCGTGCGTTGGGCTCGCCCAACGTATACGGTGCAGACGGTGCCTGCGAGGTAAGCCGACTTACCGGTTGGGAGCACAGCCTGGGCTATAGTCCCGCCTCCGACCTGGCGCATACCGATTGCATCATGTACCTAGGGCGTTCACTGGTGGATTCGTCGACGATGGGGGCCGTTGATGCGCTCAACGATGCGCGCCGGCGTGGGGCGAAGATCATCGTGGTCGACCCGCGGCGCAGTGGCTCTGCGGCGCTTGCCGACCGCTGGTTGCGCGTGCGCCCGGGCTGCGACTTGGCGCTGCTGTTGGGTATTGTCCACGTGTTGATTGCCGAGGACCTGTACGACCACGAGTTCGTGACCCTCTATACCACGGGTTTTGACGAGCTGGCGCAGGCGGCCGCTGTTTGGACGCCCGAGTGGGCTGAGTCGATGTGCGATGTGCCGGCGGACGATATCCGAGCGACTGCGCGTGATTTGGCTGCCGCGGCGCCTGCTGCGGTGGTGGACGCGGGCTTTCATGGCGGCATCGGTATCGCGTATGCCAACAGTACCCAGACGGCGCGAGCTATCTGCATGGTTGATGTGCTGCTGGGCTGTATTGGACATGCGGGCGGCGCGCTCAATCCGCCCACGCCGCTTGTGTTGGGCGACCTCGATCCCACGCGCTTTGCGACGCCGCCAGTGCCGCGTGGGCCCAAGCTGGGGTCTGAGCGCTATCCACTGGTCGATCCGGTGCGCGGCCTGTGCACGACCATCGGTCAGTCGATTCTTGCCGGCGATTTGCGTGGGCTCATCGTCTATGCCAGTAACCCCGGTGCGGGCTATGGCAATGCACAGGCTTGGCTGGGTATTTTACAGCAGCTCGACTTGCTCGTGACCGTTGATATTCGCTGGTCCGAGACAGCGCGCGCTTCTGACTTCGTGCTGCCCGACGTGACGTATCTGGAGGCCGACCGTGCCGTGGGAACGGTGATAGGCGCCAACGATGCGCTCGTGTTCTACCGTAATGCCGTGCTGCCCGTGCAGCATGACGACACGCGTCCCGGTCGGGAGATCTTTGCTGGTCTGGCACAGGCGTGTGGTGTGGGCGAGTACTTCCAGTTTACGTCTGACGATCTGGCGGCTGCCCAGGTGGCACCGTTTGGAATCAATCTGGACGAGCTCAAGGAGCGCGGCTGGGCCGACACGGGTGTTGCGTTGCCGTCGCGTACGGGCGAGCCGGCGATTCCCTTGGATGGCGGCAAAATTGCGTTGGCAAGCGACGTATGGGAGCGAGCCTGCCTGGGCCGCGTTCCCGGTTGGATCGCGCCCATGGTGGAGCCCGGTCCGGGGATGTTTCGCCTCATTAGCGGCAACCGTCCCTTTGAGTCGCACACCTCGCGAAGGCTTGCGGCCCAAGGTGCCGCCGAGGCTGGATCGGACCTGGATGCCGTGCAGATGAATGCCGATGCCGCCGCTCGCATGGGTATTGCCGACGGCGAGATCGTCGAACTCGTGAGCGATATGGGCCGCGACCGCGTGCGCGTGGAGACGACGCCGTATCTGCATCCGGCGTGCATCTTTACGTCGGCCGCCCCCGGCGGGCGTTCGTTTGGCGCCGATGCCGGTGGCGCTCAAGCCTTGGGCGTGGGCCCGCTCGACCATACACCGCTGCGTTGGGACCCGTTGACGGGCGCCGCGCTCACCCAGGAAAACGCCGTTCGCGTGGAAAAGATCGCGGCGCGCGAGGATAATAGCGATTGATTGACTCAGCCGATCGAGTTGGCTGATAGTTTGACGTTCGAACGATTGATTCACCTTTGGTTTTGAAAGGCCGCACATGAGCGATAGCCAGAACATGTCCGATGAGATGCGCGCCCGCCTGCGCGCCATTCCCTCCGTCAACGAGCTGCTTGCCGAGTGGCCGGTAGTGAAGGCGGCTGGGGAGACCTGCGACGCGGTGGTGCATGCCGCCGTCACGGCCGAGCTCGACGAGGAGCGAACCGCCATTCGCGCCGGCGCCGCCCCGCGCTCTAAGCGCGATCTGGCTTCGGCCATCGAGTGGCGTGCGCATCGCTCCGCGCTGCCAAGCCTGCGTCCCGCCGTCAACGCCACGGGTGTGGTTATCCATACCAACCTGGGTCGAGCCCCGCTCGCGGAGTCGGCCGCCAAGGCCGTGGCCGAGGTCGCGCGCGGCTACAGCACGCTCGAGTACAGCGTGGACACCTGCTCGCGCGGGTCGCGCAAGGAGCACGCCGCGCAGCTGATTCGCTCTCTCACAGGTGCCGAGGACGCGCTTGTGGTCAACAACAACGCCGCCGCGGTGCTGCTGGTGCTGGCGACCCATGCCGCAGGCAAGGAGGTCATCGTCAGCCGCGGCGAGCTTGTCGAGATCGGCGGCAGCTTCCGCATCCCCGATGTCATGGCGGCTTCGGGCGCCAAACTCGTCGAGGTCGGCGCCACCAACCGCACGCACCTGACAGATTATGAACAAGCCATCACGCCCGAAACGGCCATGATCCTGAAGGTCCATCCTTCCAACTATCGCATCGAGGGCTTTCACGAGGAAGTGGGCTCTCGGGAGCTTGCGGCGCTTGCTCACAAGCATGGCCTGCTGTTCTACGAGGACCAGGGCTCGGGCGCGCTGTTGCCCGACGATATCTTGGTGCGCGGCGGCGAAGAAACCACGCCGGCTTCGGTTTCGGCGGGGCTCGATCTAGTGTCGTGCTCGGGCGATAAACTGCTCGGTGCAGCACAGGCGGGCATCATCATGGGCCGTCGTGACCTGGTCCAGGCCTGTGGGTCACATCCGCTTATGCGCGCCCTGCGCCCGGGCAAACTGGCTCTGTCGGCGCTCGAGGCCACGCTGCGTATCTACATGGACGGGGCGGATGTGGCCCATCGCGAGGTGCCGGTGCTCAACATGCTCACGCTTCCGCAGGCTCATCTGGAGCGCCGCGCACGCAAGCTGCGCGATCGTATGGTCGCCGGGCTCGATAAGGCCGGTTGCCCGTGCGCCGTTGAGTTGGAGATTGTCGAGGAATCGTCGACCCCCGGCGGTGGCTCGCTGCCTACCGTCGAGCTGCCCACCATGTGCGTTGCCGTGCGTCTTGTCGATGAGCGTCTTTCCGTCGACGCGCTCAAGCGCTCGCTTGTCCAGGACTTCGACACGCCGGTCGTCACGCGCGCCTCGCACGATCGCGTCCTGTTTGACGTGCGCACGCTCGTGGGTGACCGCGATATCGAGACGGCGGCATCGACGCTCGTCGCGTGCGTTGAGAAGGCGATTGCTCGATGAGTGAGGTTCAAGCGCTGGTGGAGTGTCCCGTTATCGTTGGCACGGCGGGCCACGTCGACCACGGTAAGTCGGCGCTGATCGAGGCGCTGACCGGCAAGAATCCCGATCGCCTGGAGGTCGAGCGTCGTCGCGGCATGACGGTAGAGTTGGGTTTTGGCGAGCTGGCACTGCCGAGCGGCAAGATCGTCGGCCTGGTCGACGTGCCGGGGCATGCGCATTACTTGCGCGCCATGGTGCAGGGCGCCACGGGTATCGACGTGGCCGTGCTGGTGGTCTCTGCCGTCGAGGGCGTAATGCCGCAGACGCGCGAGCACGTGCACGTGCTGGAGCTGCTGGGCGTCACGCATATGGTGGTCGCGCTGACGATGTGCGACCTGGCCGATGCCGAGATGACCGAGCTTGCCGAGCTCGATGTGATGGACTTCCTCGGCGATACCGTCTTTGCCGATGCGCCTGTGGTGCCCGTTTCCTCGCGCACGGGTGCGGGCGTCGAGGACGTTCGCCTTGCTCTTGATACCGCTATCGACTCTTTCCTGGGTGATGCCGCATCCCGCCCGGTGCGCCCCGGTCTGGCCTCGCGCCTGCCCATCGACCGCTGTTTCACCATCAAGGGATCCGGAACGGTCGTCACGGGCACGCTTCACGATGCCCCCGTAGCGGTGGGCGACGAGCTCGTCTCGAGTCCCGCGGGCGTGCGCTGCCGCGTGCGCGCGATTCAGGTGCATGGCGATACTCCTCGGGCGTTGCCCGGACAGCGCGTGGCGCTCAACATCGTGGGCGATGGTGCGGCCGACCTTCCGCGCGGCGAGGTCCTCTGCGGGTCTGGTGCCGAGGGTTCGACGCTCAGGCTCGTCGCGCGCTTCACGTATCTGGGGCGCGAGGGCGCCAAGCCCGCGCCCTTCGAGTCCGGCGCGCGCGTGCACGTGATGGCGGGCACGGCGGAGGTCCTCGGCCGTATCATGCTCATGGAAGGTGAGGGACCCATCGAGGCTGGCGAGACCCGCATCGTGCAGGTTCGTCTGGAGGAGCGCCTTCCCGTGCGATCGGGCGACGGCCTCATCGTGCTTGCGTTCTCGCCGGTGGCGCTTATCGGCGGCGGTCGCGTTCTTCTTTCGCGGTGCCGCCGCTCGCGCGACCTCTCCGCGGGTGAGTGCGCGCTGCTCGGGGCTCTGGATGCTGGCGACCGCGCCGCCGCCGTTGCCGCATGGCTGGGGCTGCAGTGCCTGCCCGTGCCTGCCGCGGCCGTAACCCGTGCTCTCGATCTTTCGGGTGCCGAGGCGGCAGCGCTCCTGCACGGGGCGGTTTCCTCGGGTGATGCCGTGGCGCTTCATGCCGAGCGCTCGACCGAGGAGCTCTATGCCGCCCCCGCTGTGCTCGATGTCGCCCTCGCCGCGCTCTCCGACACGCTGGCAGCCATGCACAGGGTCGCGCCCAAGCAGACGGGTTTCACGCCGGGCGAGGTCGCGCATGCTGCCTGGCCGACAGCGGGCGAAGACGTCGCGTCCGCGCTCGTCCTCGAGGGCTGTTCGCGCGGCATCTGCGCCCAGGAGGGGTCCGAGCTCTTCGACCCGCACTCGGCCGCCGCTGCCGCACGCGTGGTGCATGAGGTATGCGAGCGCATTGTGGCGCTGCTTGATAAGACGGGCCTCGATGCACCGACGTTGCCCGAGGTGGGCGAGCAACTGCAGCTCGATCGCGACACTATGACGCGTGCCCTGCGCGAGCTTTCGCTCAACCGCTCGATCGTTAAGGTCGAGCGCGACGTTGCCCTGTCCGCTGCCGCCGAGGCCCATGCGCGCGAGCTTGTTGCCGCTGCCATTGAGGCAGCCGGCGGCGCTGCCACCACGAGCGTGCTGCGCGAAGCCCTGGGCGTGTCGCGCAAACGTGCCATCAGCATCTTGGAACACCTGGATGCCGTGCGCTTTACGGTGCTCGACAAAGACGCCGGCGGCCTGAGGTCCCTGCGCTAGATCGGCCGCCCCGCCCCACCTCCTCAGTTGCGGTGAAATAGTTCCTATTTGGAGGCTTTGGCAGCAAATACAGGAACTATTCCACCGCAACTTCTTATTCGTCTTTTTGGGATGGGGCCGTTTCGGTTTGGTAAAATACCGTCGCACTTGGGAACGGATGGGCTCCGGTGGGCTCCGCGGTCCTCAAAACCGTTGCGAGGCGTGCAAAACGTCTTGGATGTGTTCGATTCACATACGTTCCCGCCATACGCTACCAGCGCTTTTGTGCTCGCGGTCTTGCTGCGTGCCGCAAAGGCGCTGTTTTGTTTTTGCATGGGTTTGCCGTGCCGCCCGCTTTATCGGCGACGGTATTTGGCTTCGTGTGCTGGGTTTTGAGCATGCCGATGGGGGTGGTTTGCCGTATGACTACCGTAAGACGGGCCGATCTTTCTTGTGTCGTCCAGGCGGGCGGGTTGTCGTCGCGCATGGGCTGCGATAAAGCGCGCATGGCGTTTTGCGGCGAGCCGCTCATCGAGCGCGTGCTGGGTCGGCTGTCGCCAGTTGCCGGCGAGTTGGTCGTGACGACGTCGCGTCCCAGCGAGCTTGCCTACCTTGAAGAATGCACGTTTGACGGACTGCGCCCCCGCGTGGTGATGGACGTCGACGGTCCCGCCGGTGCCATGCGCGGCATCGCGAGCTCGTTGGCCGCGGCCCGATTGCCGCTCGTGGCGATCGTCGCCTGCGATATGCCGTTTGTCTCGCCGGAACTCATCGGCGCGCTTGCCGATCGTGCTGAGGCCGAGGCACTCGACGTGTGCGTGCCGCGCGAGGAGCGGGGGATTGAGCCGCTTTGCGCCGTCTGGCGCCGTGTCGCGTGTGCGCCGGTTGCCCATGAGCTGCTCGCCTGCGACCGCCAGCGCATTCGCTGCCTGATCGATCGCGTTCAGGCTGGTTTTATGGATGAGCCGCAGATCGTTAGGGCCGCGGGCTCGACGCTCTGCTTCGAGAACGTCAATACGCCCGAGGAGTTTGCGGCGGCCGAGTTGCTCGCCTAGACGATTGGAGTTGCCATGTCTCACGATATTTGTCCCGACACGGGAGAGCCTTGCACTTGCGATGGTTCCGAGCCCTGTACCTGCGGCTGCGGTGGCTGTGGACATACTGAGGAAGAGGAAGCGGCCGCCGCGGCGTATCGTGAGGCGCACCGCGAAGGCCCGTCCGGTGATGCCCTCGACCACGAGCGCAAGATTATCGTGTCGTTTGACAGCACCTTCGATGTGATGGAATGCGAGCAGCTGTGCCTGGATGCCGGCGTGCCCGGGCGCATCATGCCATTGCCCGGCTCCATTACCGCCGGCTGCGGGCTGTGCTGGGCCATGCCGTTCTCGGGCGATGCGCTCGCCGCCTTCCGCGCTGCCACCGAAGGCCGCGTAACCCCCGCCGACTACCATCAGCTCGTCCTCTAACCGCCAGCATCACCACAAAGGTGCCTGTCCCCAATGTGGTGGCTTGGAACACGTGGACGAAACAGGTTTGAAACACGGGTTTTGCACGTCAGGCACTCAAAAACGCTTCTACCTGCATCGTAATCAAAACGAAACATCTGCTCGTCGGCTTATGCGAAACTTTGCTGCAACAGTGCGATATTATCCATACTCGATAAAGCTCACGGCGCATGGGGCGCCGCGAACGACACCTTTCTTTTCCATCAATTGGAGGAAGCATGAGCTACACGCAGAAAGTTCTCGACGAGCTCAAGGCCCGCTATCCCGAGCAGCCTGAGTTTATCCAGGCCGCGACCGAGATCCTCGGCACCATCCAGCCGGCGCTCGACGCCCACCCCGAGTATGAGGAGGCCGCCCTGCTGGAGCGCCTCGTCGAGCCCGAGCGCATCGTTATGTTCCGTGTTCCCTGGGTCGACGACCAGGGTAAGGTCCAGGTCAACCGTGGCTACCGCGTCGAGTTCAACTCTGCCATTGGACCCTACAAGGGCGGCCTGCGCTTTAACCCGACGGTCACCTTGGGCATGCTCAAGTTCCTGGGCCTAGAGCAGATCCTCAAGAACAGCCTGACCACCCTTCCCATGGGCGGCGGCAAGGGCGGTTCCGACTTTGACCCCAAGGGCAAGTCCAACAACGAGATCATGCACTTCTGCCAGTCCTTCATGACCGAGCTCTATCGCCACATCGGCCCCAACACCGACGTTCCCGCCGGCGACCTGGGCGTTGGCGGCCGCGAGGTTGCCTACCTGTTCGGTCAGTACAAGCGCCTGACCAACGAGTGGACCGGCGTCCTCACCGGCAAGGGCCTCTCCTTTGGCGGCTCGCTCGCCCGTACCGAGGCCACCGGCTACGGCCTGGCCTACTTTGTGGACGAGTACCTCAAGAGCCGCGGCGACTCCTTCGAGGGCAAGAACGTCGTCGTTCACGGCTCCGGTAACGTCGCCATCTACGCGGTCCAGAAGGTCTCCCAGCTCGGCGGCAAGGTGCTGGCCTGCTCCGACACCCACGGCTGGGTCGAGGATCCCGACGGCATCGACTACACCGTGCTCGAGCACGTCTACAACAAGAAGCGCTCCGGCCACGACAAGGGTGTCACGCTCGCCATGTACGTTGACGAGAAGCCCAACGCCGTGTGGCACGAGGGCGACGGCCGCGGCGTGTGGCAGCTGCCCTGCGACATCGCGCTGCCCTGCGCTCGCGAGAACACGCTGCTGCTCGAGGACGCCAAGGCGCTCGTCGCCAACGGCTGCAAGGTGGTCGGTGAGGGCGCGAACATGCCCACGACCATCGAGGCTACGACCTACTTCCAGGAGAACGGCGTCGCCTTTATGCCCGGTAAGGCTGCCAACGCCGGCGGCGTGCTCGTGTCCGGCCTTGAGATGAGCCAGAACGCTGAGCACCTGTCCTGGACCTTCGAGGAGGTTGACGGCAAGCTCGAGCAGCTCATGCGCGGCATGTTCCACAACGTGGATGACACCGCCAAGGAGTATGGCCAGGAGGGCAACTTCGTCATGGGCGCCAACATCGCCGGCTTCCTGAAGGTTGCCGACGCCATGCTCGCCCAGGGCGTCTGCTAATTCTTCGCTCGACATAGCATGTGATGAGGCTCCCAGCTATCCGGCTGGGAGCCTTTTTCTATCCCGGAGGACTCCTCATAACTTGCGGTGAAATACGGACTGTTTAGCGCCCCAGAACGGCTAATCAGTCCGTATATCACCGCAAGTTATGTATGGGTGGGTGGATTTTGTCCTAAAACGGTGTGCGGCCCCTCGTTTGGTACACTTAAACGTACTGGACAAGTGGAGAGATGGGGGAGAACGTGCTCAAGTTCGGTACCTACGTCCGTGTTGGAAACGCGGCCGAAGCCTATGAGCTCTTACAGAAGAACCGCAACAACAAGATTGTGGGCGGCGGCATCTGGATGCGCCTTGGTTCGCGTCGCGTGGCGACGGCGATTGACCTTTCGGCCTGCGGACTCGATCAGATCGAGGAGACCGAGACCGAGTTTCGCATCGGTGCCATGTGTACCCTGCGCCAGCTCGAGCGCCATGCCGAGCTCAACGCGCTTGTCAACCATGTCTTTGAGTTCGCCGTCCACGATATCGTGGGCGTGCAGCTGCGCAATACCGCCACGGTGGGCGGCAGCATCTACGGTCGCTTTGGCTTCTCGGACGTTCTCTCCGCCTTTCTCGCGCTCGATTCCTATGTTGAGCTGACGGGCGCCGGCCGCGTGCCGCTCGCGGAGTTCGTGGACATGGGCTACGTGCGTGACGTGATCGAGCACGTCGTAGTCGTCAAGCACGATTACCGTGCGAGCTACGAGGCCGTGCGCAAGGCCGCGACGGACTTCCCCTCGCTGAACGTCACCGCCGCCTGGTGGGACAACAGCTGGCATGTCACCGTGGGCGCCCGCCCGCTGCGCGCGACCTTGCTGCAGGGCGAGTCGTGTGGCCTGGTGAACGAGCGGCCTTCCGAGGACGAGCTTCGCGCCCTGGCCGCGTCCGTACGCGCACTGAGCTATGGCACCAACCTGTGGGGCTCGGCTGACTACCGCCGCCGCATCTCGGCACCGTTGGCGATTCAGGCCGTGCGCCGCGCCGCCGGCATCGAGCTTTCTGCCGCGCTTGCCCGCGAGCTCGAGACCGTGCAGATCCCTAAGTTCGCCACGGACGAGTATTCCTGCCGCCGCGTGCCCGGCGTCGATTCTAGCGAGGTGCGCTAATGGCTGCCAAACTCATCGATCTTTCCTTTACGCTCAACGGCCGTAAGGTCAAGGTTCAGATTGCCCCCGACACCATGCTCTTTGCGCTGTTGCGCGAGCAGGGTTGCGCGTCGGTGCGCTGCGCCTGCGAGACCACCAACTGCGGCCTGTGCACGGTGTGGCTCGACGGCGACCCGGTGCTGAGCTGCTCGGTTCCCGCCGCCCGTGTTGAGGGCCGCTCCATCACCACACTCGAGGGTCTCAAGGCCGAGTCTGAGGCGCTGACCCGCGCAATGGCTGCCGAAGGCGCCGAGCAGTGCGGTTTTTGCGCTCCCGGCCTCATCATGAACGTGCTGGCGCTTGCCCGCGCTGCCAAGGAGGACCCGAGCCTCGTCGCCACGCGCGAGGAGCTCTCGCGCCAGCTCGCCGGCAACCTCTGCCGTTGCAGCGGCTACGAGAGCCAGCTGCGCGCCATCGTGCGCTTCCTCAACGAGTCCGGCGTGCAGGTGGGCTTTGAGATGCCCGAGCTGCCGGTCAACGACACCAGTTCTGACGGCGTCTCCTATAAGCAGATCACTCATAAGCAGCCCAAGAAAGACTCGAAGGCCCTGCTCGAGGGGCGTCCCGTCTACACGGGCGACCTGGTGCCCGCCGGCGCCCTGATCGTCAAGCTCAAGCGCAGCCCCTATGCCCGCGCCAAGATCCGCTCCATCGATACGTCGCGCGCCCTGAAGGTGCCCGGCGTCGTGGGCGTCTACACCTACGAGGACGTGCCCAAGCGCCGCTTTACCATCGCCGGCCAGAGCTATCCGCAGCCTTCGCCTTACGACCGCCTGATTCTCGAGAACCTCGTCCGTTACCAAAACGAGGAGGTGGCGATCGTCGCCGCCGAGACCGAGGAGGCCGCCGACAAGGCGCTCAAGCTCATCAAGGTCGACTATGAGGTGCTTGAGCCGCTGCTCGACTTTACCCAGGCGCTCGATAACGACATCGTGGTCCACCCCGAGGGCGACGTGACCTTTATGTTCCCGCAGGGCGGCGACGTTGCTCGCAACCTGGTGTGCAGCGGTACCAGCGATTATGGCGATCTGGACGAGGCCTTCGCCCAGAGCGACATCGTCTTCACCCGCACCTACACCAGCCAGGCCACGCAGACCTCGCCCATGGAAACTTTCCGCGCCTTCGCGACGACCGACGCGTTTGGGCGTATCTCGGTGACCACCTCCACGCAGGTGCCCTTCCACGTGCGCCGCATGGTCGCTCAGTCGCTCGATATCCCGCAGTCGCAGGTGCAGGTCATTAAGCCGCGCATCGGCGGCGGCTTTGGCTCCAAGCAGACGGGCTGCTGCGAGATCTTCGTGGCGTTCGTCACCCAGCAGACCGGCCGTCCGAGCTACTGCTGCTATACCCGCGAGGAGACCATCACCGCGGGCAACTCGCGCCACCAGATGCAGATGACCGTTAAGCTGGGCGCCATGAACGACGGCACCATCACGGCCATCGATCTGCATACGCTGTCCAACGCCGGGGCCTATGGCGAGCATGCCACCACGACGATCGGCCTCTCGGGCCACAAGAGCCTGCCCATCTACAACCACGTGAAGGCGAGCCGCTTTAGCTGGGACGCCGTCTACACCAATACCAACCGCGGCGGCGCGTATCGCGGTTACGGTGCCACCCAGGGCCAGTTTGCCGTGGAGAGCGCTGTCAACGAGCTCGCCGACATGCTGCACATGGACCCCGCCGACCTGCGCCTTAAGAACATCGTGCGCGAGGGCGAGATCATGCCGCAGTACTACAACGAGAAGCTCAACGCCTGCGCGCTCGACCGCTGCCTGCTGCGCGCGATGGACATGATCGGCTGGCGCGACAAGCCGCTGGCCGTGGACCTGGGCGACCGCGTGCGCGCCCTGGGCTGCGCGCTTACCATGCAGGGCTCGGGCATCTCCAACGTGGATATCGCCGGCATCGACATGCGCCTTGAAGAGGACGGCTTCATTACCATTGGCACCGGCGCCACCGATAACGGCATGGGCGTCGACACGATCCTGGCGCAGATTGCCGCCGAGGAGCTGGGCGTGGAGAGTTCAATGATTGTGGTACGCGGCGTGGACACCGACGTGTCGCCGTTCGATGCCGGCTCGTACGCGAGCTCGGGTACGTACGTGACGGGCCTTGCCGCCAAGAACGCCGCGACCGAGCTGCGTGAGAAGGTCTGCGCCAAGGCCGCCCAGATGTGGGACGTGGACGCCGCCGACGTGGTCTTTGATGGTCAGTACGTGCGCCTGTCCGACGAGCGTGCCGCGCGTGAGCAGAACCGCTACCTCACGCTGCGCGACTTTGCCAACCTGTGCGTCAAGAACATCGCAGGCGGCGACGCGCTCACCTCGCACGCCTCAGCCTGCCTGCCCGTTTCGCCCCCGCCGTTTATGGCCGGCATTGCCGAGGTCGAGGTCGACAAGGCTACCGGCAAGGTGACCGTGGTGGATTACGCGGCGGCTGTGGACTGCGGCACCGTGATCAACGAGGCGCTCGCGCGCGTCCAGGCCGAGGGCGGCATTGCCCAGGGCATCGGTCACGCGCTCTACGAGATCGTCGAGCACGACGACCGCGGCCGCCTGCGCACCGGGAACTTTATGAGCTACAAGCTGCCCACGCGCCTGGATATCGGCAGCATTCGCGTGGCCTTTGAGCCGAGCTACGAGCCGACGGGCCCGTTTGGTGCCAAATCGATCGGCGAGGTCGTCATCAACACGCCGCTTGCCGCCGTTGCCTCGGCCGTGGCACACGCTACCGGACATCAGGTTCGCTCGCTGCCGATCACGCCCGAGAAGGCCCTGCTGGGGGAGTAGCGGGTCGGCGAACAAGTCGTAATGGGCGGGGCGGGGCAACTCGTCCCGCCTTTTGCACTCGTGGTGAGGTCGTGAGCCTGTAAAAGGTGTGCGTGCGCTTGCCGTTCGTATCTGCTATCATTCGTAGTCTGTGCGCTCATGCGGGCGTGGCGGAATTGGTAGACGCGCCAGATTTAGGTTCTGGTGGGATTCCCGTGAAGGTTCGAGTCCTTTCGCCCGCACCAACGCACCAGCGTCGGCCTTGGCCGTCGCGACACTTTGTTGCATAAAGGTACCAGCACCTCAGATAAGCTGGGCAGTATGAGGAGGAACGTGTTGAACATCACCGCTTCTGACGTCAAGGACGCCAAGCTCACCGCTACGGTCACCATCCCGGCCGCCGACGTCGACGCCGCGATCAAGAAGGCCTACAAGGACACCGCCAAGAAGTACCGCTTCCCGGGCTTCCGTGCCGGTAAGGCTCCCCGTCCGGTCATCGACTCCGCACTTGGCGCCGAGGCTACCCTCGCTCAGGCCACCAACGACCTGATCGCCGCCAACGAGCCCGCCGTCCTCAACGAGCTGGACATCGTCCCCACCAAGAACGGTGACTACAAGGAGCTCGACCTCGCCAAGGATCACGAGGACTACACCTACACCGTCGAGTTCTCCCTGCGTCCCGCTGCCGAGCTCTCCTCCTTCGACGCTGTCGAGATCGAGATGCCCCCTGCGGAGGTCACCGAGTCCGAGATCAACAACCAGGTTGAGATGCTCCTCAACTACCGTGCCACCTTCGAGGACGTCGAGGGTCGTGCCGTCGAGGCCGAGGACTACGTCACCGTCGACCTCAAGGCCGTCGAGAACGCCGACAACTTTGCCGCCGAGGGCCGCATGCTCATCGCCGGTAGCGACAGCAACCCCAAGGAGTTCAACGAGGCCCTGATCGGTGCCAACGTTGAAGACGTCAAGACCGTCACCTGGACCGACGAGGTCGAGGAGGGCGAGGAGGCCGAGACCCACACCGTCGAGGTCACCGTCAAGGGCATCAAGGTCCGCAACACCCCCGAGCTCACCGACGAGCTCGTCAAGTCCGACTTTGGCTTTGACAGCATCGACGCTATGCGCGACGCCATCAAGATCGAGATCGAGCAGGACAAGGCTTCCCGCCTGCCGGCCGAGAAGGAGAACCGTTGCGTCTCCGCTCTCGCCGAGCGTCTGCAGCTCGACGAGATGGACGCCGACTACGAGCAGTCCGTCTTTGAGGAGCTCGGCCAGAACTTCCTGTCCAACCTCGCTGCTCGTGGCATGACGCTGGACACCTGGCTGCCCGCTTCCGGTCTGACCATGGAGCAGTTCATCGGCGACCTGCACAAGCAGGCCAACGACGTTGCCCGTGAGTCCCTGGCTCTGGACGCCCTCGCCCGCGAGCTCAAGATCGAGGTCACCGAGGATGACATCAACGCCGAGTTCGAGAAGGCCGGCGTCAAGGACGTCGAGGCTTCCAAGGCCGAGTTCATCGCCGATGGCCGCATGCCTGCCGTCCGCGAGTCCATCCGTCGCTCCAAGGCCGTCGACCACCTGG
Organism: Collinsella sp.; assembly: GCA_036304905.1. GTDB lineage: Bacteria > Actinomycetota > Coriobacteriia > Coriobacteriales > Coriobacteriaceae > Collinsella. Next base: position 22,038 of record JAXIXR010000017.1, on the reverse strand, counting down.
TCGAGAACGCCAAGGTGACCGAGGTCGACGAGACCGCCAAGGACGCCGAGTAATTCTCGCCACCTTGCCCGCGAGCGCATGCGTGCGCCCGTGATGGGGTAAAGTTATACACCGGTTATCCGGTTGCTTCGTACGGTGCCAGCCAATGCATAGCATGCGGGCACCGTACGTTTATCTAGAACCAAATTGGTCCGCAAGAGAGAAATGGAGATGCGTATGATCGCCAAGTTCGATTCCGCCCTCGTGCCATACGTTATCGAGCAGACGCCGCGCGGCGAGCGCAGCTACGATATCTATTCGCGCCTGCTCAACGACCGCATCATCTTCTTGGGCGAGGAGATCAACTCCGTCAGCGCCAACCTGGTCGTTGCCCAGCTGCTGCATCTTGAGAGCCAGGATGCCGAGAAGGATATCTCGCTCTACATCAATTCGCCCGGCGGCGAGGTCTACTCCGGCCTGGCGATTCTTGACACCATGAACTTCATTAAGCCGCAGGTCTCCACCATCTGCGTCGGTATGGCCGCGTCCATGGCCGCCGTGCTGCTTTCGGCCGGCGCCAAGGGCAAGCGCTTCTGCCTGCCGCACTCCAAGGTCATGATTCACCAGCCCAGCGGCGGTGCCCAGGGTCAGCAGACCGAGATCGAGATCGTGGCCGAGGAGATCAAGAAGACTCGCCGCGAGCTCAATCAGATCCTGTCCGATGCCTCGGGCCAGCCCATCGAGAAGGTCCAGGCCGATACCGAGCGCGACAACTACCTGACCGCTGCCGAGGCCCTCGACTACGGCCTGATCGACCGTATCGTTACCTCGCGCGATCTCGCCGCGAAGGACGCCTAGGATGGCAGGAAACATGCAGGACAACTTTGACGAGAACGGCAACCCCATCCGCTGCTCCTTCTGCGGAAAAGAGCAGGGGCAGGTCCGTCGCCTCGTAAAGGGCCCGACCAACATTTTTATCTGTGACGAGTGCGTCGCCGCCTGTTCCGAGATCTTGGAGGAGTCGCTGGCTTCGGACTTTATGGACGCTGCCCGCAACGGCAAGCTGCCGGGCTTCCTCAACGACCACGGTCAGGCTGCGTCTCAGCCCGCCGTTGACCCCGAGACGGAGGGCTTTGAGCTCGAGGACGACCGTCAGGTCATCACGCACGTACCGACGCCGCACGAGATCTATGACGAGCTCTCGGCCTATGTAATGGGCCAGGAGGACGCCAAGCGCGCCATGTCGGTGGCCGTGTACAACCACTATCGTCGCGTGATCGAAGGCGGCGCCGCGGTGTCTGCCTTTGACGACGGTATGGGCTCGCAGTTCGACGACGATATGGACGAGGTAGAGCTCGCCAAGTCCAACATTTTGCTGCTCGGTCCCACCGGTACCGGTAAGACCCTGCTCGCCCAGACGCTCGCGCGCATCCTCGAGGTGCCGTTTGCCATCGCCGACGCTACCGCGCTTACCGAGGCCGGTTACGTGGGCGAGGACGTGGAGAACATCCTGCTCAAGCTCATCAATGCTGCCGATGGTGACATTGAGCGCGCTCAGGTGGGCATTATCTACGTGGACGAGATCGACAAGATCGCCCGCAAGGCCGAGAACCTCTCCATTACCCGTGATGTTTCGGGCGAGGGCGTTCAGCAAGCGCTGCTTAAGATCCTTGAGGGCACGGTGGCAAGTGTTCCGCCCACCGGCGGCCGCAAGCATCCTCAGCAGGAGCTGCTGCAGATCGACACGACCAACATCCTGTTCATCTGCGGTGGTGCCTTTGTGGGTCTGGACAAGATCATCGCCGACCGCGTGGGCAACAAGGGCGTGGGCTTTAACTCCGAGATCGCCGGCCCCACCTCGGTCGACGAGAACGACCTGCTGCGCCAGGTGCTCCCGCAGGACCTCAACGCCTTTGGCATGATCCCCGAGTTTGTGGGACGTACGCCCGTCGTCACCCAGACGCAGGCGCTCGACGAGGACGACCTGGTGTCGATCCTGACCGAGCCCAAGAACGCCGTGGTGCGCCAATACCGTAAGATGTTCCAGCTCGAGGACGTTGAGCTTGAGTTTGAGGATGCCGCCCTGCACGAGATCGCCCGCATGGCGCTCGCCCGCAAGACCGGCGCGCGCGGCCTGCGTTCCATTTGCGAGGACGTGCTTCAGCAGACAATGTTCGATCTGCCCAGTGAGGAGGGCGTTTCCAAGGTCGTTGTGACCGAAGCCTCCGTAAAGGGCGAAGAACAGCCCCAACGCATCTACGGTTAAATAGCTTGAATCCAGGCCCCGCGGCAACCACCGCGGGGCCTGCCATTTAGGGACAGGTTTATTTTGGTCGGTTTTATATGGGCAAATGCCGTTTCCCCTGATAAAACCTACCAAAATAAACCTGTCCCTTTTCGGCAGGTATGCCTGTGCTATTCTGTGAGATTGTCAAGTTAGTACCTTCAGACTGAAGTAATCGATACCTAAGGCGTGTCCGCCTGCTTGGTTTTCGTAGATTCCGCACGAGCCGAAGAGCACTAAATGTGCTCTTCGTGCGAGCCCAGGACCTGACCGAGCGAAAACCAAGCAGGCGGACACGCCGGCGGGCAAGGGAGAGATATATGGAAGAAATGCCCAAGAACTACGATCCGTCGACCAACGAGCCGGCGATCCTGCAGAAGTGGCTCGACGGCGGCTACTATAAGCGCCGTGAGGGCGTGGGCGACTGCACCGTCACCATTCCGCCTCCCAACGTGACCGGTAAGCTCCACATGGGCCACGCCACCGACGACTCCATCCAGGACGCCATCATCCGCATGGCCCGCATGCGCGGCAAGTCCACGCGCTGGGTGCTGGGTACCGACCACGCCGGTATCGCCACGCAGACTAAGGTCGACAAGAAGCTCAAGAGTGAGGGCATCAGCCACCTGGAGATCGGCCGCGACAAGTTTGTCGACGCTTGCTGGGATTGGACCCACGAGTACGGCGGCATCATCGTCGAGCAGATCAAGCGTATGGGCTGCTCTGTCGACTTCGACAACGAGCGCTTCACCATGGACGAGGACTACGCGCAAGCCGTGCGCAAGGTCTTCTGCGACTGGTACCACGACGGCCTGATCTACCGCGGCAAGCGCATCGTCAACTGGTGCCCCAACTGCACCACCGCCATCTCGGACGACGAGGCCGAGTACAAGGACGAGAAGGGCCACCTTTGGCACCTGCGTTACCCGCTGACCGAGCCGGTCAACGGCCAGGATTACATCGTCGTCGCCACCACGCGCCCCGAGACCATGCTCGGCGACACGGGCGTTGCCGTCTCCCCGAAGGATCCCGAGAAGGCCGCCTTCGTGGGTAAGACCGTCAAGCTTCCCATCGTCGACCGCGAGATCCCCATCTTTGAAGATTGGCACGTCGACGCCAACTTTGGCTCCGGCTTTGTCAAGGTCACCCCGGCCCACGACCCCAACGACTACGCCATGGGTCAGGCCCACGACCTGCCGCAGATCAATATCTTCGACGAGCACGCGGTGGTCGTCGAGGGCTATGGCGAGTTCACCGGTATGACCCGTGAGGAGTGCCGCGAGGCCGTCATTAAGTGGTTTGAGGAGCATGATCTGCTCGATCACGTCGAGGACCACGACCACTCCGTCATGCACTGCTACCGTTGCGACGCCGCGCTTGAGCCGTGGCTGTCCGAGCAGTGGTTTGTGGCCGTCGATAAGCTCAAGGGGCCGGCGCTTGACGCCGTCAAATCCGGCAAGGTCACCTTCCACCCCTCGCGCTGGACGCAGACCTACACCACCTGGATGGAGAACCTCAAGGATTGGTGCATCAGCCGCCAGCTGTGGTGGGGCCACCGCATTCCCGTGTTCTACTGCGAGGACTGCGGCTGGGAGGACGCCCTTACCGAGGACACCGACGTGTGCCCCAAGTGCGGCGGCCATCACGTGCATCAGGACGAGAACGTGCTGGACACTTGGTTCAGCTCGCAGCTGTGGACCTTCGCCACGCAGGGCTGGCCGCAAAAGCCGGAGCTGCTCGAGGGGCATCATCCCACGACGGCGCTCGTCACCGCGCGCGACATCATCGCGCTGTGGGTTGCTCGCATGGTTATGAGCTCGCTGTACTTCCTGGACGAGGTGCCGTTTAAGGACGTCGTCATCTACCCGACGATCCTTGCCAAGGACGGCAGCCGCATGTCCAAGTCCAAGGGCAACGGCGTTGACCCCATGGACCTCATCGGTATGTACGGCGCCGACGCCATGCGCTACAACCTGCTGACGCTGTGCACCAACAACCAGGACGTCAAGTTTGACGCGAACATCGATAAGAAGACCAAGAAGCTCATCGACAGCCCGCGCACCGACCAGGCCAAGAGCTTTGTGACCAAGATCTGGAACGCCAGCCGCTTCCTGCTCATGAACATGGAGGGCTACACGCCTGGCGAGCCCGTCGTGGAGACGCCGGCCGACGCCTGGATGTTCAGCCGCCTTGCCAAGGCCGTGAAGATGGTCACCGAGGGTATCGAGAACTACACCTTTGGCGACATGGCCCGCGGCGTGCAGCAGTTCTTCTGGAACGAGGTCTGCGACTGGTACGTCGAGGTCACCAAGGCCCGTCTGAAGGGCGAGGGCCGTCTGCAGGCTCAGCGCAACCTGATCTTTGTGCTCGACACCTCCATTCGCCTGATGCATCCGCTCATGCCGTTTGTCACCGAGGAGATCTGGGACAACATGCCGGCGAGCGTGCTCGACCTGGATGCGGAGGGCAACCTCGACCGTGCCGAGGCACTCATGATTGCCAAGTGGCCCGAGCCCGCCGACTACGCCAAGTATGTCGACGAGAACGCCGAGCGCGCGTTTGAGCTGTGCCGCGCCGTCGTGTCTGCCGCCCGCGCCACGCGTTCGCGTTACCGCTTGAGCCCCAAGGCCGAGCTCGACGTTGTCGTGCGTGCCGGTGCCGAGGACATCGAGAAGCTCGAGAGCCTGCGTTCGACCATTGAGCCTCTGGCGAACACCGCCTCGCTGGTCATGGGTACCGACGTTGAGAAGCCGGCTGCGAGCATCGCCGTGGTCGATAGCGGCGTCGAGGTCTTTGTGGTGCTCGAAGGCAAGGTCGATCTTTCGGCCGAGAAGGCACGTCTGGAGAAGGAGATCGCCGCGGCCCAGAAGGAGCTCGCCGGTTGCGAGAAGACGCTCGCCAACGAGGGCTTTGTGGCCAAGGCCGCACCTGCGGTGGTGCAGAAGAAGAGGGACCGTGCAGCTGAGCTCAAGGAGATCCTGGCGGCGCTGACTGCTCAGGTTGCTGACTTCTCGTAAGCGTTACTGGGGGACGCGGTTTGGGGCATTGCTCGCTACTGCGGACAGTCCTGCTCGCACGAAGGCCACATTAAGTGGCCTTCGGCTCGTGCGGAACTTGTATCGAGCAAAGCCCCAAACCGCTCCCATTGCGGTTACGTGGTTGTCTGCGCCCGGAATGTTAGGGCCACTGGGTTGTGGCCTTGAGGTCGCTGCAAAGCGGTGTTTGGCTGATTTTTTGAACGCGAGGGGCTCATTCTTTTTGGTGGGCCTCTTTTTCTGTTATGGGGGACTTTGGGTTATGGCTAAGCGTTCTGGGTCGTATGTCGTTCCTTTCTCGTTTGAGTTGCTTTCGTTTGGTGAAGCTGTGGGGCTTGCTGCTGATACGGGGCGGATTTCTGGGGATGCTGGTCCTCTGCTCGAGACGGTTGTCGATATGCTCGATGAGCTGGGACGTCCGGATGAGTATTTTGATTGCATTCAGGTTGCCGGCACTAATGGCAAGACTTCGACCACGCGTTTTTCGGCCGCTATCCTTCGCGGCGAGGGGCTCAAGACCGCGCTGTATACGTCGCCGCAGCTTGTTCGCTATCCCGAGCGCATGGAGGTTGACGGGCGCGTCGTGAGCGACGAGGCCTTTGCCCGTGGCGTTTCGGCAGCTGTCGAGGCGGGGCGTCGCGTGAATGCGCGTCGTGTGGCGGCGGGGGAGCGCGCCTATTCCATCACGCCTTTTGACCTGCTGACGGCTGCCGCACTTGTAGTGTTTGCCGAGGCCGCGGTGGATGTCGCCGTGCTCGAGGTCGGCATGGGCGGACGTTGGGACGCCACGAGTGCGACCGATCCTGTCGCCGTTGCCATCACGGGCATCGGACTCGATCACACACGTATTTTGGGCGACACGCTCGAGGCCATTGCGGGGGAGAAGGCTGCGGTTATCAAGCCCGGGCGCTTGGTTGTTTTGGGCGAGGGCACGCATGAGGCGAGTGTTCAGCGCGTGATGGATGCGCGTTGTCGCGAGTGCGGCATTGTGCCGCTCGTGGTGAACCATGCCACGACCAAGGTGCCGGAGCACGTGGGCGATACAGTGGAGTTTAGCTGCACTACTCCGCGTGCTATCTATACGTCGAGTATGGTTAAGCCGGCGTATCAGCCGCAGAATGCCGCGTGCGCGATTATGCTGTGCGAGGGGTATCTGGGCTGTGAACTCGATCATGACAAGCTCGATGCGTCGCTTATGGGCTGCCCCACGCCGGGCCGATTTGATGTGCTGGGGACCGATCCGCTCAAGCTGATCGACGCCTGCCATAACCCCCAGAGCTGCGAGAACTTTGTGAGCGCGCTGGACGAGATTGATCCGTGCGTGGAGAACCGCCCCACGCTGCTGTGTGCCGCGCTGGCCGATAAGGACGTGGCGGGTATCGTTGACGTTTTGGTTCCGGCGTTCCCCCGCGTAGTCGTGACCCAGACCGATTCCGATCGCGCCCTGCCGGCAGAGGAGCTTGCCGCTCTGGTGGACGCCGATAAGCTTGCGGGCGTGTACCCCAGCGTGTCCGAGGCCCTCGCAGCCTTCGAGGCTGTGGGCGAGTCCTTCGTAGCGGCCGGCACCATCACCCTAGCAGGCGAAGTGGCCGGCCTGCTCCGTTAACCCATCCCCTCATCAGTTGCGGTGAAATACGGACTGTTTTACAAGCCAGAAGCCTCAAACGGTCCGTATATCACCGCAACTCAAATTAGCTGCCCTGGGGTGCCCGTTTACGAAGCCATTTATGCCGCTTAACCTGTAGCATATTGCAAACCTCCATCGGCGAAGGATACGCTCAACTTAACTTGCCAATCGGACCAGTGCTGTTTGGTCCGTTGAGCGTGTCGGGAGGAAACATGAACAGAAGGCATGTCAACGCGGCCATTACCGCGGGTTTGGCTCTGACGATGACGGTCGGCTCGGTGCCGCCGCAGGCGTTCGCCGAGATGATGCAGGGTGATACTACCCAAGTCGTTGCCGAGCAAAGCGATGCGACGGGTGCGGCTGCCACGTCTGCGGACACCGGTCAGGCAACCTCGCAAGACCAGAGTGAAGACAAGATCGCCTCTTTTGCCAGCCTGAACGAGCTGCATGTTGCTGAGGGTTCCGACGCCACGCTGCCCCAGACTGTAACGGCAACCTACGAGAGCGGTACCACCAAGCAGGAAAACGTCACCTGGAAGTTGAACGGCGCTGATGCTCCGGCAACTCTGGTACAGCTGCCTGCCGGCTCGTATGAGTTTGAGGGTACCGTCGACGGTACCACGCAGACGGTCAAGCAGCGCGTGGTTGTCGAAGCTGTTACGGCGGACCCGGCAGTGGTAGATCCGGCGGCAGTAAACGCCCCCGATGCCACAAAGACGAGCAACGAAAGCGGCGTTACCGTTGAGTCGATCGACGCCAACCCGATTGTGGAAAAATACGTCGGCGCGGATTACTACGGCCAAACATCGTACGTAAAGGTAAAGCTTTCGGATGGCACCGAGACCTCGGCTTATGTTAATTGGGACGAAAAGTCGCAGGCGGCATTTGATACGGTGACAGAAGAATCCGAAGTTCCCATCACCGGCCAGATTGACGGTGTCAGCGTGAACGGCAATTGGATTACGCTCGCGGAGCCGTACAAAGTGAGTGGTGTGCTCAAGGTGTACGTTCCCCGTTCAACCAGTAATGGCTCATGGGTATGGACTGCAGCTGGTATTGCTCCCGCGCTTCCGTCCAGCATTTCGGTCAATTATTCAAATGGTCAATCTTATACATGCCCTGTTGAGTGGAATGAGATCTCGGCTGATCAGTACCAAAAGGAAGGAACCTTTGTTGTCGAGGGACATTTGAAGAGCTATCCCTCTATGCTCGCACAGTGCACGGTCGCAGTCCGCTCTGTTAAGAGCGTCCAGACCGAGTTGACGTGTACGACCCTAACTGGTGAGGTCCCGTCTCTGCCGTATTCTGCTTCGGTTGTCTTTGATAGCGGGGCCACCGAGCAGATCCCGGTGTCTTGGGATTCTTTCGACGCGTCGCTTTACTCTAAGGTGGGCTCGTTTACGGTTAAAGGTAAACTAAACGGTTTTGATTACCGTGAGGTTACCTGCACCGTTACCGTCAAAGATCCTAAGGACGTACTCGATCTTAATTCTCTGAGGTTCGAGCGCGTGGTCGGCGACATTTCTCCTCTTAGCACGTATGTCTATTTCCCGTTTACGCAGTCAAATAACACTACATACACCCAAGGTTATCAGGTTAACTGGGACAACGCCGACGTGTCTCAATTCCAAAAGGCAGGCACCTATACGGTCACGGGCACGCTTGTGACATATAACGAATCTTCAGTCGCTAATGGCCTAAAGGTAACTGCTCAGGTCGAGGTCAAAGAAGTTGCCTCTATCGACGCTCTTGCTCTCGTTAACACGCCCGTCGGCGTACGTCCTACAACGGGCGGCGGTCTTCCCTACAGCGTTGAGGTTGCATTCACCGACGGTACAAAGAAGCAGTGCAACATTGCGTGGGACCCTATTTTGGACACGCAGGTGGCAAGCGAGGGGTCGTTTAAGCTTTCCGGTTCGCTGTCGTATTGGACCAATACCTCATCTTCATCGTCTACTCAGGTGGAGCTGGGTGACAGCAACCGAGTCACGGCGACCATCTCCGTCCGCGCCCTGCAGATGCCTTCCTCGACATCGACAAGCACGCTTATCGGTTGCCAGCCCAATATGCCGGGTTCAATCGAGGCCACGATGTGGAATGGCTCGCGAGGCAATTTCCCCGTTCAGTGGTCGACGATTAGTCAGGAAGCCCTAAAGAACCTTGGCCAGATTACGGTTAGCGGATACTTTACCGGCTCTAACATTCCGGCTACGGCGACGGTCAACGTCTGCGATCTCGAGGACAGCAACATCGGCAAGATTGCTTATGTTCCCGGCGCCGGACTTCTGGCTCCGCGCTACACATCCACGCTGTATTTGTCGGATGGCAGCTCGTTCTATCCCCAGTATTCGTCGGGGCAGCCTTATAGCTGGGATGAGTTTCCTCAAGAACTGCTGGACGGCAAGCCTGGCGAGTACGAAATTACCGGTACTATCACTGGCTCGTTGGCAAAGATCCATGCGACAGCGGCGTGCGGCGAGGTCAAGGGCGTTAACAACTATAGCGATAACGGTGTGACGCTTGGACAGTCGTACGAGGACTGGCGCGTTATCTATCCCGGCGAGGAAGTCAATCTGGACTACTTCTACGTGTCCGGCGTATTGCAGGATGGAACGACTTTTGACAGTCTTGGCGTCAACTGGGATACCTACGATAGGTGCCCCCAGAAGGACTGCACGATTACCGGAACGGTCGTCGGAACGAATATCCCCGTGAAAGTGCACGTCATCGTGACTAAAAACTGGGAGGCTCAGCCACAAACCATTACAGTGCTCAAGGGCAGCGACGGTACCGCTATGCTTCCCAGCTATGTCGATCTTGTCAGTTCTGATGCGGCAGAACATCCGGACTATTCGCATAAATACGCCGAGGTTAAGTGGAACACGAAAGGTTTTGATTGGACTCAGGGTGGCGTTGTTCGCGGCACTGCAACAATTAGCTTTAATGCAGGGTACGGCATGCAGGCGGTTGACGTTCCGATTACTGCCACCGTTAAGATCGCGAGTAAGGCAACCTCGGTTCAGGGCGGAACCATATGGACCGTCCCCGGCACCAAGCCGATGCTGCCGGAATACCTTGAGGTTCGATACGACAACGATGTGTCTTCTGAGCCCCAGCGCGAAAAGGTCACATGGGACCGTGTCGCCGAAGACGCGTATGCCAAGGACGGTTCGTTTAAGGTGAAGGGCAAGCTCCAAGGTGGTGCCGAGGCGACAATCACTGTTGACGTCTGTTCCGTCACCTCCGTTAGCGTTCCTGAGCGCATTAATACGGCCAGCGGTGTTTTCCCCGAGCTGCCGTGGAATGTCTCGGTTGCCACGAGTGACGGCAAAACTCATAATGCCCAGGTTCAATGGGATTACGTTCGTCCCTCGGTTTATACCGGAGAGTCGGGTCAGGTCACGACAGTGTCTGGCACGCTGTTTGCAAGCGGCCTCGACGGATACGGTGACGGCACTAACACCGGTCTCACTGTTCAGACCAAGATCGTTATCCAAGGCGTTGAGAAGGCAATCGATAACGGCGAGACCGCAGTGACCACCAAGGCGGGCACTGCGCCTGCCATGCCTTCCAAGATGGCGGTCGAGATGAGCGACGGCTCCGTTTCGACGGCGGCTATTGATTGGGATCCGATTGCGCCCGAGAAGTACGAACGGCCTGGCACGTTCTATGCGACGGGCCATGTGGTCGGCTTTAATGCCGCTGCTGTTATGGCGCTGCTTGACGATGACGGCCAGAAGGTCGGTGTGGATGAGAACGGCAACGTGACTGCCAAGGTGACGGTTGCCGATAAGAAGGCAAAGAAGGTTGCACTGCAGCCCGAGGCGGTCGTGGTCAACACCACGGTCGGATCGATGCTGGAGCTGCCAGATGCCGTGTCCGTATATTTCTCGGATGGCTCAGCGCGGGATACTCGGGGCAGTTTAGGCGGCATCGAGATCGAAAAGTGGACCGACACCGACGGCATCGACCTCTCCAAGCCGCTCGCCAAGAAGGGCACATACAAACTCGTCGGTAAGCTCAAGGATGTCGACAACGTCAACGCTATCGTGTACGTCAACGTCTCCGAGGCGCCGCGAACCATTACCAAGCTCGAGGCCAAGTCGTTTAATGTTGCCAAGGGCACGTCCAAGCAGGATCTGTACGCCCAGATGCCCAAGCAAGTTGTGGCGACTTACTCCGACGGCTCGACCGATTTGCTCGACATTGACGTTTGGGATCTTTCTAACGTCACGGACAAGCTGCTCAACGGAACCGGCACCGTGGCGATCACGGGCACGGTTAAGCTCAACGGTGCCAAGGTGACCTGCAATGTGACCGTGGTGGATCAGGATGCCCAGACGCCCGACCACGTCGAGCCGATCGATGCTATTGAGATTGCGGACAATGCCAAGGTCAGCGACCTTATGGAAAAGCTGCCGTCCAAGGTGACGGTTGTCATGAAGGACGGTAAGACCAAGAACGAGACGCCCGTTAAGTGGTCTCAGGTCGACAGCCTGGGCCGTGCCGGCACCGAGTTTGAGGTTACGGGTCTAACGGACAACGGCATGACCGTTAAGGCTCAGGTCAAGGTGACGGCGCATATTGTCGACATCGATGTCGCTGAAGACATTGTGGTCGTGCGCGGCACCAAGGCGGGCGACGTTTTGGCCAAGCTGCCCGCCACGGTCACGGCGATTTACTCGGATGGTACCGAGTCCGATGTCGACGTGAAGTGGGACACCAAGGGTCTCTCCGACAAGGACTTTGCCAAGGAGGGCGAGGTCACGGTCAAGGGCAAGGTTGCCGGTACCGATCAAAAGGCAGAGTGCACGATTACGGTCGTGAAGAGCGATGCCGAGATTCCGGCGTCCGTTGAGCCTATTGCCGGAATTACCGTTCCCGAGGGCGCATCGGCCGATGCCGTGCGAGATGCGCTCAAGGGCGTGAAGGCGACCGTTCGCATGAAGGACGGCAAGACGTCGGCGGAGTCCGAGATCACTTGGACTGAGGTCCCTGCCGCTGCCGCCACGTACGGTAACAGCGTCGTCGCCAAGGGCGTCACGAAGAATGGCAACTTGCCGGTCGAAGTCGTCGTCACCTCCACGACGACGATCAACAAGGTTGCCGAGGTACCGCAGATCACGGTCGAGCGCGATGCCAAGGCCGACACCGTGACGGGGCAGCTGCCCAAGAAGGTCGCCGTGACCTATTCCGATGGTCACACAGACGAGGCCGCGGTCACGTGGTATACGGATGGCCTGGACAAACATCTTGCCGCCGTTGGTGAGTACACGATCGAGGGCTCCGTTGAGGGCACGACGCTCAAAGCGACCTGCAAGCTGGTCGTCGAGACGCCGGCAAGCGAGATTCCCGTGAGGCCTGCGACGTTCGCTCCCGTTGAGGTGTTCGAGGCAAGCTCTGCCGCCGATGTGCTGAAGGCGCTGCCCAAGAAGGTCTCCGTGATGATGAAGGACGACAGCCAGGAAGACTACGATGTCGATTGGGAGAATGTTCCCGCACTGGATTGGGGTGCCGTTGACGTGACCGTGGACGGTAAGGTTCGCGGTACGGAGCTTACAGTCAGCTGCATGGTACGCGTTAAGCCGCGCCCGGCGGCCAAGGGCCTCGTTATCGTTGACCAAAACGGCAAGGCCACGACTGCCGAAACCGTGCTCAAGGTAGAGCGCGGCAAGGAAATTGACCTTGCTGCCGCGGCGAGCAATGCGGCCAATGGCGCTCTGCTGCGTGGTGCCGTGACGTGGGTCTCGTCCGACCCGACGATCGCTACGGTCGAGAACGGTAAGGTTAAGGCCCTCAAGAACGGAACCGTCGTCATTACCGCGACGATACCCGTTGACGGTGACGCTGCGGCGATTGCGACGCTTGCCGAGGATGACGCTGCGGAGACGCCGGCGCCTCTGCAGCTCACTGCTTCGGTGACCGTCGAGGTTGTTGAGCCTGTTGTTGTACAGGAACCGACAGGCGGCAAGGATAACGGTGCCAAGCCCGATGCCAAGGATCCTTCGGGCAAGAAGAATGGCAAGAAGGCCGCTAAGGGAAGCCTGGCCGAGACGGGCGACAACACTGCCGTGACCGTCGCGGCTCTTGGCGGAACCGGCCTGTTGGCGCTGATCGCCGCCGCGATCGAAAAGCTGCGCCATTGTGCGGAGTAAGGCTGCGAGCTTAGAGCCTTAGGGCTCTAGGACACAAGAAGGCCTCCCGGTTCTCGTCGGGGAATCGGGAGGCCTTTCGTTTGACTGTAGGGCAGCTAATTTGGGACGGGCTTTGTCTCGAGCGGACTGCTCGCCACGAAATGGGCCTATCTACTACGTTTGACCGGTTACCCTCGACCACACGGAAAATCGTGAAATCAAAACCGCAGGTAGACGGCTTGCTGGTTTTGCGAAAACGCGGGTGTGGTCGACCCATGCGGGTTAAACGTAGTAGATAGCTCGTTTTCGTGGCGCGACGTAATCGCAATGTGACAAAGGGGCTGTCCCTTTGTCACATTGGCTAGTCTAGGCGGACGGGATCGTGGGGGTATGCGTTGAGAATCTCGACGCCGGACTCGGTAACTAGGGCCAAGTCCTCGATGCGGACGCCGGTGCGGCCGGGGAGGTAGATGCCCGGCTCGATGGAGAACGTCATGCCTGGCTCGATAACCTGTTCGTTGACCAGCGAGACGTCGCCCGGCTCGTGGTCCTGAAGACCGATCGAGTGGCCCAGGCGGTGCGTGAAGTACTTGCCGTAGCCAGCGTCCTCAATCACGCCGCGCGCGGCGCGGTCCAGGTCGCACATGCGCACGCCCGGTGCGATGAGCGCCTCGGCGGCCTCGTTGGCACGGCGCACGATGTCGTAGATACGCGCCGTCCTCTCGTCCGGCTCGCCCCAAAAGAACGTGCGCGTCATGTCCGAGCAGTAGTTGCGACGACGCCCGCCAATGTCGAACAGCACCACGTCGCCGCGCTTGAGCACGGTGTCGTCGGGCTCGTGGTGCGGGTCGCCGGCGTTAGCACCAAAGCTCACGATGGGCGGAAAGCTAAAGCCCTCGCAGCCGTGCTTGCGATACAGGCCGAGCATCTGGTCGGCAATTTCGCGTTCCGTCACGCCCTCGTGAACGAGCTTGATAGTGTCGGCCATCACAGCGTCGTTGGCGGCCGAGGACACGCGCATGAGCTCCTGCTCCGCGGCATCCTTGTGGGTGCGTGCGGCGGTGACGGCAAAGTCGCCCAGGAAAAACTCGCTGGCTGCGTGGCGCTCCATGAGCGGCATCAAAAAGCCAGAGCGCATGACGGTATCGATGCCGAGTGGTTTGGTCGGGTCGATCTCACTCGCGATGGCGTCGGTCACGACGTCGGTATCGGTGTGGTAGGCAACGCGGGCATTGTCATACTCGGGCAGCTGATGCAGCGCGTTGACCAAGATTACGGGCTCGCTATCGCGTGCGAGCAGCACGCCGCAAAAACGCTCGAACATATCGGCATAAAAGCCGGTCAGGTAATAAATCGACCACGGGTCGTTTACGAGCAGCTGTGCGCCGGGGTGCTGAGCCTCGAGCGCATCGAGCACGCGCGCCACACGCTGGTCATCGACATGTGCCATACATCATCCTTTCGCTAGGCTGCCACCATGGTATCCCAAGCCCGGCAGTTAGGGACGTTCCTTTTATGCCGGCACCTGGGGACACTCCTTTGCATCCCATGCGGCCCTCATAAGTTGCGGTGAAATACGGACTGTTTAGCGGCCTGAAGCCATAAAACAGTCCGTATTTCACCGCAACTGCGGAGGAGGGTGGGGTGGATGGCGGGGTAGCTAAAAGAGCTCCGTCCCTAATTGGCTACTTGGGCTCGGTCGATGTCCATGCTGGCGATTAGGTTGATGTTGGTGTTTAGGAGGTTCTCTAGCACGACGTCGCCCATGCGGATGGGGGCGTTGACGACTAGGCCGCGGATGAAGTTCATGGCTTGGGCGTGGAGTGCTAGCGGGATGGCCTCAGCCGTGCGCACAGGCAGCAGCGCCTCGTCGCCGCCGGATACGGCAACGGTGGTGGTGAGTACGCGCATGGGGCAGGTGAGCTCCTGATGTGCGAACTTATCACCGCGCAGGCAGCTGTTGCCGGCCACGGAGCGCACCTCTGCCACGGCGCCGTCTGCGTCACGCTCTACCTCTACGGTCAGAAGGCATTCGGATGGGCAGGTCGTGCAGTTGAACTTGAGCGTCTCGATCGCGTTCGTGCTCATGGTTTTACGCCTCCTCAACGGGATCGACAGATAGGATAATCTCGCTAGCACCTAGGTCGAGCGTATGCTGAATCACCTTCGCCGGCAGCGGGAAGCTTTCCATGACGCTCGGCTTAAATGCACGGACCTTGCCTGCGAACAGTTCCTCGCCGCCTGCCAGAATACGCACGCGGGCGGCGTCGACCGGTCGGCGCACGCGGAAGTTGAGTTTGGTGAGCGCCACAGACGTCATGCGCCCCGGCAGCGCGTAGCCCGCGATGCCGGCAGGGGAGACGGTGAGCTCGCAGTTCGGAACGGCGCCCGCGTCGGTCCCCAGCGCGTACGCCGCTGCAGCTGCGCCAGCCCTCTCGGACTCGGTCGTCACGTTGTCGGCTAGGTCGTGCACATGCAGCACATTGCCGCAGGCAAAGATGCCCGGCACGCCCGTCTGCAGGCTCTGGTCCACCACGGCGCCGCGCGTGCGCGGGTCAAGCTCAACGCCTGCGGCAACCGAAAGCTCGTTCTCGGGAATCAAGCCCACCGAAAGCAGCAGCGTGTCGCACGGAACGATGCGCTCCGTTCCGGCAATGGGCACCAGGTTCTCGTCGACTTGGCTTACCTCGACGGCCTCCACGCGGTCGTGGCCGATCACGCGTGTGACGGTGGTGGACAGGTGCAGCGGAATGCCAAAGTCGTCCAGGCAATTCTTAACATTGCGGCGCAGCCCGTTGGCGTACGGCATGAGCTCGTACACGCCCTCGACCGAAATCCCCTCGAGCGTGCAGCGGCGCGCCATGATAAGCCCGATGTCGCCCGAGCCCAAAATGACGGCACGCGAGCCGGGCTTGAGGTTTTCGATATTGATGTATCGCTGCGCAAGGCCGGCCGTAAACACGCCGGCGGGACGACTGCCGGGAATCTTGATCTCGCTGCGCGTGCGCTCACGGCAACCCATGGCAAGGACGACCGCGCGTCCAGTGAGCTGCAGCATGCCGGCAGGGCTCATGAGCGTGACGGTATGTACCGTGGTGTCTTCCGTAGGCTCGCCCGAATTAATCCCAATCACCATGCTGTTCAGGAACAGCGCAATGTCGGTTGCGTGCACCTGGTCGATAAAGCGCTGCGCGTACTCGGGACCGGTGAGCTCCTGTTTAAAGTGCGATAGGCCAAAGCCGGGGTGGATGCACTGGCGGAGGATGCCGCCCAGGTGCTGCTCGCGCTCCACGATGGCCACGCGTGCACCTGCCTTATGCGCGGCAAGCGCGGCCGCCATGCCAGCGGGGCCGCCTCCGATGACGACAACGTCGAAGGCTTGCGTTTGTACGGCTTCTACGACGCTGCAATCAATCGCGTTCGATTTGAATTCTGCCATCCTAGCGCACCCCCTTCAGCGGTCCTTCAACCAGCCAAGAACCTGCGTCCTCCAACAACACCTCGCTGGAATCGCAGCCCAGCTCGCGGGCAAGAATCGCCACCACACGGCTCTGACAAAAGCCGCTCTGGCACCGACCCATGCCGGCACGACAACGACGCTTGACGCCCTCGACCGAAACTGCGCCCGGCTGGCGCCGAATCGCGGCCACGATCTCGGCCTCGGGCACCGTCTCGCAGCGGCAGACGATCTGCCCCCACGCGGGATCGGACTCAATGAGCTCCTCCTTGCGCGCCTGCGGCGCGCGGTCAAAGTCGTCCGGCGCGCTGCGAATTGGGTTCCAGTCCGCCTGCTCGTGCAGCTCCACGCCCGCCTCACGCATCACAAGCTCCATGCGCTCGGCAATGGCCGGCGCGCTTGCCACACCTGGCGACTGAATGCCCGCCGCCTGGAAAAGCCCCGACACCACGGCCGACTGTCCAATAAAGAAGTCGTTCGTTCCCTGAATGACCGGGCGCCCGCCGGCAAATGCGCGCACCACGCGGCGCGTGTCCAGATCGGGCACCAGTTTGCGCGCGCCGGTCAGCAGCGCGTTCACATCGCTCGCATAGGTCTGCGTGTCGCCCGGCTCGCGCACGGCAGCCGTGGCGGTGATCACGGTGTTGCCATGCACGGTGCCCGTCACGATAACGCCTTTCGACACCGGCGTCGGCACGGGGTAGAGCGGCATGAGCGTGCGCGGCTCCTTGTCCAGCACCACGATGTTGCCCTGACGCCAGACCATCTGGAACTCCTCGGCGCCCGCCATATGCGAGATGTCCGCGGCGCCGTTGCCCGCGGCATTGATCAGGTAGCGGCAGCGCACATCGCCGACGGGCGTCGCCAGCGTAAAGCGCGCGTCGTCGCCCGAGCCCGCGACTTCAATTGCTTCCACCGACGCGGACCGCATTAACGTCACCCCGTTGGCCACGGCGTTCTCCAGCGCGGTGATGGCAACCTCAAACGGGTCGACAAACCCAGTCGAGGGGCACCATAACGCGCACGTTGCATCGGCACTCGCGCGCGGCTCCAGCTCGCGGATGCGGTCGGGTCCGACGATTGACAGCTCGGGCACGCCGTTGGCAAGGCCGTTGCGCCGCAGCTTTTCCAAGTGTGCGCGGTCCTCGTCGTTAAAGCCCAGCACCATCGATCCGGTGCGGCGGAACAGAAAGCCCAGCTCCTGGGCCCACGTGCCGTAAAGCTCGCAACCTCGGGCATTGATCTGTGCCTTGACCGTGCCCGGTGCCGGATCGTAACCGGCGTGCACCAGGCCGCCATTGGCCTTCGATGCGCCCAGCGCAATATCATTAGCCGCCTCGACCACGCAAATGGACAGGTCAAATCTCGCGAGCTGACGCGCGATGGCGCATCCGGTGATGCCCGCGCCGACAATCGCGATATCAAACGTTTCTGTCACAGTGCCTCCCAGACGAGTTGACAGGCCGTCAATAAGACTATCCTACGGTCTGCATACCTCCAGCGCAGCGGCAATGCGGCGAACAGCCCCGCAACACCCGCCAACGGCAGGCGAGGGGAGAACCGGCAACGTCGACAACCTCGTCTGCCGACAACTACGGCAACCGTTCGTCTCGATCTGTAACAGTTAGACGAGGATTTCGGTTCCAGATGTTACAGATTGAGACGTTAGTCTGGCGGGTCCTCCGTTTGTCTCGATCCATAACATCTAGACCCGGATTCCGCTCCCACCTGTTACAGATTGAGATGTTTGTGTCCGCGCCAGCCCCGCCCCTAGCCGTGGTCCCATATAAACAAACCCCGTGGTAAACTTGACCGGACTGTTAATATTCCGAAAGGTACCCGTAATGTCCAAGTACATCTCCGAGCTCATGTCGCCGCAGCTTATGGGCGTCGTCTATGCCTTCGTTGGCTTTATCATCGCCCTGTATGTGCTGTCGGTCGTCTATGTGTTCATCGACGCTCGCCGCCGCGGCGCCAGCGCCTACGTGGCATGGGGCATCATCGCCCTCATCCCGTTTGTGGGCCTCATCGCCTACCTGGTCCTGCGCCCGCACTCCTACGCGTCCGACCGCGAGGAGCAGGAGCTGGACATGGCCCTGCGCGAGCGCCAGCTTGCCCAGTACGGCACCTGCCCGCAGTGCGGCGCTCCCATCGAGAAGGACTTTGTCGTCTGCCCGGTGTGCGATACCCAGGTTCGCAACGTCTGCCCCAGCTGCCATCGCCCGCTCGATGCGCACTGGAAGGTCTGCCCCTACTGCCGAACTCGCATCCAGTAACGCATCCATCGCCGGGCTGGCCGCAAGCCACGGGCACCGTGCGTCCCGCGCAAGCCACGTGCGCCCCACACCCCGCGCCCACACGATGAAGCATGCGTAGAAAATCGCCCGCCGTGCCATTAAGGTGCGGCGGGCGCTTGTATACCAAGGCAACCTGCCTATAATGATGCAAGTCAAAAACGCCGAGCGCATCGCACGCACTTGCATCAGGCATCCGAGAGGAGAAAACATACCCATGAAGGCACTCTACAATGACGGTTCGGTGGCCGAGCTCCCGCAGGACGAGGTCACGCACGTCATCCGCCACTCCGCCGCGCACATCATGGCGCAGGCCATCAAGCGCCTGTACCCCGAGGCCGACTTTGCCTACGGTCCCGCGACCGACAACGGCTTCTACTACGACGTCGACCTTCCCGAGGGCGTCAAGATCAGCGAGGACGACTTCCCCGCGATCGAGGCCGAGATGAAAAAGATCGTCAAGGAGAACCTCAAGTTCACCGTCTTTGAGAAGCCCCGCGCCGAGGCTATCGCCCTTATGGAGGAGCGCGGCGAGAAGTACAAGGTCGAGCACATCGGCGACCTGGACGACGACGCCCGCATCACCTTCTATCAGCAGGGCGACTACATCGACATGTGCGTTGGTCCCCACATCTGCTACACCAAGGCTCTGAAGGCCTTTAAGCTCACCGGCGTCTCGGGCGCCTACTGGAAGGGCGACAAAGACAACAAGATGCTCACCCGCATCAACGGCGTTGCCTTTGCCACCAAGGAAGAGCTCGACGAGCACATGCACATGCTGGAGGAGGCCAAGAAGCGCGACCACCGCAAGATCGGCCGCGAGATGGACCTCTTTATGATGCGCGACGAGGCCCCCGGCTTCCCGTTCTTCCTGCCCAACGGCATGATCCTTAAGAACACGCTGCTGGACTACTGGCGCGAGATTCACCACAAGGCCGGCTACGTGGAGATCTCCACGCCGCTCATCATGAACAAGCAGCT
Source organism: Collinsella sp. (assembly GCA_036304905.1). Taxonomy (GTDB): domain Bacteria; phylum Actinomycetota; class Coriobacteriia; order Coriobacteriales; family Coriobacteriaceae; genus Collinsella. The sequence continues at coordinate 2,247 of JAXIXR010000017.1, read as the reverse complement.
GTGGAAGACCTCGGGCCACTGGGACCACTACAAGGACAACATGTATTCCACCGTCATTGACGACGAAGAGTACTGCATTAAGCCCATGAACTGCCCGGGCGGCGTGCTGGTGTACGCCTCCAAGCCGCACTCCTACCGCGAGCTGCCCATCCGCGCTGGCGAAATTGGCCTGGTGCACCGCCACGAGCTGCGCGGCGCTCTGCACGGCCTGTTCCGCGTGCGTTGCTTTAACCAGGACGACGCCCACCTGTTTGTGCGTCCCGACCAGCTGACCGACGAGATCGTGGGCGTGGTCAACCTCATCGACTCCGTATACCAGAAGTTTGGCTTTAAGTACCACGTTGAGCTTTCCACCCGCCCCGAGGACTCCATGGGCTCGGACGAGGACTGGGCTCGCGCCGAGGAGGGTCTGCGCACCGCTCTGGAGAAGCTGGGTATGGACTACGAGGTCAACGAGGGCGACGGCGCCTTCTACGGCCCCAAGATCGACTTCCACCTGGAGGACTCGCTCGGCCGTACCTGGCAGTGCGGTACCGTCCAGCTCGACTTCCAGATGCCGCTCAACTTTGACCTGGAGTACGTGGACGCCGACGGCACCAAGAAGCGCCCCATCATGCTGCATCGCGTGTGCTTTGGCTCCATCGAGCGCTTCATCGGCATTCTGATTGAGCACTTTGCGGGCAAGTTCCCCACCTGGCTGGCTCCCGTGCAGGTCAAGGCACTTCCTGTCTCCGAGAAGAGCCGCGACTATGCCCACGAGGTGTGCGCCAAGCTGGAGGAGGCCGGCATTCGCGTGGTCTGCGACGACCGCGACGAGAAGATCGGCTACAAGATCCGCGAGGCCCGCAGCATCGACCGCGTGCCCTACATGCTCATCCTGGGCGAGAAGGAGGTCGAGGCCGGCAACATCTCCGTCCGCGATCGTTCCAACGAGACCGTTCAGATGAGCGTTGACGAGTTTGTGGCCAAGGTGCTCGAGGAGATCAAGACTCGCGCCTAGCACAAACAATACAAGAATTAACAAAGGCGATCGTCCTCGCGGGCGGTCGCCTTTTTTGTTGTCTATAGAAGAAAAGCCGCTGGTTAGAGCGGCTTTTTTGTTGTGCAAAAAGGTACAGGTTTTTGTATCTTTCGACGGGCTTCATTATACGAGCAAACTGCTCGCGTTTTCCCAGATTGCACAAAATGTGCCGCGAATGGGTGCATCTCCATACGCCTCTACAAAAACCTGTACTTTTGCGACTGCGCCTAGCTGCGAGCGAGAAGCCTGTTCTTAACGCCCCTGCATCCGCGTGTGTCGCGGATGCAAGAAAAGGGTGCGAGAGATGGAACAGACAATGCGGCGCCAAGAGCAGCTGCCCGGTGCCTTTAGTGGCACTACTATCAACAGCCAGCACGGCCGCGTCCGCTGGTATCTGGTCCACACCCCCAATGGTAAAGAGCGCGAGACCTGCGAAAAGGTCCGCCGCATTATCCCGCACGAGCTGATGCAGGACGCTTTTGTGATGCAAAAGGAGTTCTGGTTTAAGCGGGACGGCGCATGGTCGCTCCAAACCAAACCCATGTACAAGGAATATTTCTTCGTTGCCACGCACGATGCCGCAGCGCTCGATAGGGCTTTGGCACAACTGAGCTTTGGCTGCCGCATTGCCGGCAGTAGGGAGCGGGCGTACATGCCCATGCCGGACGACGCACAGGACTGGTACCGCAGCGTGCTGGACGAAGACGGCGTGGTGCGTAACAGCGTTGCGCGCATAGAAGACGGCCTGCTGCACATAGAGCAGGGCCCACTTGTGGGGCAAGAGGCGCGCGTTAAAAAGATCGACCGTCATAAGCGCTGGTGCCTGGTGGACGTGGGCGAAGGCGACTCCGCTTTTAGGGAGCTGCTACCGCTTGACGTTCCCAGCAAAACGTAAAGGGAGACGTTGCACTAGTTGTTCGTTCGCATTTTTGAATTTACCGATGGGGGGGGTCCTGGGGAACGGGGACGTAAGTTTGACTGTGGCTGCTAAAGAAGTAACAGAGAGCAATGCGCCCGTGGGGGCGGCGCTGATTGCTCAGGCCATGGACCAGCTTGAGGGCGCCGGCCGCTACAAGGCCAGGCAATCCATCATGGACTGGGATCGCTCGCGCCTTGTCTATAGGGCCGTGAAGCGCACGTTCGACATCGTGTTCAGCGGTGTCGTGCTCGCTGCCATCGCCATCCCCAGTCTGATTCTTGCCGCCGCTATCCGCCTGGAGAGCGAG
>JAXIXR010000016.1:0-18910 GCA_036304905.1 Collinsella sp. | reverse complement strand
GACCTCGACGACTTCGTGGTCCATTGGAACACGAGGAGGCGCCAGGTTAAACTGAAGGGACTGACCCCGGAGGAGTTCCGGAGACAGTCCCTTGCGGCGTAGTTCTTATTTAAGCCGTCCAAGTTTTGGGGTGCAGTTCAACTACGTGCGGCGGGGGTTCTTTCGTCCTGCGGAGTGTCCGCGAAGGTTAGCCCTCAGATCCTGCTACGACTACGTCCTCGGATGTGATGGCGGATGAAGGACGTGGTTGTGGGGGGCTTTTTCCCCTTCGCTGTTTCGCGGCTTTGCCGCGAAACCTCGCGCCACTTTGGGGATGGATGGGGGACTTGGCCGTTGCCGCTTTTTCGGAGCTCTTCTTTATTCCTTTTGTTGGATGAAAAGCCCCTTGTTTTTGCAGAGGTGCATACTCGACTTATATGTGCATAGAATCTCGTATAGTGCGAGTAAGATATTGCGCTGTCTGTTTTGTGTTTAGCAAAGATATAGTTTGCATAATCTGGTCTAATCCCTGCTCTATTAAAATAAAGTTGCACGTAAATGGCGTAGATATGTCTTAGCTGGAGTTCTGTACGCTGAGCGGATAAAAACGACCGTTCACCGTTCCGCTATTTTCAAAATGAATAAAATGAGCGATAAAGAGAATATAAACCTTAATAAACTCGCGTATCGCACGGACGCGGGTTATTAATGGGTTGTAGGCCTTTTACAGAAAGGATTCCAGCAATGTCTAAGCCTCTTGGCAAGCCCGATCGTATTGTCGTCGCCCTTGGCGGCAACGCCCTCGGCAACAACCCCGTTGAGCAGATCGAGGCCGTGAGCAACACCGCCCACGCTCTCCTCGGGCTCATCGAGCAGGGCAACGAAATCATCATCACCCACGGCAACGGCCCGCAGGTCGGCATGATCCAGAACGCCTTCGCTGCTGCCCACGATGCCATCGGTACCCCCGAGATGCCGCTGCCCGAGTGCGGCGCCATGTCCCAGGGCTACATTGGTTATCACCTGCAGCAGGGCATCGGCCGCGAGATGCACAAGCGCTATAAGCGTTGGCACGCCGCCACCGTCGTCACCCAGATCGAGTGCGATCCGGATGATCCCGCGTTCAAGAACCCGACCAAGCCGATCGGCCCCTTCTACACCGAGGAGCAGGCCAAGGAGTTCATGGCCGAGGATCCCTCCAAGGTCTTCGTCGAGGATTCTGGCCGCGGCTGGCGTCGCGTCGTTGCTTCCCCCGATCCCAAGAAGATCGTCGAGGCTGACTCCATCCTCAACCTGCTCGACAACGAGTTCATCGTCATCGCCTGCGGTGGCGGCGGCATCCCCGTCGTCCGCGACTACGAGAACAAGGGCTGCTACAAGGGCGTTCCCGCCGTCATCGACAAGGACCTGGGCGGCGAGCTGCTGGCCGAGGACTGCGACGCCGACGTTCTGTTCCTGCTGACCGCCGTTGAGCATGTTGCCATCAACTTTGGCAAGCCCAACCAGGAGGAGCTCGAGGACCTCACCGCCGACGAGGCCGAGCGCCTGGCCGACGAGGGCCAGTTCGGCAAGGGTTCCATGGAGCCCAAGGTCCGCGCTGCCATCAAGTTCGCCCGTTCCCGCAAGGGCCGCACCTGCATCATCGGCGCTCTGGACAAGGCTGCCGAGACCATGGCCGGCCTCTCCGGTACCCGCATTCACGAGTAGTCTCTACTCTGTTGCCTCTCTCGTGGGCGCCGGGCAAAGCGCCCACAAACTAGCCTCTCTTCATGAGCCCCGCAGTCCGCTCCGGCTGCGGGGCTTTTGCTATTCACCTAGTCATTGGGGACGTTCTTAAATGACTAGTAGTAGGCCCACATGGCTTCGACTTCGTTGAGGACCTCTACGACGCCCCAGCGGCGGGCGCTGCGGCTGGCCGAGTTGGGGTCGTAGACGCCAATCTGGTTGGCATCGTCGATGCCGTAGAGCACGATGTAGTGGCCTACGTTGGTAAACGTACCGGGGCGCACTGCGGCGATGACGGGCGTACCCGAGCGAAGTGCTTGGGTAATAGATTCGCGATCGTTATAGAGCTGTGTTCCGTTGAGCCCCAGCTGCCACGCACCGCCTGTCATAAACGACCACTCGGTGGCACCAGTGGGGGCGTAGTTGCCGGCTTCGGCCAGCGCGCATATATCGACCGGCGTCTTATCGGTATGGCCGGTCTTAAAGATATAGACCATGGTGAGGCAGGTAGGACCGCAAGCGTTTTCGCGAATAGTGCCACCGGCATAGGGCAGCTCCGACCATGCGGGGTCAATTTGGTAGATGTGGGGCATGGTGCCGGCCTGCCATTGCGAGCGTGGGGTCGAGAACGCAAAGGAGTAACCGGGCGCGACGGGAGCTTTAAGCAGCTTGTCCTCGGCAGTGGGCTCAAGACCGGCTGATCCGTGGGAGATACAGGATCCCAAAAACACAAAGACGAGGCAGGCGGCGATGGAGCAAAGCGCAAGGCGTAGGCGGCGGGCCGGAAGCGCGTGGCTTGTGGTGTGCGACGCGGGGTGAGGGGAGGAATTGCCGCGATCGCGTTGAGGTCGCGAAAAGGAACGCTTGACGTAGTAGTCGGTCTTATGTCGATCGTAGCGGCGTGGCTGCGATGTGTCGGTCTGGCGTTGGCGTGTGCTCGTACTCACGCGGTCTGACTGCTGCACGGTACGGCTTTGTTGCCGCGAAGAAGCCCCGAGTTGCTCTTGGGGGCGCTGCGGGTTGTCGTTGTCGGAGGTGCTTCTGGGCGTTGGCATGGTGCGGCCGGCAAGGCGCACGCTTTGTGGCCGTTGGTCGCCGTCATTGTATCCGTATGCCATTCGAATCACCTTGCCTCATGTGTAACTTGTCTATCCTACATAAAAAGATGCACGACACATGGGTATGTGCGCCAAAAGCCTGACAAATGGTATGAACGTTGCCGCGCCGCGCGCCAAGCGTCACGGCAACAGGTATTCAAAAGCAGACAAGATGAAAGCGTCCAAGACGAATGACGTCTCCCGCCGTTCGTCCCAAAAACGGCGCCGCTCGTTTTGCAGTTCTGCCTTCGGTCGAGCTGCGAGCGGCGCTGCTGTGCCAAGGCCGTATCTTAAAGCCACGAAATAAAAGCGCGCGGCAAAACGGACCGCGCAAGGGGTGACGTCAAGGGGCGTCAAAAAGGAAAGGAGGGGAACAATGGCGGACAAGAACGCAGAGGTTGCAGTCGAGGATAACGGCGGCATGAAGAAAACGCTCTCGCTCTGGAACTTCTTCACCATCGGTTTCGGTGCCATCATCGGTACCGGTTGGGTTCTGCAGGTCGGCGACTGGATGGTCGTGGGCGGCGGTCCCGTTCCCGCTATGATCGCATTCCTCTTGGGTGCAATCTTCCTCGTGCCCGTCGGAGCTGTTTTCGGTGAGCTCACGGCTGCTATCCCCATCTCGGGCGGCATCGTCGAGTATGTCGATCGTAGCTTTGGCCGTACGCTGAGCTACATCACCGGATGGCTTTTGGCCCTGGGCAACGGCATCCTGTGCCCGTGGGAGGCCATCGCCATTTCGACCCTCGTGTCCGAGATGTTCGGTAGCCTGCCCGGTCTTGAGTGGCTGCGCGCCGTCAAGCTCTACACCATCCTGGGGGCCGACGTTTACCTGTTCCCGACGCTGATTGCGCTCGGCTTTGCAGTCTACGTCATCTTCCTCAACTTCCGCGGCGCCAGCTCGGCCGCCAAGCTCCAGGCCTTCCTGACCAAGGCTCTGCTCTGCGGCATGCTGCTCGCCATGGGCGTCTCGCTGTTCACCGGCTCGCCGGACAATGCCATGCCCGTGTTCTCCCAGGTCGCTGGCGCTGGCGGCGGCAAGGCCGCTACCGAGAGTACCAGCCTATTCGCCGGCATCGTGTCGGTCCTGGTTCTGACTCCGTTCTTCTACGCCGGCTTCGACACCATTCCTCAGCAGGCTGAGGAAGCAGCCGAGGGCCTCAACTGGAACAAGTTCGGCAAGATCATCTCCCTGGCCCTGCTGGCCGCCGGCGGCTTCTACATGGTCTGCATCTACTCGTTCGGCACCATCCTCGACTGGCATGAGTTCGTTAAGAGCCCGGTTCCCGCGCTCGCCTGCCTCAAGGGCATCAACATGCTTCTGTACCTGGCCATGCTCGTCATCGCTACGCTTGGACCCATGGGTCCGATGAACTCCTTCTACGGCGCCACGAGCCGCATCATGCTCGCCATGGGCCGCAAGGGCCAGCTGCCCGAGCAGTTCGCCGAGGTCGACCCCAAGTCCGGCGCTCCCAAGCTTGCCTGCGTCGTCTTGGGCGTCATCACCGTCGTCGGTCCGTTCCTGGGCAAGAACATGCTCATCCCTCTGACCAACGTGTCGGCTCTCGCCTTCATCTTCTCCTGCGGCATGGTCGCCCTCGCTTGCCTGCGCATGCGCTTCACCGAGCCCGACCTGCCTCGTCCCTACGAGGTGCCCGGCGGCAAGTTTGGCATCGGCCTCGCTATCGCTGCCTGCGCCATCATCATCGGCCTGCTCGTGATTCCGTTCTCTCCCGCCTCCCTCAACATGGTGGAGTGGAGCATCGTGATCGGCTGGCTGGCCGTCGGCCTGGCTCTCATGGCCTTCACCAATTCCCGCAAAAAGTAACGCCGAGCCGGGGCGGATCAGGTGCGCGGGACCCTCTCTTCCGCGCACCGAACCCGGCGCCACTTGGGTAGCTTTGTGAGGCCTTAACCCAACACGGCCTCGCCCACTATATGGATCCATAAGGAGGAACCATGTCCACTAAGTATGCAATCGTTGGCGGCAAGCTCATCGACGGTACCGGTGCCGAGCCGGTCGAGAACTCCCTCGTTCTCGTCGACGACAACGGCAAGATCGAGTACGCCGGCGCCATGCAGGACCTTCCCGAGGGCGTTGAGGTCATCGACGCCGCCGGCAAGACCGTCCTTCCCGGCCTGATCGACACCCACCTGCATTTCTCGGGCAACTTGACCGACGATGACACCGACTGGGTCATGCAGCCGCTCCTCGAGAAGCAGGCCGTCGCCGTCAAGCAGGCCTACGACTGCCTCACCCACGGCCTCACCACCGTCTGCGAGATCGGCCGCTTTGGTATCCAGATCCGTGACTGCATCGACAAGGGCGTCTTCAAGGGCCCGCGCGTTCTGGCCACCGGCCTTGGCTTCTGCCGCGTTGCCGGCCACGGCGACTCCCACCACTGCAGCCAGGAGCTCAACAAGGAATCCCACCCCTGGGGCGATCAGGTCGACGGTCCTTGGGATCTGCGCAAGGCCGTCCGTCGTCGCCTGCGCGAGAACCCCGATGCCATCAAGATCTGGGCTACCGGTGGCGGCATCTGGCGCTGGGACTCCGGCCGCGACCAGCACTACTGCTCCGAGGAGATTCAGGCCGTGGTCGAAGAGGCCAAGATGGTCGGCATCCCCGTGTGGAGCCACTGTTACAACAACCACGCCGCTGCCTACGATTCCGTTCGCTTTGGCTGCGAGCAGCTGATTCACGGCTTCGATATCGATGAGCGCACCATGGACCTCATGGCCGAGCAGGGCACCTTCTTCACCCCGACGATCGCCTTCCTGCCCACCTGGTACGCCACCTATCCGCCCGTCTACGTCCCCGAGCTGCACGACAAGTACGAGGGCACCCTGGTCGAGAAGGAGCTGCAGCGCAACTACGACTGCCTGCGCGAGGCCAAGAAGCGCGGCGTCGTCATGACGATCGGCTCAGACTCCTTCTCCTTCGTCACCCCGTACGGCACCTGCTCCATCGAGGAGATGTACGAGTTCGTCGACAAGATCGGCTTCACCCCGGTCGAGACCATCACCTGTGCCACCCTCAACGGTGCCAAGATGTGCCACATCGAGGACGAGACCGGTTCCATCGAGGCCGGCAAGTGCGCCGACCTGCTGGTCGTCAACGGTGACGTCGCCGCCGACATCCATGTGCTCAACACCGACAACATGGACGTCATCATGAAGGACGGCTGGATTGTCGAGGCTGGCACCTTCGGCGAGGCAAACAAGTACAGCGCCTAAGCTGCCGTTCATCGATGGATTGATGTAAAATACAGTATTTGATTGCATAATGCAATGGAGAGGGTCGCTTGCGGCCCTCTTTATTGCTATGGGGTGCGTCAGTAAGAGGGAGATGACGGTGGATCTCAATAGGCTGATTCTGGGCAAGAGTTACAACTCTACCAAGGTCTTTCGTACCGCTCAGCATGTGGTTCAAGCCATCTTGCTCGGTATTGTCGTTCCGCTGCTTATCCTGCTGCTCATCTGGGATCTAACCGATAATCCCAATCCCGTTCCCGCCGTTGTCGTCATTGCCGGCTTGGTCATGCTGTGCTTCTTCTTCTCGTACGTCTTTGTCGTTCCCGACGACCTCACATCGAGCGCAACCGACCGCACGCTCGCCATCGCTTCAAAAATATTCGCCTACACGTCGCGCGGTCTTACGCCCGAAGCTGCCCTGGGCGCCTCTAAGATCATCCTGTCCGAAACTATCGCCTCTGCCATCTGTTTTACCGACGGCAAGCAGGTGTTGGCAAGCTGGGGCGAGGACTCGGCAAAATGCCCCGCGGGCACCCCGGTGGTACTGCGGACTACGCTCAACGTGATCAACAGCGGTGAGCAAAGCGTGTTCTCGCGCGATGCCTCGACCGAGACGGGTGGCTACTTTCCGCGCCTGCGCGCCGGTATTGTCGCACCGCTTACCGTGCGCGGGCATTGCGTGGGCACGCTCGAGCTGTATTATCCCCGTCTGAGCAGCATCGATATGCGCCAGACGGCGCTTGCCTCGGGCTTTGCCGACCTCATTTCCACGCAGCTTGCGAGCTTTGAGCTCGAGCGCCAGGACGAGCTTACGGCCCGCGTGGAGCTGCGCGCCTTGCAATCGCAGGTCGATCCTCATTTTCTATTCAATACCATCAGCACCATCGTGTCGCTCGTTCGAACCGAGCCCGACAAGGCGCGATCGCTGCTGATCGACTTTTCCAATTACTACCGTCAGACGCTTTCTGATTCCGATACGCTCACCACGCTCGAGCACGAGGTGGAACAGGGTACTCGTTATATCAATCTTATGCAGGCCCGGTATGGCGACGGTCGTCTGCGCGTCTCGGTCGATATCGACTTTGAGGTGCGCGATTGCATGGTGCCGCCGTTTATCTTGCAGCCGTTGCTCGAAAACTGCATCAAGCACGCGCAGCGCGAGACCGAGCCGCTTTCTATTCATGTTAGGTCTTTCGAGACCGATGACGGTTTGGAGATCATCGTCGAGGACGATGGCATCGGTATGAGCGAAGAGGTCTGCGCGCATCTGTTTGAGCAACATCGCCTGGAGGAGCCCGAGAGCATTACCGCCGACGGCTCCGTCAAGCGAGGTTGCGGCCTGGCGCTCTTCAACGTGCTTCAGCGCATCCATTTCTTTTACGGAGAAGATTCCGGCATGCGCGTGAAGTCCCAGGAGGGCGTGGGAACGCAGGTCATCGTCGAGCTGAACGGCGAGCCGCATGAGCCTGCGCCGTTGACGGCGTAGCACGCGGTTGGATTGAGAGAAAAAGAGGGGAAGCACATATGTCCGAAGGCTGGAACATCTTGGTGGTTGATGACGAGCCCCCAATTAGGGCTGAGCTACGCTATCTGTTGGAAAAGGATACGCGTGTGGGCCAGATTGCCGAGGCGGGCAATGTCACCGAAGCCGTGGAGTCGATTCTGTCGAACAAGCCCGACGTGTTGTTTTTAGACATTACCATGCCCGGTCGCTCGGGAATTGAGCTTGCCGAGACGCTGCAGAACCTAAAGACGCCGCCGGTCGTGGTGTTTGTGACGGCGTTTGCCGAGTTTGCCGCCGATGCGTATAACCTCGATGCGGTCGACTATGTCGTCAAACCGGTCGAGGACGCACGCCTGTCAAAGGCACTCGACAAGATCGAGACAGCCTTGGGTGCCCGTCGTGTTATCCACGCTCCGCGCCAGCCTTTGCGTCTGACGGTGGACCGCGGGGGCAAAAAGGTGTTCATTCCCGCCGCAGACGTCTGCTACTTTGAGGCGCGCGCCGATTTTTGCAATGCCATCTGCGCCGAGGGAACGTACCTGATCAATGAGTCGATCTCTTCGCTCGAGCGTCGCTTGGTCTCCGAGGGCTTTATTCGCGTTCATCGCAGCTATCTGGTCAATTTGGAAGACGTGCACAATGTCGAGATCGGTTCCACGGGTCTTATGGAGCTCAGGCTCGATCGCGTAACCTCGACGGTGCCCGTGTCCCGTCGTCGTGCCGCCGAGGTCAAGTCGCACCTGGGGCTTGCTTAAGAGGCTTGCGTGCCGTCGTTTACCATCGCAGGTTTGGCATGGGCGCGCGGTGGGCATAATGGGTGGCATCGAATGAAATCGAAAGGATCATTATGCCCGCGCTTATCACCCATCATCTGTTTGGCGAGGAAAGCATCGACCGTCTTCCACAGGGCGTCATCACGTCCGATGAAGAGCGCATTGCCTTTATCTTGGGCAACCAAGGCCCCGACCCGTTTTTCTTTCACATTCTGACACCGCGTGTTTCCGACTGCACGCTGCTGGCGCAGGTCATGCATCGGTCGCGCATGTCTCGCCAGTTCGCGTGCCTGCGCGACGGCGTGTCGCATCTGCTGCCGCGCGACGCCAGCTTGGGTCGCGCCTTTGCGCTGGGCCTGCTGTCTCATTACGTGCTCGACCGCAACGCCCACCCCTTTGTCTATGAGCAGCAGTTTGGCATCGTGGAGTCCGATTCAGAGCTTGAGAATTCGAGCAGTCAGGTCCATGCCGTGATCGAGAGTGACCTGGATGTACTGATGCTGCAGCTTAAACGCGATGGCGCTACGGTTGACGATTACCCGCCGGCGGGCGAGATTGTCACCACCGATCGTATCAATCGCGTGGCCGGCGTGCTGATGAGCTATGTTGCCGGACGCGTGTACGGCATAGACATTCCGGCGGGGGAGTACGGTGCTGCCGTTGCCAATATGCAGCGACTTTACCGCGCGATTGAGCCGGCCGGCTCCGCAAAGACGCGCGCGATCTCGCTGGTTGAGGGCTTGGTGCACGACTACTCGCTGCTCGACGGCCTTGCCCATCGCGTGACGACGGAGCTGCCCGAGCGTACCGGCAACCTGGGCCACTTGGCATGGAAGAGCCCCTTTACCGATGAAGTCTCGACCGAGAGCTTCCCCGAGGTCTTTGACCGCGCGCTGCTCGATTACGAGCTCACCGTCGCCCGCTTTATCGAGACCGGCGATATGGAAGCCGTGACCAACCACGTCAATTACAGCGGTCGCGCGCTCGGCGCCGACGAAGAGTTCGACCGCGAGGAGTAGGGCTCGTGCGTGCCCCTTTGCCGAATCCTTACCGGCGCCTCTGGACAATTGGGGTACGATGAACTAACTGCATATCGGGCGAATACGAAGGGGCCCTGTCCATGAAATACACCAAGCTCGAGCGTAACTGGGTTATGTACGATGTGGGCAACTCGGCCCTCGTGCTGCTCAATACCTCGGTGGCGCCCATCTACTTTAACGCCATCAATACCGGTGCTTCCTCGGCAGACCTGGTGGTCGCCTGGGGCAACGCGCAGACGATTGCCTCGCTGGTCATCGCCATGCTCATGCCCATTCTGGGCGCACTTGCCGACTACGCTGGCAACAAAATCAAGTTCTTCTTGGGCTTTTTCCTCACGGGCCTGGTTCTTTGCCTGGCGCAGGCTATCCCAATGTCCGCCATGGCATTTTTGACCGTGTACGTGCTGTGCACCATCGGCCTTAACTCTTCTATGACGTTCTACGACGCCATGCTGCCCGACGTTACCACCGACGAGCGCATGGACGCCGTGTCCAGCTCGGGTTATGCCTGGGGCTACATCGGTTCCACCGTGCCGTTCGTCATCTGCCTGGCGCTCATCATGGGTGGCCCCGCTCTTGGCGTCCCCACCATGCTGGCAACGCGTCTGTCTTTTATCATCACTGGTGCCTGGTGGCTCATCTTTACCCTGCCGCTCATTCACACCTATAAGCAAAAGTATGGTCGCGAGCGCGGTCCCGAGGACACCATCGGCCACATCGTTGGCGGTGTGTTCTCCGAGGTCGGACACACCATGCGCGAGATCGCCCACAACAAGACCGTGCTGGTCTACATGATTGCGTTCTTCTTCTATATCGATGGCGTCCACACGGTCATTTCCATGGCTACCAGCTACGGCTCGGCTTTGGGCATCGATTCGACCCAGCTGGTACTGGCGCTGCTCGTTACGCAGTTCGTGGCCTTTCCGTCCGCCATCATCTACGGCAAGCTCGCCGGACGCGTGGGCACGCTCAACATGATCCTGGTGGCGGTCGCCGCCTACATGGGCATTGTGCTGTTCGCCGCGTTCTTCCTAAAGACCGCCTTTGAGTTCTGGGTGCTTGCCATTATGGTCGGCCTGTTCCAGGGCGGCGTGCAGGCGCTCAGCCGTAGCTACTTTGGCCGCATTATCCCTAAGGAAAAATCCAACGAGTACTACGGCTTCTTTGACATCTTTGGTCGTTATGCAAGCGTCATGGGCACCTTCCTGGTGTCGGTCGTCACCTCGTTGACCGGCAACCCGTCACTGGGCGTCCTTTCCATTGGCGTGTTGCTGATCGTTGGCTTTATGCTGCTGGTCCGCCTGTCCCGCATGACTCGGGCGGCAGAGCATGCCGCATAGGAGCGAGCAGCTATTGTGTCTGTCCACGGTACTCTTTTGGGGTTATCCGCAATAAACATTGCGACTTGCGAGCAATGATTTGCCCAAGTGGGTATGATGGAATCAGCTAGGTCGCGGGGCGTCGCCTGTGTTTGGCGGCGTCCCGTTTTTGTGTTGCAGGGAGGGTAAGGCATGAACGCCACAGTCGTGATTCCAACGTATTGGGCGGGCGATGACGCTTGCGCAAACGCCCCTGGCACCTATGACCATTCGACACGACTCAACGCCGACAATCCCGAACTCGACCGCTGCCTGGCCTCGCTTGAGCAGGTGCGCGACATCCCGCGCATCATCCTTTTGGTGGTCTGTCCCGTTTCTGCTACAGCCGATGTGTCGCTGCGCGTGCACGAGATTGTCGACGCGCATCCCACGCTCAAGGTCACCGTTGTCACCAACACCCAGGCCTCGCATATCGCAGACCGGGTTGCTCAGATCGCGCCCAAGGGTTCGGGCGAGTGCGTGAGCCTGCGAGGCTACGGTGCCATCCGCAATATGGGGCTAGCCTGTGCCGCTGTGCTGGGGCATGACGCGGTTATCTTTTTGGATGACGATGAGACTGTCATCGACGCCGACTTTATGAAGCGCGCGACCTATGCGTTGGGGCAGCAGACGCGTCAGGGCTTGCCGATCTTGGTCAAGAGCGGTTATTTCTACGATCGCGACGGCTCGCCGCTGGCTCCCACGGACAAGGCGGGCATCTGCCATCGTTGGTGGACCAAGCGCATCGAGTTCAACCGTTGGATGAAAAAGGCGCTCTCGGGCACCCGCATCTCGCGTTCCAACTACGTGTGCGGCGGCCTGATGGCCCTGCACGCCCGCGCCTTTACGCGTGTGGCCTTTGACCCGTTTATCACCCGCGGCGAGGACTTGGATTACCTCTTTAACATGCGCATGTTTGGCTACGACGTGTGGTTCGATAACGAGTGGACCGTGCGCCATCTGCCTCCGGAGTCCGAAAAGCGCTCACCGCGCTTTATGCAGGATGTATACCGTTGGTACTACGAACGGGCCAAGTTGACATTCGCCGCGCATCAAAAGGAGCTCATTCCCGTTACGGCGGCATCGCTCATGCCCTACCCGGGCCCTTGGATTTCGCGCGAGCTCGACGACCGCGTGCGCAAGACCGCTATGGTCCGCAGCGTGTTTACCCGCGAGCATGAGGGCTACCTGCGCATTTGGCGCCATGGTATCGGCGAGGCAAAGGCCTATGCGCGCCAAAACGCTGCAAGCTACCTGCGTTTCCAGAGCTTTTGGCCCAAGATCATGGACGGGCTTTGGCGTGACGCACAACTGATCAGTATCCTGGAGGGGGCCGAATGATCGACCGCCGCGCCCAGCGCGATAGTTCAATATCAATCTTTCGCATCATTGCCGTTGCCTGCGCCATTTGTGTGCTGGTGTACTTTATTTTTGCCTTGGTGACCGGTATCGAGCCGATCGCCACGGTGATTGCCTGCGCGCTGCTGTGCATCTTTCTGTGCATCTTTATCTTTTTGACGCTCAATCCCGATTCGGTGCGCTCCCAGTACACCGAGGAGACGCTCTCGGTGGCCTCGGCCATGCTCGAGGACATTAAGGGCGGTCTGACGCAGGAGTCGGCGCGTTTGGTGTGCCGGCGCATTTTGCCCGAGACGCGCGCCATGACGGTGGCCATCACCGACGAGGACAACGTGCTTGCCTGCGCGGGCGAGTTTGAGGAAAAACTGCTGCCCGATACTCCCATCCACACGCTTGCCACACGCTACGTTATCGAACATGGCATCGTGCAGTCGTTCAACCGTATGGTGGATGTCGTGGGCTCGGACGGCTCGCACAACCAAGTCCCCGCCGGCATTATCGCCCCCATCAAGGTGGGCGATCGTACCGTCGGCACGCTCAAGTTCTACTACAAGACCCCGCGCGCCGTCGACCGTACCCAGTATGCGCTTGCCTCGGGCTTTGCCGAGATCTTGTCCACGCAGCTCGCCATCCACGAGCTCGAGGTGCAAAAGGAACTCACAGCGCGCGCCGAGGTGCGTGCGCTGCAGGCGCAGATTAACCCGCACTTCCTGTTCAACACGCTGAACACCATTGCATCGTTTACGCGCACCGACCCGCTGCGGGCCCGCGAACTGCTTCGTGAGTTCTCATCGTTCTATCGTGCCACGCTCGACAACTCGGGATCGCTTATTCCGGTCTCGCGCGAGGTCGCACAGACCAAGCGCTACCTTACCTTTGAGAAGGCCCGCTTTGGCGAGGACCGCGTGCTTGCGACGTTCGATGTGTCCGAGGACGTGGAAGATACGCTGGTGCCGGCGTTCGTGATCCAGCCGATTGTCGAGAACGCCGTACGTCATGGCATGGGCGATGACGACGCCCTGAGGATCGACGTGACCGTTCACCAAGACGGCGAGGATGCAATCTTGATTGCCGTGGCCGATAATGGCGTGGGCATGGATGAGGGTACCGCCGCCAGACTGTTTGACGAGCGTTCTGCCCGTCCCGACGCCAGCTCTCCCCAGGGTGGCGGCGCCGGTGTGGCCATGCACAATATTTCGGAGCGCATCCATCGCTTTTATGGGCCGCACTCCTATACGCGTGTCGAATCGGCGCCGGGCAAGGGCACCAAAGTGCTCCTTCATCTTGATTTGTCAGAGAGCATCTTCGACATTCAAGAGTAAAATAAAAGGCTACGGGCTCAACGTCATGCGACGGATGCCCGGCGTAGTTAGTTGACGAAAGGTTTTATCCCTATGCTGCGTGCGATGATTGTGGATGATGAGGCGCCGGCTCGCTCGGAGCTTCGCTTCCTGCTCGAGCAAACGGGCAAGATCGGCACGATCACGGAGGCGTCGAGCGTCCGCTCCGCCATCGAGATGCTTATGGAAAGTCGCGTGGATGTCGTGTTTCTCGATATCTCGATGCCCGGTGCCTCGGGCCTGCAACTTGCCGAGGCGCTGCATAAGCTCAAAAATCCGCCGGCGATCGTGTTTGTGACTGCGTATAGTGACCATGCGGTCGAGGCATTCGACGTGGATGCCGTCGATTATCTGATGAAGCCGGTCGAGGAAGCTCGCTTGGATCGCGCGATCGAGAAGGTCATGCAACGCACCAAGCCGGTTACGGACAGCAAGGTGACCATCGAGCGTATCCCGGTGGAAAAGGGCGGCCGCAAGGTGCTCATTCCCGTGGACGACATTCGCTTTATCATGGCCAAGGACGATTACTCCTGCATCTATACCGTCGATGATCGCTTTTTGTCGACGACCTCGCTGGCGCAGTTTGAGGCCAAGCTCTGCGACTTTGGCTTCTTCCGTGTTCACCGCCGCTATATCGTCAACTTGGCGTGCGTTACGGACGTCGGGACGGTGCCCTCGGGCGCCATCCAGCTGGGCATTACGGGCGTCGACGAACGCGTGCCGGTTTCGCGCCGCCGCGTCGTGCCGCTCAAGAAGGCTCTGAGTCTCTAGCACACTGGCCCCGCAGCCCTGTAGACCCATCGTCTGCGGAGCCGTGGGGCTTTTTTGTATGTATCTGCCGAATCGTTTTTTGCGGAAGGGATCCCATGAACAGCGCAAGCGCCAAGCGCATCGACATCATCTCGGACACCCACGGCTATTTATCGCCTGCGCTCTTGGATGAGCTTGAGGGCGCAGACCTGATCATCCACGCCGGCGATCTCACGTCAGAGATGGACTACGAGCACCTATGCACCATCGCCCCCGTGCGGGCCGTACTGGGCAACAACGATTACTACCGCGACTACGGTCCCGATGTAGACCGTCTTGCGCTCTTTACCTACGAAGGCCTCAAATTCGCCGTAGCCCACTACCGCGAAGACCTTCCGGTGGGATCCGTAGACGTAGCCATCAATGGTCACACCCACGTAACCAAAGAAGCCCAAGTGGGCCGTTGTTTAGTCCTCAACCCGGGCAGCGCTAGCTACCCCAGAGGCACCCGAGGCCCCACCATGGCCAGAATGCTAGTAAAAGACGGCAAGATCATAAGCACCAAATTTATTGATCTAGAGTAACCACAACAAAAACGGGGGATGCAAATGCGTCCCCCGTTTCCATTTGAGCCAAAGGCAGAGCTTCAACAAAAACAATCAGACCAACCCCGCCGAGGAGCACGCGGGCTAGCCGCGCAGCGGCGCACGCCCGCAAAACTGGTTGAATAATGTGACGGCAGGGAGGGCTTCCGGGGCTGAGGGCGGGGGTTAAGTTTGTCGCGAGTTCCGCACGCAAAGGAAAGCACTTAATGTGCTTTCCGTCTTGCGCAGGACTGTAGAGCAGCAAACTTAACCCCCGCCCTCAGCCCCGGAAGCCCTCCCGGATGGCCCCAAAAAATTTTTCAAAAAAGTTGTTGCGCGCCGGACAGACTTCTGTGTATACTAATCCCCGCAGCGCACGCGAGCGGAAACAAACGCGAACGTCTGCCTGGGGAGTTAGCTCAGTTTGGTTAGAGCGCCGGCCTGTCACGTCGGAGGTCGCGGGTTCGAGCCCCGTACTTCCCGCCAACGCAATTAAAGCCACGTCTTCGGACGTGGCTTTTTGCGTTTGATGCACTTTGTTTCGATAGAACGATCGCCCTGGTGCATCTTCGCCCAGAATCCTCGCGCCTTCGGGAACGCAAGTAAAATCCAATAAGTATATCTGTCTGAACAACAGCTTTGTTGCGCAACACCTGTTCAACGAGACAGGAGGTTAGGTTATACTAAATTGCACTGTGCGCCGCATCTGATGCATTTCGCTCCAAGCGCGGCACTCAGTGGATATCCGATTTACCATTTGGATGTCCTGGCGGTCATTTAGCGTCTCGACACAAGCTCGGCCCCGGAGCTCATTCGAGCTGTTCGTATTCCTTGAAAGGGGAAAAATGGACATATCGAGGAAGACTGATTACGCCCTTCGTATGCTGGCGATGCTTGCCGAGGATCCGGAGTGTTTGCTTTCTGTTCGCACCGCTGCCGAAGAGGTCAATGTCCCGTATTCGTTTGCCCGCTCGATTCAGCACGGTTTGGTCCAGGCCGGTATTGTGGAGAGCCTGCGTGGCGTCCACGGTGGCATGCGTCTCAAGGTCAGTCCGGACGACGTCACTATCCGCCAGGTCGTCGAGGCCGTTCAGGGTCCTATGGTTATGAACGATTGCACCGCGCCCGATGGTGACTGTGCGCGCATGGGCGCGTGCTGCTATCATCCCCTGTGGGCCGGAGCCCAGGCGTTGATGCGCGACTACCTCGATTCCGTTTCGCTCGGCGACATCGTCGCTCACCGCCAGTTCCCGGCCGTCGATCCCAAGTTCGCCGACCGCGAAGCGTTTCCCGAGTACGCCACCTGCGCGTGCGCTTACCGGGAGGAATAGCGCCGCATAAGGAGCATAGCCATGATTCAGGACCCCTTTCGTTCGATGATTCGTTCGGAAGGGGTCCTGCGTTATCGCGACCTTCCGTGGCGCCGAACGCGCGACCCGTATATCATCTGGCTCTCCGAGGTCATGCTGCAGCAGACACAGGTGCCGCGCGTGGAGGCGCGCATGCCGGCGTGGCTCGATCGCTTTCCGACTGTCCAGGCTCTCGCCCAGGCCGCGCCTTCGGATGTTTTGGACGCTTGGCAGGGGATGGGCTACAACCGACGCGCTCTGGCGCTTCACGGGGCCGCTCAGCGCGTTGTAGAGGACTGGGGCGGGGAGTTTCCGCGTGAGACGCGTGACTTGGTCGCTCTGCCTGGTATTGGCCCGGCAACGGCGCAGGGTATCCGGTCGTTTGCGTTTGATCTTCCGGGCGTGTATCTGGAGACCAACGTGCGCACGGTCTTTTTGCATCATTTCTTTCCCGATGTGCCGGCCGTTCCCGATCGCGAGCTGGTGCCGCTGATCCAAGCCGCCTGTCCGGCGGCCCCTGGTGCGGCGACCGACGAGATCGCGCCCTTTGCCGTTCCTCAAGACGATGCCGACACGCCGCGTGCGTGGTATTACGCGCTGCTAGATTATGGCGCATATCTTAAGAAGACACTGCCCAATCCGTCCAGGCGCTCGGCGGGCTATAGCCGTCAGTCCAAGTTTGAGGGCTCGCGTCGCCAAAAGCGCGCGCATATCGTGCGTATGTTGCTGGCAGCGCGCGATGGCCAGCCGGCGGGGATTACGCTTGCTGATGCCGTGGCGGGCGTTAACGAGATGGAAGCGGCGGCTGGGCGTGGGCCGGTCGAGCGCGACTTGATCGCGGGCATTCTAGCCGACCTGGAGCGTGAGGGCTTTTGCCGAGCTGAGGGCGATCGCTGGCTGAGCATCTAGCCTGTGCAAATCTGAAGAACAGGATTGTAAGGTTTAGATTTTCGGCATGAGGGCATCCTAGAGACGAGGCCGCTCGAAGCCTACGGGCGGCATGCGTTGAAGGGAAGTACACCTATGGATTTTGAGAATTCCCAAACCAAGAAGAACCTCGAGACCGCTTTTGCCGGTGAGTCCCAGGCACACACCAAGTATCGCTACTATGCATCCAAGGCCAAAAAGGACGGCTACGTTCAGATCTCGAATATTTTTGCCGAGACGGCGGGCAACGAGTCCGAGCACGCCAAGCTGTGGTTTAAGTATCTGCACGACGGCGCCGTCCCCGATACCCTGGACAATCTGCGTGATGCCGCTGCGGGCGAGAACTACGAGTGGACCACGATGTACGACGAGTTCGCCAAGACCGCCGAGGAGGAGGGTTTTGCCGAGATCGCTGAGAAGTTCCGTGGCGTCGCCGCCGTCGAGAAGGCCCACGAGGAGCGCTACAACAAACTCGTCGAGCGCATCGAGTCGGGCGAGGTGTTTGAGCGCGAGGGCGTAAAGGTGTGGAAGTGCCTGAACTGCGGGCACCTGCACGTTGGTGCTGAGGCGCCTGAGGTGTGCCCGGTGTGTAACCACCCGAAGGCGTACTTTGAGGAGCAGGTGGTGAACTACTAGCGCGTGATGCTAGTTGCGGGGCGCGGGGCGGGGAGATGCCTTTCCCTCTCGCTCACGGCTTCGCAGAGTCGCGCGAGGGAAAGGCATCTCCCCGCCCCGCGCCCCGGCGTTGGGTCGTCGCGTGCTCGCTACTGAAAAACTGATAAGAAGTTAGCGTGCCGCCCCTTTTGGGGCGGCACGTTTTTGTATGGGGACTGGTTGGGACGGCACCGTTCATGGGTGGGGTACACTGGGTAGCGACTTTTAGTTTATCTACTACCTGATGGGGTGTTTTTTATGGGCAAGAAGTCTCGAGCTCGGGTTGCTGCGGCGGGAACTCGCAAGGATCCTGGTCGTCGGGTTGCCGAGGGTGAAAAGGCCAATCGTGCTGAGAAGGGCAAGAAGGTCGGTGCGCATGCTCATCCTGAGTGGGCGCCCCATTTGAATTCGGCTAGTGAGGACTTGACCGCCAAGCTGTTTACGATGGTCGAGGTCATCTTGGGCGTGGTGCCTGTGGTGGTCATTGGCCTGTTCCTGGCCTCTAAGGATGCCACGAGCGTGGATAAGCTCACCGAGGTCTTTTCGCAGGAGCCCTCGATGGTGGTCACGTTTATTTCTGCGTGCCTGCAGCCGTTTGTGGCGTACATGCTGTACATGATTTATCGCAAATACTGCGAGGGCGATGCGGGCTTTGCCGCCGGCAACCTGATCGGTCTTTTGTGCTCCGAGATCCTACTGCTCAATATCCCGGGCGTCATCGGTATGGGCATCTTGCTGTGGCGTGTTTGGCGCAACGTTGCCCCGCACTTTGAGAGTTGGCTGTTTGAGCGCCGCGTAATGGGCGTGCTGGCAGACATCGCCGGGTCGCTCGTGATTCTCGTCTTGGCATTTATGTGCGCCACCGCCGCCCGCGGTCTCGCGGGCATGTAGTCTGTTCTCACCGACCACGGGGCGCAGGGCGGGGAAACCTTCCCCTCTCGCTCACGGCTCCGCAGGGTCGCGCGAGGCAAAGATATTCCCCCGCCCTGCGCTCCGGCTTCGAGTCGTCGCGTGCTCGTTACTGAAAAGCTGATTAGAAGTTTGTGTGCCGCCCCTTATGGGGCGGCACGTTTTGTTCAAGACTTTAGTCTGCTGGCCGCGCAGCGGCCAGCTTTAAACCACCCGCTACGCGGGTGGAGACAAACGGCTTTACAAAGCCACCCCTCCGGCCGATATTGACGATTGTTCAGGCCGTCAAGAATTCGAGTCGAAGGGG
>JAXIXR010000015.1:0-36164 GCA_036304905.1 Collinsella sp. | reverse complement strand
GAACACGGCGTCGTAGCCCTCGTCGGCGACCTTGTCGGCGAGCGCGGTCATCTTCTTGCCGGTCTCGTAGAGCGCCTTGCCGTCCTCGAGATAGCCCTCCTGGTCGAAATGCATGATCTCGATCTTCTCGGTTTCCTTCATTTGTCTCTCCTTTCTGGGGTTGTTTCCACATCCCCCATGCCAACGGGCATCAAAACCCGCTTACATTCCGTAACACTCGGCCGCTTTGGCCTTAAGCGCATTGACTGACTCTTCGTAGCCCTCTGCCTTGACCTCCATTTGCTTGGAGACGGCATCAAGATACGGGTGCACGTCCCATGACTTCAGACGCTCGGCTATCATGGCCGCAATCGTCTGGAAGAACACAAGATTGGGAATTGCGCTGAGCAGCGGAGCCACCTGAGGCACCGCAACCTCGTGAGCCCTACCCTTGGGATGGTCCGTGAGCAGCACCGTTTTTGTCGTAACGTTCGATAGCGCATCAGCGATATTCGCAAGACGCTCCGACCCCTGCGGATCGTCGACGATAAACACCAGATAGCCCGGAACGATCTGCATCTCGGGACCGTGGACGAACTCCTCGCCTTCGTGATGCATGGCAGGAATCTTGATGGTCTCGCTCAGCTTGAGCGCTGCCTCCTCGGCAACACCGTAGTTGGGGCCGTTGCCGACGACCATAGCGGGCGTGTGCTCAGAAAGCTCGAGCATGTGGTCTTGGACATATGCCTCGGCGGTCTTGCACATCACGGCATTGGCCTGGATAGCCTCGCGCAGGTCGTCAAGACGCTGGGCAACGCCCTTGGCGTCAATCGTTCCGCGCGCCTGACCGCCGTAAATACCAAAGAGCACCAGGTACTCAATGAGAACCTCGACGCCCAGAGTTACAAAGTCCACCGACTCGACGCCCACACCGTAGTCAAGAACGATGTCAGCGTGTTCCTTGATGGGTGCCTCGACGTTTGCCGTGAGCGCAACTGCAGCCATATCGTGTGCGCGCATGTAATCGAGCGCCGCAATCGTATTGGTCGAATAGCCACTCTGTGAAACGGCAATGTTGAGCGCATGCTGCGGATAGGTGTGTTCAAAATCAACGAAGGCCTCGGGCGTCACAACGGACACCTGCATCTGCAGCGCATCTTGCAGGTAATCGCGGGCGCAATCGGCGGCATGGCGCGACGAACCCGAAGCAACGATGCGCAGCGCGTCAAAAGAACCGGACTGGAAAATATCAACGAGCTGCGCTACCAGCTCAGACGAACGCTCGAGGTTCTCCCCCATACGCACATGGGCAAGCTGAACGTAATCGAGCATCTTCATCGTCTCACCTCGTAACAAATCATTAGTATTTGATACCAATCACAGTTACAGGTTACGGCTTTTTGATACCTCTTTGTCGATTAATTTATCCCCATCGGCGAACGGTCGATTTTGAGCCCTGTAAGGTTGTATATACAGCTGACCCAACGATCAAAAACTGGTTAGTTTCCCAGCCGTTATTCACAAAATACCAGCTAGTACGTATAGGTGTAGCCGCCCGTATCGCCACGATTGAAGGACTTTACATACTCGATAGCCTGACCGCTCGCGTCATAGCTCACGCATTCCAAAAGCAAAACAAGATCGCCCTGTTCCAGTCCAAGGAGGCCGGCATCTCGTGCGCCCAGCGCTTCGATATCGAGCTTTTCCTGTGCCATGACTGGCTTTCGGCCCAGCATCTCATAGGTCTCGTACAAACTGAAGACCGACACGTCAATATCTTCGATGGTTGGGAACAGCAGGCAGGGAATCAGCGCCGTCTCAATCGATACGGGGCTACCGTTTATGCAGTTCAGGCGTCGAACGGAATAGAGCAGGTCGTCCTCGGCGATGCCAAACAGGTCAGCGTAATATGGCCCCGCATAACGCTTGGAACGCGCGAGAATACGGACGGACGGCTCGCCGCCCGAAGCACGGACCGATTCACGGAAACCGACCGTGCGTTCAAAAAAAGCAGGTACTTTCTGCGCCACAAAGGCACCTTTTCCCCGAACACGGCGAATCTGCCCG
Organism: Collinsella sp.; assembly: GCA_036304905.1. Taxonomy (GTDB): domain Bacteria; phylum Actinomycetota; class Coriobacteriia; order Coriobacteriales; family Coriobacteriaceae; genus Collinsella. The sequence goes on along the minus strand of JAXIXR010000015.1, from coordinate 34,118 downwards.
CGTCGAACCAGCTCATCGACAGCGCTTCGGATGGTCAAGCGTGTCGTACCAAATTCCTCGGCGAGGTCTTTTTCGGACGGAATCATGGAACCCGTGGGATATGCACCGCGCTCGATACGTTCCTCGATGCAGCGTCGAATGCGCATATAAACCGGGGTGGCATCTACTGTTTCAGCCATTGTTCACCTGCCACGCTCCTCATGCCGTTCTCTTCGCCGTTATCGGCAAAGCGGAACTTTGTGGGCAAAATCACCGATTTGCAATGCTCCACAAAACGCATGTCCTTATCAAATTCGATCGAGCTCTCATAGAACACCGGCGTTCCCTCTTCTTGCTGGAGCAGCTCGGCCTCTTCGACGTTCAAACGCGAGATGGAGATATGCTCACGTCCATGCTCAACGCGCACGCCACCTTCTTTGAGCAAGACATCGTAAAGGCTCTCACACTCAAAATCGTGCTCGGGAAGCGATGGGCACAGGGACAGGTTAACGTGAGCGGTCTCGATTGACGCCGGCTCGCCCTCAATAAGTCGAACGCGCTGCATGCGGAGCAAGGGGGCGCCTACAGCCACCCCAAGCTTGTCGGCAAGCGCCTCATCCGCCTCGATGGTCCCGGTGGAAACCAGACGAGAAGAGGGGTGCAGGCCGGCAGTCCGCACAGCATCGGAAAAGTTATACGTTTCCTGGAAGATGTTCAGCGGCTTGGGAGGACACACATACGTGCCCGATCCGCGACGGCTCTCGAGCGTTCCACACGAGATAAGCCGCGTGATACCGGCACGCAACGCCGTACGCGAAACGCCAATCTCTTCGCACAGCACGCGCTCGGCCGGCAGGCGATCGCCGCCGGCAAGCTGATGGTGCTGGATATACCAAAGAATTCCCTCAACAGCATGATCTTTGGGGGGAATTGCATAAGATTCGCCTGCCATTGCACAGACTCCTCATTCAGAAACGTATGCCGCCAAAATTAGGCCAGCCCTCCCATGGCATCAAATTCTGCCTTGATCTTCTCGGCGACATTCCGATACGACTTATATAGACTTGAATCGCGTTTGACTTCGTCGGTCATAACGGGAATCTCTAATTTGGAAACCTCGTCTTTTCCCGTCTGAACCGCCACAACAACGCCCATACCAAGACACATATTACGCTTGGCAGCATTTATTTTTGCTGCCTTGGCAGGATTTGCCAGGATACGCTGGGCAAATTCCTGTTTAGAGACCGCTTCTTCGGCCTCCGGATCGCCCGCCTCGGCCACTTCGCACTGCAACACGTCCGCATAGTCAAAAATCTTCGGCTCGCCGCCGCGCTGATGTACGGCCCATTTGCGATGCGTGGCATCCTGGTAGATAGCCGGCAAAAACGTAAACCGCGGCGGGTCCAAAATCGTATCCGTGATGGTAAACACATCGGGATCAAAGGCATCCTGCGGGTTTTTCTTCTTGAACAGCCCCATATCAGCCTCCCGTACTAGCATTAAACAACTCAACCTGAATATAGCACCAATTTCAAGCCGCCGCCTTACCCTATCGGTGCGCGGCGTCTATAGCTCGCCCAGCGGAAGAGTTCACGGACGAGGGCCGGGGTGCCTGCCTTGTTTTGAGAAGTGGGCTCCGCGAACTTCTCAAAACAAGGCAGGCACCCCGGCCCCGCCGGCAAATAGCGGACACTCCGCATGCAATCTATGCAAACAAACAAGTACGCTTAGCTACATTCGGTAAGATCGAGCACGCTGCCCTTCACGATAAGCGCCGGCTCCAGAACGACTTCTTCGGCACGTCTACCGCCCCTACCGGCAAGGCGCTTGGACATGCAGCCAAAAGCATGCTCCGCGAGGATACCAGGATCCTGCTCAATCGCGGTCAGCGCCGGCTCAAAGAGAACGTCGGCGGCCGAGTTGTCGTAACTCACCACCGAAATGTCGCCCGGAATGCTCTTCCCCATCTCGTGTAAGCGCTTGAGCAGACCAAGGGCAATGTTGTCCGAGCTTGCAAATACGGCGGTGGCGTCGGTCGCGAGCACCGCCTCCGAGGCCTCGTAGGCACTCGGAATGTAGTACTCGCTCTCAAACTCCAAACGCGCGTCGATAGGCAAGCCAACCTCGCGCAGCGCGCGCTCATAGCCGGCAAGTCGCTTACGCCCCGTATTGGAACGGCGCGCGTTAACCAAGCAGGCAATGCGACGGTGGCCCTGCTCGATCAGATAGCGAGTGGCCATGTAGCCACCCATCTCGTGGTCGAACATCACCTTGTCGCACTCGAGCCCCTCAATGGCACGGTCGACCATTACGGCCGGGATGGGCAGGTGGCTGACTTCTTCGCGCAGGGCGCGGTCGTCGGAGAACTCGTCGCCCACGACCAGGAAGACGCCATCAACGCCGCGCGTCACCAGCTGGCGCAGCAGCTCCAGATCGTCATCGGCGCTTCCACCCGAGCTGGTAATGAAGAGTGCATAGCCATCCTCGCGGCAGCGCTTTTCCAGGCTACCGGCGAGCGAGGCAAAAAAGCGGCTCTCGATGTTAGGGACGATAAGGCCCAGCGTGCGCGACTCGCGCATGACCAAACTACGCGCAATCTGGTTAGGAACATAGTGGTTGCGCGCCGCGACCTCCTTGATGAGTTTGCGGTTTTCTTCCGAGATGCGACAGGGCCGATTATTGAGCACAAGCGAGACCGACGAGGGGGAAAGCCCCACCTCCTGGGCGATCTGCTTGAGGGTGACTTTGTTGGCCATCTCGCTCCTTCCGGGTTTACGCGCAATCTCTTGAAAGTATAGCGACTACCCCTCTACCTCGGTGATAAACACTTTACCAATCCGGTAGACGGCTGTTTTATCGCCGTCAGCGCACCAAATCCGTCCGGGTGGGGTATATTGCAATCGATTGATGACGACGACCACCAAAAGGCGGATATTCATATGCACGAGAACGACTTTTTTAACGAGGACCTGCTGTGCGCGCTCGCTGGCGTTGCCGGCGAGGACAACGTGTTGATGAGCGAGCCCATGCGCGAGCACACCACGTTTAAGATCGGCGGCCCGGCCGACGTCTTTGTCACGCCCGATACCGAGCAGGGCCTCGTCGCCACGCTCGATACCTGCTATCGCTGCGACCTGCCGCTTACCATCGTGGGCAACGGCTCCGACCTGCTTGTCGGCGACAAGGGCATCCGCGGCGTCGTCGTGGCGCTGGGCGAAGGCCTCTCCGACATTACGGTCGACGGCACGCACGTCACGGCGGCAGCCGGCGCCTTGCTTTCCGATGTCGCCGCGGCGGCAGCCGAGGCCGGCCTCACCGGCATGGAGCCCATCTCGGGCATCCCCGGATCGGTCGGCGGCGCCTGCTACATGAACGCCGGTGCCTACGGTGCCTGCATGGCCGATGTGCTAGAGTCCGTGCGCGTCTACAAACCCGCTCGCCAGCTCGACGACGGCACCCGCGGCAGCGGCAACATCATCGAATTCGATGCCGACGAACTCAACCTGGGCTATCGCAAGAGCCGCATCGCCGACGACGGCTTTATCGTGCTTTCGGCCACTTTCAATCTCGCCCCGGGCAACGCCGCGATGATCAAGGCCGACATGGACGACTACCGCCAGCGCCGCGAGGACAAGCAGCCGCTCGACATGCCGAGTGCCGGCTCCACCTTCAAGCGCCCCGAGGGCCACTTTGCCGGCAAGCTCATCATGGATGCCGGACTGCGCGGACACGCCGTTGGCGGCGCGCAGGTGAGCGAGAAGCACTGCGGCTTCATCGTCAACGCCGACCACGCCACCGCCGCCGACGTCGACGAACTCATCCGCGACATCCAAGCCAAAGTCAAAGAGCAGTTCGACGTAGACCTAGAACCCGAAGTCCACCGAGTAGGCGAATTTTTATAAAAAGAAGGCCCCGAAAGGGGCCTTCACTTTCTTTAATTCAGACAACCAGTCCGGTGTGCCGCGCCCCGAACCCAAGAGGGCCGCGTGCCCGCCCGCAATATATTTGATTGATCGCGAGTTCCGCACGCAAAGAAGGCCACTTAATGTGGCCTTCGTCTTGCGCAGGACTGCCCGAGCAGGCAATCAAATATATTGCGGGCGGGCACGCGGCCCCGTCGGCTTTACGACAGCGCCACGCCGCCGAGCCAGCCCCAACGCACGCCAGAGCCAGTGCCATAGAAGCTAATAAACGAATCAAGCGACTTAGACGTAATGGCACCCTCGTTGCTCATAACGATGCCGCCGCCAACGTAGATACCCACATGACCGTAGATAAGGCCCGGAGCACCCGTGCCGCTGTGCGAGGAATCGGCCACGATCATGCCCACCTGCAGCGCCGAGCGGTCGGAGCTATAGCACCATGCGTTAAACATGTCGCACGCATTGCCGCCAAAGTAGCCAACGCCGGCGTTACGGAAGACATTGGTGACCCACGCCGCGCACCAGTTCTGACCCGGCGAAGGCGTGGAGTAGCACGCGTTGACGACAGCCTGCTGCTTGCCCGAGCCGGCATTCTGCTGCGGAGTTCCGGGCGCGTACGATCCACCACCCGAGCTCGAACCACCCGAGTAGGAATTGTTCTTGTTCGCGGCAGCCGCGGCAGCGGCAGCCTTCCTAGCGGCCTCCTCAGCCTGGGCGGCAGCGAGGATCTCGGAATCGCGCTGAGCCATGAGCTCCTTGACGTCGTCGGAAAGACCGTTCAGCACGGTCTGGACTTCTTGCTGCTTGGCCTGCATGTCCTGCATCTGGGCAGTCTGCTGGTCCTTGAGCTTCTCTAAGTCGGCCTTCTGCGACTCGAGCTCGGTCTTTTGCGCATCGAGCTCTTCCTGGATGGTCTGAATGTCCTCGATGGCGTCGCGGTCGCTCTTGTTGATCTTCTCAACGTAATGCGCGTTGGCGACGAGTTCCTCAAACGAGCCAGAGGCCAGCAGCAGCGACAGGATGTTCGTGCCGCCGGACTTGTAGCTGGCGGCCACGCGATCGGAAAGGTCGTTGCGCTTCTTCTTGAGCTCGGCCTTCTTTTCATCGATCTGGGCCTGCGTGTCGTCAATCTTGCCCTGGACATTCTCGATGTCGTTGAGGGTCTGGGCATTCTTGTTGGCCAGCGCCGCATACTCATTTGCGATGCTGTCGAGCTGGGCCTGAACCTCGTCGAGCTGGGCCTGGGCGGCATTCAGTTTATCGGTGGTTTCTTTGGAAGCCTCCGCCGCATGGGCGCGAGCGGGCAGGCCAAAAAGAACTGCCGCAGAAGCGGCGCCGAACAGGGCCTTGAGGGCAGTGCGGCGCGAGAGCTCCTGGGAAAGGATAGAATCGCTGTTTGGTGACATATGTACTCCGTTACATGCTTATTTATATGTCGCTCAACTCATACATATTAGCGTACATATGGCGCGTCCCAACGATTTCCACGAACGGCAGGAAACTACAAGGTCAGCGGCTCGTAAGCAAATGTCAAAGATCAGGTTATGCGTACGCAAGCTCTTCTATGAGTACGTTAGCACAATCCTCTGCTTTTCCTACAGCGCACGATTTGGGCGTCCCTGCCTGCGCTATACTCCCCTGAAGAAGTGTTCCTGATTCGATAGGAGACTACATGTCCAAAGCACTCGACCCCAAAGACACCTGCGTCCTCGTTACCGGTGGCGCCGGCTTTATCGGCTCGCACACCGTCGTTCAGCTGCTCGAGGGTGGCTACCAGGTCGTCATCGTCGATGATCTCTCCAACTCCAGCGCCGTCGCCGTCGACCGCGTCAAGACCATCGTGGGCGACGAGGCCGCCAAGAACCTCACCTTCTACGAGGCCAACGTGCTCGACCGCGATGCAATGAACAAGATCTTCGATACCCATCAGATCGACCGCGTCATCCACTTCGCCGGTTTTAAGGCCGTCGGCGAGTCGGTGAGCAAGCCCGTCGAGTACTACCACAACAACATCGAGAACACCCTGGTGCTCATCGACGTCATGCGCAGCCATGGCTGCAAGTCCATCATCTTCTCGAGCTCCTCGACCGTCTACGGCGACCCGAACAACCCGCCCGTCACCGAGGAGGATCCTAAGAAGCCCGCGACCAACCCCTATGGTTGGACCAAGTGGATGATCGAGCAGATCCTTATGGACGTCCACACCGCCGACCCCGAGTGGGACGTCGTGCTGCTCCGTTACTTCAACCCCATTGGCGCTCATCCGTCGGGCCTGATCGGCGAGGACCCCAAGGGCATCCCCAACAACTTGGTGCCCTATGTCGCCCAGGTCGCCGTGGGCAAGCTCGAGGCCGTTCAGGTCTTTGGCAACGACTACCCCACCCCCGACGGCACCGGCGTGCGCGACTACATCCACGTGTGCGATCTGGCCTCTGGTCACGTTGCCGCCCTTAACTGGATGAACGGCAAGACCGGCGTCGAGATCTTTAACTTGGGCACCGGCACCGGCACCTCGGTACTCGAGGTCGTCGCCGCCTTCTCCAAGGCTTGTGGCAAGGAGCTGCCCTACGTGATCCGCGAGCGCCGCGCCGGCGACATCGCTGCCAACTGGTGCGATGCCTCCAAGGCCGAGCGCATGATGGGCTGGAAGGCCCAATACGACATCGCGGACATGTGCCGCGATAGCTGGAACTGGCAGAGCCACAACCCCAACGGCTTCGCCGACGCCGAGTAGCAAAAACCTACATACCGCTCTTGCCCCGATCTCACGTTGTGAGGTCGGGGCTTTTTCATGGCATGTAACCATTCGCCGAAAATCGACCAACTTTTTTATCTTGCCTGTACATGTTTAAACAACATGTTTTACAATAAGCGTATCGAATCAGAACATCGGAGGCGGACTGCACACCCATCGGCAGGCCGACCCCACAACAAGAAGGTTGGTGAGCGCATTCATGGAGCGTGCAAGCGGCGTCCTCATGCCCGTCTCATCTCTGCCCGGACCATACGGAATCGGTGGCTTTGGTTGGAATGCCTACGACTTCGTCGATTTTCTCGCCTCGTGCAAACAACATTACTGGCAGATTCTGCCCCTTACGACGACCAGCTATGGCGATTCGCCCTATCAGTCGTTCTCGGCCCGCGCAGGCAACCCCAACTTTATCGACTTTGCCGAGCTTATCGAGGCAGGGTATCTGGAGCAGCGCGATATCGATGGCGTGTATCTGGGATCCGACCCCAGCAATGTCGACTACGGTGCTATCTTTGGCGGCCGCCGTCAGATTCTCGACCGAGCCGCTGAGCGCTTTGCTGCCGACAAGCCGGCCGATTTCGATGACTTTATCCAGGCCAACGAGGACTGGCTCATCCCCTACTGTGAGTTTATGACCGTCAAAGAGGAGTGCGGTCTCAAGGCGTTTTGGGAGTGGCCCGCGGAGCTCCGTACCCGCGGCGAGGCTTCCGCCAAGGTCTGCGCCGACCATCCGGCGCGTATGCTCTACCACCAGATGACGCAGTACTTCTTCGATCGCCAGTGGAACCGCCTCAAGGCCTATGCCAACGAGCGCGACATTCTCATCATCGGCGACCTGCCCATCTATGTCTCGCGTGACTCCGTCGAGATGTGGGCGACGCCTGAGCTCTTTAAGATCGACGCCGCCGGCAATCCCGTGAGCGTCGCCGGCACGCCGCCCGACCAGTTCTCGGCCACCGGCCAGTACTGGGGCAACCCCATCTACGACTGGGACGCTATGGAGTCCGATGGCTTCTCCTGGTGGGAGGGCCGCATTCGCGCCGCCCTCGACATGTACGACGTCATCCGCCTGGATCACTTCCGCGGCTTCGAGGCCTATTGGGAGGTGCCGTTCTCCTCGCCCGATTCGTCCTACGGTTCGTGGACGCAGGGCCCCGGCCTCAAGTTCTTCAAGACGCTCGAGGAAAAGCTCGGCACGCTGCCCATCATCGCCGAGGACCTGGGCTTCCTCACCCCCGGCGTCATCGACATGCGCGACAACTCGGGCTTCCCCGGCATGAAGATCCTGCAGTTTGCCTTTGAGGGCACCAACTCGTACTACCTGCCGCATAACTACATCGCCAACACCGTCGCCTATGTGGGCACCCACGACAACGAGACGGCGCGCGGTTGGTTTGAGGGAACGGCCACCCCCCGTCAGCGCGAGCAGGCAGCCCTGTACACCCATCAGCAGGCCGGCGAACCCATGGCAGATGCACTCAACCGCACCATCGCCGCCAGCGTGAGCGACACGTGCATCTACACCATGCAGGACCTGCTCAACTTGGGCAACGAGGCGCGCATCAACACCCCTGCCACGCTGGGCGGCAACTGGACCTGGCGCATGCTCGACGGCGCCATCACCCGCGAGCTCGAGCACAAACTCACCGACTGGACCGAGACCTACTTCCGCATCCCGTCGGAAGCCGAAATCGAGCTTCCTCAATAGGAGCTACCGCGCCCGACCCCTCCCCACCGTGCGGACGCGCTTGCTTTTCCCGCGCGAGGCCACCCCAATCCCCTCGCGCGGGCTTCTTATGAATTGCAGACATGAAACAACCCATCACAGGAGAAAACATGCCCCAAATTAACCTCATGGAACTCGCCGAGCAGTCTTTTGGCACCTCGCTCGAGCAGCTCGACGACCGTCGCATTTACAAGCTGCTGGTCAAACTCGTGCAGGAGCGCTCCGCCGCCTGCCCGCTCAACAACGGCAAGAAAAAGCTCTATTACATTTCCGCCGAATTTTTGATCGGCAAGCTGCTCATCAACAACATGATCGACCTCGGCATCTACGACGAGGTTAAGGACCAGCTCACCGCCGCAGGCCACGACCTCAACAAGATCGAGGAATTCGAGGTCGAGCCGTCACTCGGCAACGGCGGCCTGGGCCGCTTGGCCGCATGCTTCCTGGATTCCATCGCCACGCTGGGCTTGACCGGCGATGGCGTGGGCCTCAACTATCACTACGGTCTGTTCCGTCAGCGCTTTGTCGACAACCAGCAGAAGGCCGTCCCCGACGAGTGGCTCGGTGAGCAGGACATCCTAGTCGACGATGACCGCTCCTACACCGTCGAGTTCGGCGATTTTGCCGTTACTTCCAAGCTCGTCAACATCGATGTGCCCGGTTACGGCCAGCCCACCAAGAACCGCCTGCGCCTGTTCGACCTGGCAAGCGTCGACGACGGCCTGGTCCCCGGCAGCTCCATCGACTTCGACAAGACCGAGATCGCCAAGAACCTCACCTTGTTCCTCTACCCCGACGATTCCGACGAGCAGGGCCGCCTACTTCGCATCTATCAGGAGTACTTCATGGTGAGCAACGCCGCCCAGCTCCTGATCGACGAGGCCGTCGAGCGCGGCAGCAACCTGCACGATCTGGCCGACTACGCCGTGGTCCAGATTAACGACACGCACCCCACCATGGTCATCCCCGAGCTCATTCGCTTGCTCACCACCGAGCATGACATCGAGTTTGACGAGGCCGTGACCATCGTACGCTCCATGGTCGCCTACACTAACCACACGATTCTTGCCGAGGCGCTCGAGAAGTGGCCGCTCGCCAGCCTGCAGAAGGTCTCCCCTGCCATCGCCGACATTATCGTCAAGCTCGATGAGATCGCGAAGGCCGAGCACGATGACCCGCGCGTCGCCATCATCGACGAGCACGACACCGTCCACATGGCCCACATGGACATCCACTTTGGCTTCTCCATCAACGGCGTAGCCGCCCTCCACACCAAGATCCTGGAGGACACCGAGCTTCATCCGTTCTACGAGATCTATCCCAAGAAGTTCTCCAACAAGACCAACGGCATCACCTTCCGCCGCTGGATCCATGGGGCCAACCCCGCGCTCGCCAGCCTGCTCGACAATGTGATCGGCACCGACTGGCGCAGCACCGGCGATCTGAGCAAACTCGCCAAGTTCGCCGACGACAAGGACGTTCTTGAGCGCCTGGCCGCCACCAAGGTCGAGGCCAAGGCTATCATGCGCCAGTTCATGGCGCTCGAGCAGGGCGTGACCATTCCCTCCAACGCCATCATCGACGTCCAGGTCAAGCGCATCCACGAGTACAAGCGTCAGCAGATGCTCGCACTCTACATCATCTGGAAGTACCTCGATATCAAGAACGGCAACAGACCTAAGCACCCCGTCACCATCATCTTTGGCGGCAAGGCGGCGCCTGCCTACACTATCGCGCAGGACATCATCCATCTGATCTTGACGCTGTCGCAGTGGATTGCAAACGACCCCGACGTGGCTCCCTACCTGCAGGTCGTCATGATCGAGAACTACAACGTCACCGCCGCCGAGCGCGTGATCCCCGCCGCTGATATCTCCGAGCAGATCAGCCTGGCCTCCAAGGAGGCGAGCGGCACCTCCAACATGAAGTTCATGCTCAACGGCGCCCTAACCCTGTGCACGCTCGACGGCGCCAACGTGGAGATTGCCGAGCTCGTGGGCGACGAGAATATCTATACCTTTGGTGCCTCGTCCAAACAGGTCGAGCAGCTCTATGCCGACGGCACCTATGACGCCGGTGTGCTCTACCGCAAGCCCGGCATTAAACTGCTGGTGGACTTCATCACCAACCCGGCCTTTATGGCGACCGGCAACGTCGAGCGCCTGCAGCGCCTGCACGATGACATTAAGGGCAAGGACTGGTTTATGGCCCTGCTCGACATCGAGGAGTACATCCAGACCAAGGAGCGCGTGTTGGCCGACTACGAGGACCAGGACGCCTGGATGCGCAAGACGCTCATCAATATCGCCAACGCCGGCACCTTCTCGTCTGACCGCACGATCTCCCAGTACAACGACGAGATTTGGCACCTGAGCTAATTTCGCTTCCCTTACCCATCCTCTTGAGAAACGGAGTCGTGGCAACACGGCTCCGTTTTTTGTGCCCGCACGTTACCCTGCGACCCAACTCGGCCAAACAATCTCGATCTGTAACAACTACTCGGTAAAAACGGTCCCAGCTGTTACAGATTGAGACATACCGGCCCCTCCCCTTGGGTTTATCTCGATCTGTAACATCTAGCAGCTGAAATTCACCTTTGGTGTTACAGATTTAGATGAAATGGTTAGCTCAGCGGAACCGTCTCGATCTGTAACATCTAACGTCCGAAATCGGCCCTACCTGTTACAGATCGAGACAAACGACCGGTCAGACAGCCCCAACACAAAGAAAGGCTCCCCTCTCGCCCAGTGGACGGGAGGGGAGCCTTATATGTGACCGCGGCAAAAGGATGGCAATACCGCAGCCGCCCAAAGGGAGGGCCTGGATGCACCGGGCCTAGATAAGGTTCTTGCCAGAGACCTTATCGAAGAGGTGGGTCGCGTTCTTCTCGAACTTGAACCAGATGGTGTCGCCAGCCTTGAGCGCGCCCTTGGCCTCGAGGTCGACGACGGGGATAATCAGGACAAACTGGCCGTCGGGAGCGGTCACGTGGACATGCTCGGTCGAGCCCATGAGCTCGGTCACCTCGACGGTACCCTGGAGCGCGCCCTCCTCGCCCTTGTCGGCAAGCAGGATCTGCTCGGGACGCACGCCGGCCGTAATCTCCTTCACGTCGCCGCCGTCCCAGTTGAGGGCAAGTTGAGCGCAAGTCTCGGGGGCGAGTGCCACGTTCATATCCTCGGTCTTGACGGTAAAGCCGTTGCCCGAGCGCACCAGCTGGGCATCGAAGAAGTTCATCTGCGGCACGCCGATGAAGCCGGCGACGAAGATGTTCGCGGGATGGTTGAAGACCTCCTGCGGCGTGGCGATCTGCTGGACGACGCCGTCCTTCATGACCACGATACGGTCGCCAAGGGTCATGGCCTCGGTCTGGTCGTGAGTAACATAAATGAACGTGCCCTTGATCTCGTGGCGCAGCTTAATGAGCTCGGCACGCATCTGGTTACGAAGCTTGGCGTCCAGGTTGGACAGCGGCTCGTCCATCAGGAAGACCTTGGGGTCACGCACGATGGCGCGGCCGATAGCGACACGCTGGCGCTGGCCGCCGGAGAGCGCCTTGGGCTTACGGTCGAGGTACTCGGTAATGCCCAGAATCTCGGCAGCAGAGCGAACCTTGCGGTCGATCTCGTCCTTGGGAACCTTCTTGAGCTCGAGCGTAAATGCCATGTTCTCGTACACCGTCATATTGGGGTACAGAGCGTAGCTCTGGAACACCATGGCGATGTCGCGGTCCTTGGGCGCCACGTCGTTGACACGCTTGCCGTCGATGAGCACATCGCCCGAGGTAATGTCCTCCAGGCCGGCGACCATGCGCATCGTCGTGGACTTACCGCAGCCAGAGGGGCCAACGAGGACGACGAACTCCTGGTCGTGAACGGTGAGGTTGAAGTCCTCTACAGCGAGCACACCGTCCTCGGTAACCTTGAGGTTGTGCTTCTTCTCCTCGGTCTTCTTCTTTTTGCCAAAGAAGCCCTTCTTTTTTGACTCGTTGTTGGGATACACCTTCTGAACATGTTTGAGAACGATCTCGGCCATGTCTCTACCTTTCGATATGCGGCGCCGCGCTGAGGGGCGCCGCAGAAACTTGCAAAACAGTTACGGCATCAGCCCTTGACGGCACCTGCCACCACGCCGTCGATGATGTACTTCTGACAGAGGATGTACATGATAACGATGGGGATAACGACCATCATGATGCAGGCCATCATGGGGCCGAGCTCGACGTGGCCGTAGCCGCCGCGGAAGTACTGGATCAAGATAGGAATGGTCTTGTACTTGGTGGAGTCGAGCGTAAGGTAGGGCAGCAGATAGTCGTTCCAGACCCACATGGTCTCGAGGATGCCGACCGAAAGATAGGTGGGCTTCATGATGGGAAGGACGATCTTAAAGAACACCTGGACCGGGTTGCAGCCATCAATCATGGCCGCCTCCTCGATCTCGAGCGGGATGTTCTTTACAAAACCAGCGAACATAAAGACCGCCAGGCCCGCGCCAAAGCCGAGGTAGATAAAGCAGATGTTGAACGGCGTGTTGAAGCCGATGCGGTCCGCCAAATTGGACAGCGTGAACATGAGCATCTGGAAGGGCACGACCATCGAGAACACGAACAGGTAATAGAAGAAGTTCGAGATCTTGCTGTTGACACGAACCACGTACCAAGCGCACATGGAGCAGCACACCAAGATCAGCACGACCGACGTGACCGTGATGATGAGCGAGTACATAAATGCCGAGGCAAAGCCCTGCTCGTTAAGGGCGTGCATGTAGTTTGCGAGGCCGTTGAACGTCTCGGGCGTGAGCAGATCGAATGCCGTGGTGGTGCTGATTGCGGTCGCTTTCTTAAAGGAATTGAGCGCAATCATGAACACGGGGTAGATCCATGCGAGCGACAGAATCGTAAAGAAAATCGAGAGCGCGCGGTTAATAGCCTTATCGCGTTTCATTACTGCTGCACCTCCTTGGACCTCGTGGCCTTAAGCTGGATCATAGAAATAGCGACGACCAGAATGCAGAAGATGACTGCCTTGGCCTGGCCAATGCCCTGCCATGCGATGCCGGCACGCGAGTAGAACGTGTTGTAGATGTTCAGGGCGAGCATCTCGGTGGAGTGCGCGGGGGCACCACCGGTAAGGGCGAGGTTCTGGTCGAACAGCTTAAAGCCGTTGGTGATGGACAGGAACAGGCAGATGGTGATCGTCGGCATCAGGTTAGGGATCTTAACCTTCCAAAACGTCTGCCATGCCGTGGCACCGTCGACCTTGGCGGCCTCGATGTAGTCGGACGGAATAGACTGCAGACCAGCGATGTAGATGATCATCATGTAGCCGACCTGCTGCCACAGGGTCAGGATGATAAGGCCCCAGAAGCCAGCAGCAGAGTTAAGGGCGATGAGCTGGGCGCCCACGTTGGAGAGCAGGCAGTTGATCAGAATCTGCCAGATGTAGCCCAGCACGATGCCGCCGATCAGGTTAGGCATAAAGAAGATCGTACGGAAGATGTTGGTGCCCTTGAGCGCTTTGCGGGTGAGCGCCTGCGCGATGGCGAGGGCGATCACGTTGATGAGCACCGTCGACAGGAAGGCAAACGCCACGGTAAAGAAGAACGACGTGGCAAACTGCGGATCGGACAGTGCGCGCACGTAGTTCTCGATACCGACAAAGTGCGTGTTGTTGATGGTAATAAACTGGCAGAACGAGAGATAGAAACCCTGGATAAAGGGGATCACGAACCCGATCATAAACGCCAGACACGTGGGCAGCATAAAGAGCGGCCACCAGCGCTTGAGTGCTTTGCCCATAGAAGGGTCCTTTCAATATGCAGGGGGCGGGCAAACCAACGTCTGCCCGCCCCCTGTCGCTAATCAGATAGCTTGGGCAGCAACTGCTTACTCAGAAGCAGCCTTCTCGGTCTTCCAGCCATCGACGAAGGCGTTCTTGACGCCGTCCCACTTGCTGTTGTCGGCAGCATAGGCAATCAGAGCCTGCTTGAGGTTCTTCTTCCACTCCTCAGAGGGGATGTAAACGAAGTCCCAAGCGACGGTCTTCTTGCCGTCCTTGGCCATGGCAACGGCCTGCTGCGAGAAGACGTTGGTGGTCTCCTTAGCGCTCTTGAACGGGGCAGTCAGACCCATCTTGTCAGCGATGATGCTGGTGGCGGTGTCAGAAGTGACGCACCAATACATGAAGTCCTCGGTGGCCTTCTGGGCATCCTCGGAAGCCTGGGAGCTGACGCACCAGTAGTTCTCGCCGCCGGAGCACAGGCCCTGGTTCTCCTCGCCGTCGACACCGATGTAGATGGGCATCATGCCAATCTGATCGTCGGTCATGCCGGCCTTGGTGAGGTCAGCGTAGGCCCAAGAACCGTTCTGATAGAAGACGGCCTTGCCGGTTGCGAACTCGTTGGTGGCGTCGTCGCCGGTCTTGGAGGCAAGCTGCGAAGGATCGCAGGTGGAGTCGGTGATGTACAGGTCGAAAATCTGCTTGAAGTTGTCGAGATACTCGCCCTTGATCTCGTCGTCCTCCTGGTTGTGCTCCTTCTCGAACTCGTAGTAGAGCGGAAGGTTGGCGAGGTGGGTGGTGTAGCGCCAGCTGGAGGAGTCATCCATGCCAGCAGAAGTGAAGGCGCCCTCAATGCCGAGCTCGTCCTTGCGGGCCTGGATGTCGTCGGCACAAGCCTTCAGCTTGTCGAAGGAGTTGATGTCCTCGGCCTTGTAGCCAGCCTTCTCGAGCAGCTGCTTGTTGTAGATGATGCCGTAGCTCTCCTGGACCCAGTCGATACCCAGATCCTTGCCATCGGACTGCAGAGCCAGGGAGTCGTCAATGAGCTCACCGCGGAGCTTGGTATCGGACAGGTCGGCGCAGTAATCCTTCCAGTTCTTAAGACCGGTGGGGCCGTTGACCTGGAACAGGGTCGGAGCGGAGCTCTTGGACATCTCGGACTTGAGCTTCTCCTCGTAAGTGTTGGAGGCGGCGGTCACGATCTTGACCTCGACGCCCTTCTCCTTCTTATAGGCCTTGGCGATCTCCTTCCACTCCTTGTCGACCTCGGGCTTGAATTGGAGGAAGTAGACCTCGGCAGCGTCACCAGAAGCAGAGGAGCCGGAGCCGGCAGAACCACCGCAGCCCACGAGACCCAGACCAAGCACCGCAGCCGCGGAACCAGCAAAGCCCAGGAACTGCCTTCTGCTCATTTCGTTCTTCATTACAATCCACCCTTTCACACCGTGGCGGCACCCTTTGCCGCCGCCTTCGGAGATTGGCTCGGGGACTTTGCCCCTTTTGCTGATTTGTACAATACGCTATTTGGCTAGTTGTTTGAACAAGTATTACTAGAGCGGTAGAAAAACATCGGTGAACGGTAATTTCAACTTGATACTTGACAAGTTTTGTATAAACAATTATTTGTTATCGAATATAGAGAAAACGCCCGGTCAAGCCGATGCATCGTCGGTTTGACCGGGCGTTTTCGCTTTGAGGGCATGAGTCTCGTCAGGCTGCGAGCTAGCCGGCTATCGCTTGGAGTTGACGCGGTAGTGGAAGATCTCGGGGTGCGTACGGGCGTGCGTGACCTCGAACAAGATGCCGTCCGAGGTGTACGATTGGCTCTCCATAACGGCGACGCAGTTGTACTTACCAAGGTCCAAGTAGCTGCAGTCCTCATCGTTGGCGAGCTCGACACTCACCGTACGACGACTCGCCATCACTTTGACGCCGCGCTTGTGCTCCAGATAGTCGTAAATTGACCTTGCGGCGATCTCGGGTGTCAGGCCTTTGGCGATCGACTCCAGAAAATAGCCGTGGTCCACCTGGCGAGCGTTACCGTTAAGGCTACGGACGCGCACCACGCGAATCAACTTCTCGCCCACCTTAAAGCCCAGGCGACGAGAGAGTTGCTCGGTGCAGACCAGATGTTCAAAAGACTTAACGTCCGTCGATGCAACGGCATTGTTGCGCTTTGCAAACTCGCCAAACGACTCAACCTCTTCGAGTGCGCCCAACATGTCGGTTTCGCCCTTAAGCCAAATAACGCGCACGCCCTTGCCGTGTATGGGCTGCACAAACATCCCGTCGGCCAGCATGCTCAAAGCGCGGCGGACGGTATTGCGCGTGCAGCCAAATTCCGCGGTCAGCTCGGCTTCGGTTGGCAGCATCTCCTGAAACGCATAGGTCCCATTAATGATGCGCGAGCGTATTTCTCGGTAGATTCCTTCGTATATCGCTTTTGGCATTGTTTCACCTCTACATTATTCATTTCCGGCTAGGCACGATAGCATTTCTTAAAGTTGTTTAAACCGAATATCGGTAAAGCGACAGGATTTAACCGTTGACGGTTTCTGTCATGCCCAAATCGGTTTCGCTCAAAACTGCCGGTACGACAATCGTCTGGTCCTCTACAATGAATCCATTGTTTAAACGTTTCCCCACGCGCAACGCGCCTCGATATTCGGAAGGCAGAACATGCTGCAAAAAATCCAACGCTTTGGCGGGGCAATGTTCGCGCCCGCCATGCTGTTTTCTATATCAGGCCTCATGGTCGGCGTCTCCGCTCTCGCAACGACTGCGGACATCGTCGGCGATCTCGCCGTATACGGAACCCCTTGGTACGTTTTTTGGACCATCATCCAGCGCGGCTCGTGGACGGTCTTTAAACGCCTCCCGCTCCTTTTTGCCGTAGCGCTGCCCATCGGTCTTGCCCAAAAACAACCGGCTCGTTGCTGCCTCGAGGCTCTCGTCGCCTATTTTGCCTACTGCTTCTTTTTGAGCGAGATCATTAAGCTGAGCGGAGACAACCTTGGACTTGAGTACCCGTCATCTTTGACCTCCGCCAGCGGTATCACCGTCATCGACGGCATCAAGACGCTCGACACCGGCATTATCGGCCCGCTGGCGGTATCGGCAACCGTCGTCGCCATCCATGACCGCTTCTACGATGCCAAAATTCCCGATTGGCTCGGCACCTTCTCGGGCTCCTCGCTGGTCTACCTCATCAGCTTTTTTGCCGTGTTTGCCCTTGCCGCTATCTCGGCCGCCATCGTGCCCTACGTATACGATGTAACTGATACGCTGCGTCACGCGCTTGCAGGCGTCGGTCCCTTTGGCGTGGGTATCTTTGTCTTTTTAGAACGAGCACTCGAGCCCTTTGGCCTGCACCACCTGCTCTACATGCCGATCTACTACGACAACCTGGTCATTAACGACGGCATCTACGCCACGTGGAGCAGTTTGCTCCCCATCCTCTCCCATAGCACGCGCCCCCTTAATGAGCTTGCGCCGTGGGCCGGTTTTACCGCCACCGGCTGGGTCAAGCTCTTTGGCCTTCCTGCCATCGCAGCTGCGTTCTACTCCACCGCAAAACCCGAGCGCCGCGCCGGCCTCAGGGTCATCCTTGTTCCCGCCATCATCGCCTCGGTGGTTTGCGGCGTTACCGAGCCACTCGAGTTTCTCTTTATGTTCACCCACCCCGGGCTCTTTTTGCTCTACGCCGTCTTATCGTCTTGCCTTGCCACAACCATGAATCTCTTTGGCATCGTCGGCATCTTCTCGGGCGGCCTGATGGAGATGGCAGCCTTCAACTTTATTCCGCTCATGCGCACGCATGCCGGTGCCTATCTTTTGGCGCTCGGTATCGGCCTTGCCTTTAGCCTCATCTTTTTTGTTAGTTTTCGAGCACTCATCTTGGTCTATGACCTTAAGACTCCGGGCCGCGAGGATCATGTCGCCAATCGCGCGGCAATCGATTGTTTAACGGGAAGCAACTTTGCCAAAGAGCAATCTCCCAATGACGAGGTCAATAGTCGAACCGATCAAGATCACGTCCTCGCTGAGCGGGTAATTCAGCTTTTAGGTGGCGTTGGCAATATCGTGGGCGCAACCAACTGCGCCACGCGCCTGCGCGTCGAGGTCGCAGACCCTTCCATCGTTGCAGATAACGCGTCGTTTGTCGCGGTGGGCGCCAAGGGCCTCATCATTACGGGCAAGACCGCCCAGGTGATCATCGGCATCTCCGTTCCCCGCGTTAAAGAGCATTTTGACCAGATCATGGGCCTCGAGCCGGAATTTGTGCCCACCACCTCGGCCTCCCCTGCCGCCAGCGCAGCCCATAAGCGCGGCGATATTTGCTTCTTCGATATCGACGGAACGCTCGCCTGGCAAGACCCCAGGCTCGCCCAAGACCTTCCCGAAGACGAGCGGGACCTCTCCCCCTATCCCAACGAGGCGGTTTCGCAGGCAATCCGCGAGTTTGTCGCCAACGGCAACATGGCCTTTATCTGCACGGGACGTACCCTGAGCTGCATCCACCCCAAACTTCTTGAGCTGCCCTGGACCGGCATCGTCTGTCTTGCGGGCGGTTACGCCGAGATCAACGGACACGCAATTCGCGATCTGTCGATGACACCCAGCATGCTGCAGCATCTTGCCCCCTATCTTGAGCAATCGGGCGAGGTCATCCGCTTTGAGGGCCTCAACGGCGTCGTGCGCATGAGTGCCGATGCGCCCGATGCTCCCGGATACGCGCGCACCCTGGGCGACGCAGTCACGCAGCTGCAACATTACAGTGTCTACAAGATCTTGATGTCTACATCACTCGCCAACCACATCGCTCAAGATAAGGCACTTGAGCCGCTACTGTGCTTTAACGAGCTCGAACTCGAGGTAACCGAAATCTCGCCCCGCGAATGCACGAAGCGCGGGGGCATCCAGTCTGTACTCGACGCCCTCGATCCCCACCACGGAACCGTATACGGCATTGGCGACGCCAGCAATGACGTCTCGCTGATGAACGCCGTCGATGTCGGTATCGCCATGGGCAATGCGCCGGACTATCTCAAGGATAAGGCCGATTACGTGACCGACACCGTCGATCACGACGGTGTCGTTGCGGCGCTCGAGCATTTTGGGCTGATTTAGGCGCGCTCCATCAAACGCACGCCCGTTGTCCCAAATCGCCAAAACTGCCGCGCCAAACGCCCTAATGTGGCAATATGTTGTCTGCATATTGCATCAACGCAACCTCAGAAAGAATGCGAGAACCCGTGTCCAGTCCGTTTACCAGCTTTTTAGCCCAGCACTTTGACCAGATTAACGACTATCTGGCCACGTTCTTTGACGGACAGGCGACCTCTGCCGATATCGAGCGCTACCTGTATGCGCCGCTCTCGGCTTTTACGGCCAACGCCGGCAAGCGCCACCGCCCGCTTATCTGTATGCTCGCCGCAACCGCAGTGGGCGGTAGCTTTGAGAGCGCCCGCAGCGCCGCGGCAGCCATCGAGCATTTCCAGTCGGGCGCGCTGATCCACGACGACATCGCCGACAACGGACAGCTTCGTCGAGGCAAGCCCTGCATGCACCTTACCGAGGGCACGGGCCTTGCCATCAATTGCGGCGACCTGGCGCTCACTATGGTCACCAAGACGGTTCTCGACGACCCCACGCTGGAGTCCGACGTGAAGCTGCGCGTGCTCCACGAGCTTACCGAGATGATCGTCCGCACCATCGAGGGTCAAGCGCTCGACCTGGGTTGGGTCCGTGACGGGCGCTTTGATATCTCGGTTGATGACTACCTGGACATGGCGACGCACAAGACCGCGTTTTACAGCGGAGCCACGCCGCTTGCCGCCGGAGCCATTATCGGCGGCGGCAGCGATGAGCAAATCGAAGCGCTGCGCGCCTTTGGCCTGCACACAGGCCTTGCCTTTCAGATTCAGGACGACCTGCTCAACCTTGTCGGCACTAAGGAAGCCGCCAACAAGGACTTCCGCACCGACATCACCGAGGGCAAGCGCACGCTTGTCGCCGTACACGCCCTCTCTGATGAGCGCCACCACGACGAGGTCGAGGCGATTCTTTCCTCGGGCACCGATGATCCCGCGCAGCTCGCACGCGCCGTGGAGATCTTCCAGGAGACCGACTCCATCGATTACGCCCACACTTACGCGCTCGACCTGACCGCTAAGGCCAAAGCGGCCATCGAGAACGTTGAGCTTGATCCGCACGCACGCGAGCTGTTCCTCTCCATGGCAGATTTCTTTGTGGAGCGTCTTAACTAACGGGGGTTATAAAACCTGTCAGCAGCGTATTTAGGCACAACTTGCTACACTGTTGAGTGCATGTTTATGCATCCCTTTGCGTTGTCTATCCGACAGACGCTCAAATAGTACGAATGGTACGCCGAAAGGGGTTCGTTCATGGAACCTATTACAACGGGCATGCAAGGAGCAGCCGTCGAGGACGTGCAGTCTCGTCTCCTGCAGCTCGGCTACACGATTGATGCCGCCGAAGTCACCGACAAGTACTTTGGAGCCACCACTGAGCAGGCCGTCAGCACCTTCAGGCTCGACAGCGGCCTTGCTGCCGGTCATGCCGTCGATATCCCCTGCTGGAGCGCCCTTGTAGACGCTTCGTATAAGCTGGGCGACCGCACTCTCTATCTGCGCATGCCCAATTTCCATGGCGCCGATGTGCAGGCCCTGCAGCGCGCTCTCAACGTTTTGGGCTTTGCCTGTGGCGAAGACGACGGCTACTTTGGTCCGCATACCGAGGCCGCCCTGCAGCAGTTCCAGGAAAATGTCGGCCTGTTTGCCGACGGCATGGCCTTCCAGGACACCTACGCCTACATCAACCGCCTGCACCATGTGTGGGAGGGCAAGCCCTCGGTCACCGAAGCCGAGTCCCGTATCGGTTTTGCTCGCGCCGCCAACGTGCTCGAGCGCTTCCAGATTGCCGTTATCGGCGAGGACCCCATCGCACGCAGCGTTGCGTCGCGCATGTGGAATATCGCCACGGCAACGACCGACAACAGCGGCATGATGCTCTGCGACTCCGAGGTCCCAACCGACGTTGACCTGGTGCTCGAGATCGCAAGCGATGAGCTGCCCGCAGATGCAGCGCCGCGCGCCACGATCGCCCTCGCCGAGTGCCACAACCTGGCCCAGCGCATCCGCACCGCCAATGTCGCCGCGCAGCAGAAGCCAGCTCGCATTCGCATTGAGCTCACGGGCATGACGCGCTACAACGGCACTTTCACGGCCAGCGACGCGCAGACACTCGCCGTACGCCTGCTCGATGGTGTTTGCGATGCCCTCGCAGATTAGGTAAACTAAACGAGTTGCTTTTGGGCAACACCGCACATTGGGACGTAGTTCAACGGTAGAACTCCGGTTTTTGGTGCCGGCTGTTGGGGGTTCGAATCCCTCCGTCCCAGCCCTTAAGAACACAGCGCTCCAGGCCCTTATGAACCTGGAGCGCTTTCTTGTGGGCAAGCGGAGGAATTCGAACCCGCAAGAGTGCGGAGCTGAGGAAACGCGAAGCGTTTTCCAGCGCAGCACGCAAGGAGCGAAGCGACGCAGCGGGGCGCGGCCGCCGACCAGGCGGACGCGGAATCCCTCCGTCCCATATCAGCCGAGAGCGCCTTACATCTAGAATTATCAGCCCAGTTCCGAAAAGCGAGCCGTCATCTACAAAATGGCGCGTGGCCCCGGCGGGCCGGGCATTAAGTTTGTCGCGAGTTCCGCACACAAAGAAGGCCACTTAATGTGGCCTTCGTCTTGTGCAGGACTGTAGAGCAGCAAACTTAATGCCCGGCCCGCCGGGGCCACGCGTCCCTAATTGTTCAGCATGCGGTCGAAGCTTCCCGAGTCGCCATCCCGATAGTCGGCGGTCATCAGAATCTCCTGCGGAATGCGCCCGCCCTCGCGCAGCACGTTGCGGAACTGCACGCGCGTAACCATGGGCAGATCCTTGATCGTCGCCGCCAGGTTCTGCGGCACGCCCTGGTTGGCAGCCGCGGGCTCGCACTCGCCGCCGGCCTTCACGCGACGCTTATGCTCGGCGAGCATGGCGCGGTACATGCCGGCATGCAGGCGAATCTCAACCACATTGGCATTGCGAGTCTGCTCGACAATGCGCGCGCCCTCGCGATCGATATCGCCTACGTAGTAGACGTAGTTAAAGCGATAGCCAATCTCGGCCAGATAATCGTCCAAGGCATGCGAGACGCTCGCCTTGCATCCGCCGCCAAAAATCACGCCGCCCACCTTGATGCCAAAGAGCTTGGCGTGCTTGCGGCCACGCAGCAGCTTGACGATCTCGTCGTAGGTGTCCAGGTTCTCGACCATAATGAACGGCTTGTCGGCGCCCAGCGTAAAGAAGCCCGTAAAATGCACGGGGCGATTGGGGGCGACCTTGATCGCCTGCATGCTGATGCCCTTTTCGGTCATACGCCTGATCAGGCGCTCACCGTGCTTGCCGTCAAAAGCCTTCTCGTCGTTAAAGATCTGGTAGGCACGCTGACGGCGCGAGGCAACCGGCGTATCGGCACCTCGGTTCTGCTCGATCCAAGCCTGGATGATTGCGATTTCCTCGGCAATCTTGCGGTTGGACATCTCGTTGTGCTGAGTGCGCTGCGGAGCCTTTTTGCCGTCCTTGCCCTCGACCTTTACGATCTGTGTCTGCTGCTCCTTGATCTTGGAGAGCGCCATAGGCGTGGGGACAACCTTGAACAGCTGCCTGCCTAAAACGCGGGCAAGGGCAAGCGCCGAGACCTCGCCGTGGGCGGCCGACTCGGGCTGCTGGGCAGCAGTATCTACTGCGGCAGACTCCGGCTTCTTCTGAGACTTGCGCTTAGAATCGCCTTGGGGATTGCGCTCGCGCTTCGGCATAGACGCCTGCTTCTGCGGACGATCGGACTTGCTCTCCTTCGCTGACTGGCGCTTAGGCTGCCCCGAAGAAACCTCGGCCTTCGCATCCTCGTTCTGCGGCGTGGTCTTCTCGGTTGCAGTCTCGGCATGGGAACTGCGGCCCCCACGATGGCGACGGCGGCGAGGCTTGCTCGACGCGCCCTGCTCCGTCTGCTCATCAGTAGGCTGCTGGCCCTTGGCCTCGGCATCAACCTCAAGCTGCGGCTCAACAGGCTTTTGCTCGCGAGCCACCGGCTCAACGGCCTTCTCGTCCTTCTCGCCCTGAGTGGTCGAAGCCGGTTCGCTCTTCTCCTGACGCCTTACGGGATACGCGCGCCCCTCAAAACCACGTCCGGGACGGCATGAACCCGGAGCCTTCTTGGCCGGTTCATCGGACGCGTCAGCAGCCTCGACGGAATCCTGGACCTCGCATGCGGCACCTCGCTGCTCGGCCTTAAAGTGGGCACCGCGGCGACGCTTGGGCTCCTGGATCTCAGCATGCTCTTGAGCGAGAGTCGGCTCCTGCATCCCGACGGGCTTTTCCTCGACGGCCTCAGCATCCGTCTCACCCTTTTGAGCAACGGCGCGACGGAAGCGCTCCTGCTGGGCGCGGCGCTGCGCATCGCGCTTGCCACCCCCGCCAAAACCGCCGCGTCCTGCCTTGGCCGTAAAGGCACGCACGACGTTCTCATCGAGCAACTCATCGGTATCGACATGCTCACGCGGAGCAGCTTCTTCCACAGCAGGCACGTCAGCGGAATCCTCGACGACAAAACCCTCGACGGACTCGGCAGGCTGCTCTTGGGCATCGCGGATCTCGGCATTGATGGTATAGAACGCCGGGCGCCCGTTAATGCCGCTACCCTCGATCTTGGTCACGATCTTTGCCGCGATAAGCTCATCGCGCATCGCCTTGGTGTCGCACTCCTTATCGACGGAGCGGAAAATCTGCGCCAGCGCACTCGACTTAATCTTGAGCGCCTTGCGGCAGAGCAGGTCGTAGGCAACCAGCTTGGCGCGCTCGGCAGAAAGCGACGTCTGGCTGCTCAGGCGCTCAGCCAAAGCATCGACATTGTTTTGATTATCGGAATATACCGTCTTGGCCACGGGGCCCCTTTCATATGTACACATATACGTCTATATGGTACAACGCACGCCCTTATCCACGCAAAACATCTGCGAGAACACTCGAGCGTCACCCGCTTTCGCATGAAAAAAAGACCGAGTCCGCGTCGTTGCGGACCCGGTCTTTCCGAGTCATATGGATGAGAGATTCAACCCGTCCGACCGACTAGGCCTTGACGGCCTCGGCGTCGGCAGGAGCCTCGGCGGCAGCGGCGCGACCGTACTCGGCCTTGCCCATATCGGACCACTCGGGCTCCTCATCAGGCATGGAGCCAGCCTCCTTGCCGAAGAACTCCTTGAGGCAGTTGACGGCGACGATGAGGCCCAGGACCATCAGCAGGACGGCAAAGACGAGCTGCAGGCCCTTGGTGGCGGCGACGGAGACGGCGGCCGTGGTGGCGGTAGCCGGGATGGTACCGAAGAAACCGTAGGCCTGGACGGCGGTCATGCAGCCCATGGCGCTCTGGACCAGCGAGGTGAAGGTGCAGCAGAGCAGGAAGACGACGGGCACGTAGAGCATCCAACCCTTGCGGCCGGTGCACTTGCAGAACACGGCGAGGGTGATCATGGTCATGCCGCCGAGCAGCTGGTTGGAAGCACCAAAGAGCGGCCAGATGTTGGCATAGCCACCAAAAGCGAGGGCGAGACCGGGAAGCAGGGTGACGACCGTGGCGAACCAGGGGTTGCCGAGGACCTTCATGTAGCCGGCCTTGGACTCGATGGCCAGGGCGTCGTTGGTCTGGGCAAAGAACTCGGAGAACGAGGTGCGGGCGATGCGGGCGACGGCGTCGAGCGAGGTCAGGGCCAGAGCGGAAACATTCATGGTCATGAAGACGGTAGCGAGCGTGCCGTCAACACCGAAGGCCTGCATACCGCGGGAGATGCCAGCGGCGAAGATCTGGAACGGGGTGGAAGCGACACCGGCGTTGAGGGCGCCGGTACCGGCGGTGTTCATATCGGAGAACATGATGCCGGCAACGATGATGGCAAGGATGCCGACGAAGGACTCGACGATCATTGCGCCGTAACCGACCTTGACGGCGTCCTGCTCCTTCTCGACCTGCTTGGAAGAGGTGCCGGAAGAAACGAGGCTGTGGAAACCGGAGAGAGCACCGCAAGCGACGGAGACGAACAGGACCGGGAACATCATGCCGGAGGCAGTGGAGAAGCCGGTGAAGACCGGAGCGGTGATAGTGGCCTGACCGTTGACGCCCAGGACGACGATGCCGAGGACAGCGCAGACGATCATGACGATCATCATGATGGAAGTGAGGTAGTCACGCGGGGTCTTGAGCATCTGGATGGGCATAGCGCCAGCGAAGACCAGGTAGACCATGACGACGGCGAACCACTGGAACTTATCCAGGTAGACCGGGAACTGCATTCCGACGGCGAACATGAGAACCATGAGGACAACGCCGGTGACGAACTCGGCAGCGCCGGTGAGGTTGAACTTCTTCTGGGCCCAACCAAAGGCGATAGCGACGAAGGTGAACAGGATGGAAATGGTACCAGCGCAGCCGGCGGCATAGGACTTGGTGAAGTCGATGGCACCGGTAGCAGCACCAGAAGCGTCAACGGCCGGGGTGAACATGAACGTCTTGCAGACCATGTCGGTGAAGGCGGCGATGACGATGATGCAGAACAGCCAGCAGAACAGCAGGAACAGGCGACGGCCGGTCTTGCCGATGTACTTCTCGATGAGCTGAGCGAGCGACTTGCCGTTGTTCTTCATCGAAGCGTACAGGGCACCAAAGTCGTGGACGGCGCCAAAGAAGATGCCGCCGACGAGGACCCAGAGCACGACGGGCAGCCAGCCAAAGGCCATGGCGACGATCGTACCCGTGACAGGACCAGCACCGCAGATCGAGCTGAACTGGTGCGAAAACGCGGTGAAGGCGGAGACGGGCGAGAAGCTGTTGCCGTCCTTCATGCGCTTGGCCGGCGTGAGGGCCTCTTTGTCAACGCCCCACTTGTTGGCCAGCCAGCGGCCGTAGCCCAGATAGCCGCAGGCGAGCACCGCCGCGGCCACAACCATGAGCAAAACTCCGTTCATTACATTTCCTCCTCTAAAAAGAACTTCCTAGACATAAAAAATGAGGGCCGTCGGTTGCGCTCGACGGCCCTCATCTTCATCAGCCGCCCGTTATCGTACGGGCTAGCTGTATGTGCTAACCCGCATCAGATAATTACTACGCTGATAATGTTTAGCTGATGCGTGAACATGTCTAAGAAATCCTCTTCAATCATGATGTGAACGATCCGTGCGTGTTCACATCCCCCAGTGGTTGAAAAGGAGTATGAAACTTTAGTTACCTAAAGTCAACGCAAATATGTAATGAATTTTCAACTTTTTTTGAATTTCTCGGTATAAAACGCCACTGACCTCGGACTTTACCCCACGACAGTTTTTGCATGAGAGATGCCCCTGAGAGCCGCGGGAGCCGGGCGGCGCATATGAACTTTCCTGCTCTACAGTCCTGCGCAAGACGGAAAGCACATTAAGTGCTTTCCTTTGCGTGCGGAACTCGCGATAAAGTTCATATGCGCCGCCCGGCTCCCGCGGCTCTCAGGGGCTCCCATCCCAAATGCGGAGCAAAGCTCCGCACACCAACTTTTTCTTTCAGCTAAAGAACGCCGAAAATTCGACGCTGGCTTGTTAACCTTGTTGGACGTTGTCGACGCCAATCCGGCTCAGAAGCCGCATCGATACAGAAAGGTCCCCGGACGGAGGGGCCGGATATAAGGTTTATCGCGAGTTCCGCACGCAAAGAAGGCCACTTAATGTGGCCTTCGTCTTGCGCAGGACTGTAGAGCGGGAAACCTTATATCCGGCCCCTCCGTCCGGGGACCGCGCCGTACCAGCTACAGCGTCATGTTCGGATCGGCGTCGACGTCGAACGGCGAGATTTCACCTCGGTCGAATTTACGGCGGGCGACCTCCGCGATCATGGCTGCGTTATCGGTACAGGCAGACAAGGGCGGCACCGTTACGCGAATCCCCTGACGCCCAAGCTTCTTGATCATCATCTCGCGCAGATGCGGGTTGGCCGAGACGCCGCCGCCGATGCAGTATTCCTTGCATCCGGTAGCGTGCAATGCGTTTTTGGCCTTCTTGTACTGCACGTCAAAGACAGCTGCCTCAAACGAAGCTGCCAGATCGGGCAGGTGAATCGTGCGCCCGGCCTTGGTCTCCTGCTCGATGTAGAGCGTCACGGCCGTTTTAAGGCCCGAAAGCGAGAAACGATAGTCTCCCCTGCTGTTGAGCGCACGGGGGAAATCAATCGCGCGGGGATTGCCTGTCTCGGCCAGCTTGGAAATGATGGGGCCACCGGGATAGCCCAGGCCCAGCGCCTTGGCCACCTTGTCGAAGGCCTCGCCCACGGCGTCGTCGAGCGTCTCACCGAGCACCTCGTAGTCGCCCCACGCCTTCACGTGCACGAGCATGGTGTGCCCGCCCGAGACAAGCGTGAAGATGAACGGCGGCTTGAGGTCGGGCTGCGCCAACAGGTTGGCAAACAGGTGCCCCTCCAGATGGTTGACGCATACGAGCGGCTTGCCGGCAGCGTAGGCAAAGCCTTTGGCAAAGGCAACGCCCACCACGAGGGCGCCCACCAGGCCCGGACCCTGTGTCACGCCCACGGCGGCAAGCTCGCTGGGGGCAATGGCTCCACCCTCAAGACCAAGCGATGCTGCGGCATCCTCGAGCGCCGCATCCACGACACTCACAATCACCTCAACGTGTTTGCGCGAGGCGATCTCGGGCACCACGCCGCCAAAGCGGGCATGAAAATCAATCTGTGTCGACACCTGGTTGGCCAGCATATTGCCATCCGCATCGATAATCGCCACGGCCGTCTCGTCGCAGGAACTCTCGATAGCGAGCACTAGGCGGCGGCGCTCAATTTCGGCACGCTCCCCCTCGGAGCGCCCAGGCGCAGGCAGCGGCCATACGCGCTGCTCTGCCGCCGTCGGCTCGGGCGAAGCATTGTCGACCGGAAGCACGAGGGGCAGCGGAGCCGTCATGACGATGGCATCCTTGCCGGCACCATAGTAGCCGCGGCGACGGCCAGCCTCGGTAAAGCCCAGAGCGTTATAAAGCGCAATCGCTCCCTCGTTGCCGTCCTCGACCTCGAGCGAAGCCGTGGTGCAGCCGAGCATCTGGGCATCATAGCTCACGTGCGACAGCAGTTTGCGGGCAATGCCCTCACGGCGATGTACCGGGTCGACGGCGACATCCAGAATCTGCACATCACCGTCCACGACCATACCGCCGGCAAGGCCCAGCAGCTTGCCGTCGTCGTGTGCTACCCACCAACTACGCGGCACAGCGACGTCCTCGCCCAGTTCGGACAGGAACATGCCCGGCGTCCACGCCTCGTGTCCGGCACCTTCAAAGCAGGCAGCCTCCAGCGCGCTCGCGCCCTCGGCATCCGCCGCGCCCATGGGACGGAACTGCAGATGACGACCGGCGAGCTCATCGGCAACGCCCGTAATTTCACTCTGCGCACTCTCGGCAAGACCAAGACGCTTGCGCTCGTTTTCCTCGGCATCCGAAAGGCGCGTGTAAATCGGCAGGACGCGAGCCGGATCGCCGTCACCCGCAGCGTGCGCGAGCAGCAAGCCCTCGCCCGAAGGCCACCACAGGTCGCGCTCCACGCAGCGGGCGGTCTCGTCCTCACCCAGCAGCTTGCCATAGCGCACGAGACCGTCACCGGTCAGCTGAACCTGGTCCCAGTCCGCCGCTTGGCGCCACTCATCGAGCGCCACGGCGGTCTTGACCACGTGTTCGCGCTCAAATTGGCGCTCGGGACCCTCATCGACCAGCATATACAGCGCCGGATATACCTCACCGCGCATAGCATCGGCCAAGATACCAAGCTTGCCGCGCACGCCAGCCTTCCACGCCGTCCAAGCGCAAGCGTCGAGCGTCGACACGCCCAGCAGCGGAACATTGGCACCACGCGCGAGGCCCTTGGCAGTGGAGATGCCGATACGCACACCCGTAAACGACCCCGGGCCGCGGCCGACCACGTAGTAACCAACATCGCTGCGATCCAGACCGGCTTGAGCCAGCACGCCATCAACGGTATTCACGAGCTCAACGTTGGCGTGGCGGCGACACATGTGGTCGCCACTCACGAGCTTCGTCTCGCCCGTCTGTCCATCAATCCAGCTTGCCGCGCAGGCAAGCATGTCGGTCGAGGTATCGAGCGCCACCACCAGCGCGTTGTCGTTATGCAAGCTCATCTTGTACAGCCTTATCAATCAAATGGGAAAGCTCCATTGCGCGGTCACCGTGCGCCTCAAGCGTTATCGTTCGCACATCGCTGTCGCCCTCATCACGCTTGAGCGTCACCGAAAGATACTCATCCGTCAGCTCGTCCTGGAATTGTTCGCCCCATTCCAGCAGGCAAGCACCCTCATAGCCCAGCACATCGAAAATGCCCGTATCCTCGAGCTCGTAGGCATGCTCCAGGCGGTATAGATCAAAGTGAAACAGCGGAATACGACCTTGATCGTGAACGGCCATGAGCGCAAACGTAGGGCTCGTAACCATATGCCCATCGCCCAGCCCGCGCGAGACGCCCTTGGTAAAGTGAGTTTTGCCCACTCCCAGGCCACCGGTCAGGATGAGCACATCGCCGTCCTCAAGGCACGGTGCAATTAGCTCGCCAAAGTACTCCGTATCGGCAGCGCAAGTCGTTTTGTAAGTACCTACCCCCAGGCGCTCCAGGGACATATATGCTCCTTATTATTCCGAGGCGTCCTCTGGTGCGGGATGTCGCTCCAGATAGTCGCCCAGCATCTTAAAGTCTTCCTCCAGCAGCTCCTGCCACGCCGGATTGCGCAGCGCTGCTGCCGGATGGAACGTGGGCATTACTACAAAATGCCCCATCTGGTGGAACCTGCCGCGCAGCTTAGTAATGCCAATCTCGGTCTTAAGCACAAAGTGCGTCGCGGGGTTGCCGAGCGTCACGATAATATCGGGCCAGATGCTTCGAATCTGCTCACGCAAAAACGGCGAGCAAGCCAGCACTTCCTCGGGACGCGGATTGCGGTTTCCCGGCGGGCGGCACTTAAGCACGTTGGCAATGTAGACGTCTTCGCGTTTGAGGCCCGCCAGCGACAAAATGCCGTTGAGGTCCTCGCCTGCCGCCCCCACAAAGGGCTCGCCCTGCAAATCCTCATTGCGGCCCGGCGCCTCACCAATAAACATCACGCGAGCGCGGGGGTTTCCCACGCCAAACACGATATTGTGACGCGACTGGTAGAGCTGGCAGAGGTGACAATCGCCCAGAACGGCCTCGATCTCCTCGAGTGCGACCTCACGTGGTGCCTGATGGGTATGGCCGGGGATGTGCATGACGCCCATAGCGGCTCCTACACGTAGACCTTGTCGAGACGCATGCCAAAGCCGCAGGCGACCTCGTAGTTAATCGTTCCGCGCAGTCGGGCCATCTCGTCCATAGTGATCTCGGCATCGCCATCGCGGCCGACAATGATCATCTCGTCACCATACTCGGCCTCGGGAATCTCGTGTGCCGGGTTGGACTGAATGGCGACCATAAACTGGTCCATGCAGATATTGCCAACCTGATGCACGCGCTCGCCGCGATACAGCACATCCATACGATTGGAAAGCGTACGCGATAGGCCGTCGGCATAACCGATCGGCAGCGTGCAGATCTGAACGCGCGTGCGCGGTACGCGGTAGGTAAAACCGTAGCCCACGCCCTCACCCATCGCAGGGTGTGCCACGCGCGTCACGCGCGCATGGACGCTCATAACGGGATCAAGCTGCATCACGCGGCCACTCAGCTCGCACGGCTGCATGCCATACAAGCCAACGCCGGCGCGAATCATATCAAAATGCATCGAGGGGTCGAGCATCGAGGACGGCGTGTTGGCGCAGTGCACGATACCGCACTCAAAACCCGCATCCTTAATGGCTTGAACGGCCTCGGTAAAGCGCTGACACTGCAGCTTGTAGTCCCAGCCCGAAGGTTCATCGGCCGTGGCGAAGTGCGTAAATACGCCGTCGCACTGAATACCGCGATGGAAATTAATACCGCGGACAAAGTCGAGCACCTGTGTGTAGTGTACGCCGATACGATTCATACCCGTCTCGATGGCGAGATGATACTTGCCCACCTTGCCCGCCGCGACGGCACATTCGCCATACGCAAGAGCAAAGTCAGACGTATAGACCGAGGGCATGATATCAAACTCGAGCAACGTCGGAATGGCCTCGATAGGCGGCTCGCTTAGGATGAGGATGGGTTTCGTAATCCCGCCCTGTCGGAGCTCAACGCCCTCGTTAACCGTCGCCACGGCAAACATGTCGGCACCGGCCGAATACATGATCTTGGCGCACTCAACAGCTCCATGACCATAAGCATCGGCCTTGACCACGCAGCACAGGCGCTGACGTGGATTCAACAAGTTCTTATAGGCCCTCGTGTTGCGACGGAGCGCCCCGCGGTCGATCTCGACCCAGGACCAGCGCGTCAAATCGGCTTTATTCATGATTAGTCATCCGACCCTTCGTCCATGATTCCCAGATCTTCGAGCGCATCCTTTGCCGCCAGTTCCATGGCGGGACCGATCAAGTCGATAAGATCGGTCGCGATGACGCTCTTCTCACCATACTCCGTCGCCGCGGCAAAACCGGCGTAGCTGTGAAGTGCGACGGCGTACGAATACAGCAACTCCCAACGATCCATCTCGTCGCGCATGGTGGCAAGCGTGCCGGCCAAAATACCCGCGAGAACATCACCTGAACCGGCAGTTGCCAGAGAAGCCGGACCCGAGAGCGGCAGCAGTACACGCTCAACGCCACAGATAGCCGTCGTCGGCCCTTTGGCAATGACCACCAGATTGTCGGAGCCTGCAGCCCAGACAACCTTCTGCGCGGCTGCAATCGCGGTACCAAGGTCGTTCACCTCGTCACCGGCAACCAGACGCGAAAGCTCACGATAGTGCGGTGTCATAACCAACGGCTGCTCGCGACGATACATCTCGGGGTTACTATCAATACCGTCAATGGCAATCTTAGCAAGGCAGTTGAGTGCATCGGCATCCAAAATAAGCGGTACATCAAGCTCGAGCAAGCCCGAAACCACCTGCATAGCGCCGGCAGACGTCGTCATACCGGGACCGCACAGTACGCAGCTGTACTTCTTTGCAATCTCGCACACCGTCATGCGCGCAGCGGCGCCAAAGGAGCCGCGGGAATCAGACGGAATAGCAAAGACGGGAATCGAAGGAAGTGCAATGCGAATAAGATTAGCGCAGGCGTCAGGAGCCGCGACTGCCACGTAACCAGCACCCGCGCGAGCTGCAGACTTGGCCGCCATAATGGCAGCACCAGGATATTGTGCAGATCCGGCGACAATAAGCACAGAGCCACGGGAATACTTATCGATATTCGTAGGTAGTGGGGCAAAGTAATCAACTAAGTCACCGGGCTCGACAATCTCGGCGGCGTGGTCGACATCATCGATGACCTCGTCAAGACGGTCGTAAAGATTGCCGCAGATCAAATCGCCAGCATACTCAGGGCCATCAGCGCTATACAGACCAATCTTGGGCGCAATCATCGTCACCGTATGTTCGGCACGAATGCAGTCGTCATCAACAACGCCCGTCTCGGCATTCAGGCCCGAGGGGACATCAATGGATACGACACAATCGGCGCATTCATTGACCGTAGGAATCCAGATGGAGAACGGCGCACGCAGATTCCCATGGAAACCGGTACCAAAAATGGCATCGACAACAACATCGGCCTTATCGATCAAAACCTCGAGTTCGTCACGCGAGGGGCCGACGCAAACGTGCACATCGCGGCCGGCAGTACGACGAGCAACATGACGTGCCAGAGCAGCAGGAATCTCATCCGGCTCAACCGGAGAAACGATATCGACGTCCACACCCTTATGGCTCAGGATATCGGCGGCAACCCAACCGTCGCCGCCATTATTACCAAAACCGACCAGAACGAGAACCCGATCGGGATTGAGCTTCAAGACCTCGTTGGCGGCAAACTCACCCGCTAGCTCCATAAGCTCGGCCTTCGAAGTCCCTTCGCGTTCGATGATATCCTCGAGACGAACGACTTCTTCGGTACTCAAAACCGGTTTCATCTATGCTCCTAGCGTATCTTGCGAAGCATCGCCCAGGTGCTCCGTCAATGCTGAATTCTGCAGCTGCTCAAGCTCATCTAAAACAGAGCGAGCCTCTTTAAATGTCTGCGCTACGCGTTTCTTGGTGCTCACCTTTTCATCTTTTGGCTTAGGCCGAGCATCTTCGGTAATCGCGATGGCATTCGCAACGGCTAAGTCTCCTGTAAGCGTAATGGAAAGAGCGACCTCAACAACACCCAGCTCATGAGCGATCTCGAGTGCACGGCCCGAAAGCAGCGCCTTCGGTTTGCCGAGTTTATCACGCGTTACCGAAACATCCTTGCGACCCACGCCTTGACTAAAACCCGTGCCGAGAGCTTTAAGCACCGCCTCGCGCGAAGCAAAGCGGCTCGCATAGTGAGCAGCGGGACGCGATGATACATCGCAATACGCACGCTCTTCTTCGGTAAACACACGCCGAGCAAACGACGGCGTCTTTTCAAGAATTGATTTCATCCGGGAAATCTCGACGATATCAACGCCGATACCAGCTTCAGCCATGTTCACCTCCATATCGCACAGACTAAGTTATTGTAGCCCGTTCACAGAAGATGCGACAAACGAGGGTTATAAAACACAGCTACTATGTGAGACAAAAGCCCGTAAACGCAAAAAGGGGGAGGCCGCGAGGCCTCCCCCTTCTTCAAGTCATCATACGGCTCGGTGCCGTCCACCGGTCAGCGGCGCCCTGGCCTCCCACGGGCTGGCCCCGCAGTACTCTCGGCGCGATGGGGCTTAGCTTCCGGGTTCG
>JAXIXR010000014.1:0-22481 GCA_036304905.1 Collinsella sp. | reverse complement strand
GCGCAGCTCGCGGTGTCGGTCGACATCGGGAGGTTCCCGGACCACGACCACCTGGCCTCGTACTGCGGCATAGCCCCGAGGGTGAGGAGCTCCGGCACGTCGGTGAGGTCGGTCAGGGCGTCCAGGCGCGGCGACGCGAGGAAGCGGCTCAGGGCGATATACGCCGTGATGCGCGACCGGGTGCCCTACCGGGAGTAGCCCCGACGGTTGACAAAACTATAGGAACACCCAATGACTAGTCTGAAACAAATCCCCACTCTCGCCCCAAAATAGTTCGCCAAGGTTTACTATTACGTTCATAAAGTAGTACTAGGCTAACAATGGGGGATACCATGGCAACGCAGGAAGCCTACGTCCAGGTTAAGGATCTCAAAAAGCACTACGGCGACGGTGATGCGCGCCTGACGGTACTCGATGGCATCGACACGTCCATCAACCGAGGCGAGATCTGCGTCATGCTGGGGCCCTCGGGCTCGGGCAAGTCGACGTTTCTTAACCTGATCGGCGGCCTGGAGGATGCCGACGCTGGCTCTATTTTGGTGGACGGCTGCGACCTCACGGTGCTCAAACCTACCGACCTGGGCGAGTATCGCCGCCGTGAGCTGGGCTTTGTCTTCCAGTTCTACAACCTGGTGCCCGATCTCACCATCAAGGAAAACATCGAGGTCACGGCACACCTGTCCAAAAAGCCGCTCAACATCGACGACCTGCTGCGTTCGCTGGGCCTCTACGAGCACCGCAACAAGTTCCCGCGCCAGGTCTCGGGCGGCCAACAGCAGCGCTGTGCCATCGGCCGCGCGCTCGTCAAAAACCCGGGCCTGCTGCTGTGCGACGAGCCCACGGGCGCGCTCGACTACAAGACGTCCAAGGAAATCTTGCAGCTCATGGAGGATGTCAACCGCACCTACGGCTGCACCATCATCATTGTCACCCACAATGCCGCCATCGCGCGCATGGCCAATCGCGTGCTGCGCCTGCGCGACGGGCGCATCGTCGAGGATGAGCTCAACGAGTCGCCCGTCGCGGCCGCCGAGCTCGATTGGTAGGCGGCGCCATGACACCTCTCGCAAAACGTCTCCCGCGCGAGCTGCGCCGCAATATCGGCAAGTACCTGGGCATATTTTTACTCATGTGCGGAAGCATCGCCCTTACCTCGGGCTTTTTGCTCGCGGCGCATTCCATCGGTTGCCTTATCGACGACATGCGCGATGCGTACACGATTGAGGACGGCCGCGTGATCACCTCCTTCGAGGCTACCGACGATCAACTCAAGGCCGCCGAGGACGCAGCCAGCGACGTCGGCGGCGTCACGCTCTACAAGAATTTCTCCATCGACGCCATCATCAAAAAGACCGCCGGCGACGACGGCACCAAGCGCACGCTGCGCACCTATGCGCACCGCACCAAGGTCGATATCGCGTCCTACTGTGAGGGCAAGGAGCCCAAGACGGACGATGAGGTGGCCATCGACCGTGTCTTCGCTACCAATAACAACCTGTCCGTGGGCGATAAAGTCGAGCTCGAGGGTCGCACCTACACCATCTGCGGCATCATGACCCAGCCCGATAGCCAGGCACTGTTCCTCAACAATTCGGACTTTACGGTGAACACCATCACCTATGGCGTGGCCGAGGTCACCGACGCCGGCTTTGCCGCGCTTGAGGACGCCGGTGGCGCGCCTGCCTACACCTACTCCTTTACCTTTACCGATCGCGACCTCTCCACCGCGGACCGTACCGATGCCGAACAGGATATGGTCGAGGCGCTGACCGATGCCGATGCGCGCGTGGACGATCTGATCGATGCCGATTCCAGTCAGGGCATTGGCTATGCGCGCGACGACGTGGACGGCGACTCCATGATGTGGATGACGCTGCTCGACATCATCATCGTGATCATGGCGTTCGTCTTTGTGGTCCTTACCGACGCCACCATCGAGGAGGAGAGCGCCATCATTGGCACACTGCTCGCCAGCGGCTATCGCCGTCGCGAGATCGTGCTGCACTACCTTGCGCTTCCCGCCATCGTGGGCGCGGTCGCGGCGCTTTTGGGCACTGCACTCGGCGTTGTGTTCTTTACCGAGCCCATGCGCAGCCTCTATTACGGTTCGTACAGCCTGCCGCCCTTCCAGGTGTACTGGAGCTGGGAGATCTTTGTGAAGTGCGCCGTGGTTCCCGCCGCCGCGCTCATCCTCATCACGCTGGTGGGCCTGCTTCGCAAAATGGGCAAGACGCCGTTGCAATTCCTTCGTCACGAGGCGAGCGGCAAATCGGGTACCAAGCGCGGCCTGCAGCTGCCGGAGCGCATGGGTTTTGTCTCGCGCTTCCGCCTGCGTATCTTCCTGCGCAACCTGGGCAACTTCGCCACGCTCTTCGTGGGCATTGCATTTGCGTCGCTTCTGCTGCTCTTTGGCCTGGCGATTCTGCCCACGATGACGCACTACGCGGACAACCTCGAGACAAGCCTGGTCGCCGAGCACCAGTACACGCTCAAGGCGCCGCTGGAGCTCGAGGGCACCGCCGAGGAGCGCGAGCAGTGGTCGGCGCTCGAGCGCTTGCAATCGGTTGACGGCGCGCTGCTTTCCGCCGCCCAGGATGCCGATGACGAGCTTGACGACGCGGCCGATGCTGCGCAGGCGGCAGCCGATGTCGCGACCAGCGCTCCGTCTGCCGAGAGCCTGGCCGCAGCGCAGGACGCGCTCGACAAGGTCCAGGACAAGAAGGATGCGCTCTACACGCGCCTTGACGATCTTGCCGATGCCCTCGGCTGCAACCGCGACGAGGCTATCGACCTGATCGACAAGGCCTCTAAGATCGACGCTGACAACGACGATATCCACCCGGTCAATACGACCGACAACGGCGCGGATACAATCGCACAGGCCGAGAAATACGCCGTTTACCAGCTGCAATACGACCGCGGCGATGGAAATGGCGAGGAGACGATTTCCGTCTACGGCATCTCATCCGATTCGCGCTACTGGAAAGGACTGGACGTCGGCGGCGGCTGTGTCGTCTTTGGCGGCGGCCTGCTCGACAAGTTTGGCTGGAGCGAGGGCCAGAAGGTCACGCTCGACGACAAGTACGAGGGCGAGCATTATTCTCTTGAGTGCGCGGGCAAGGACTGTGCCTGGGGCTCCAAGTCGGACATGAATATCTATATGAGTATCGACGACTTTAACGAGCTGTTCGACAACGACGCCGCCTACTTTAACGGCTATGTGAGCGACGAGAAGCTCGACCTCGACGCGCGCTACTTTGCCGGCGACACCACGCCCGACGACATGCGCGCCGTGGGCGACCAGTTCATCGGCATGATGAGCAAAATGATCGGCATGATGGTTGGCCTCGCGGTGTTTATCTTCCTGCTGTTTATGTATCTACTGACCAAGGCTGTGATCGACCACAGCGCCCGTTCGATTAGCTATATGAAAGTCTTTGGCTATCGCGATAGCGAGATCTCGCATCTGTACATCCGCTCGATCACGCTGTGCGTGGCGGCGTCGCTCGTGCTGAGTCTGCCGGTCATTATTGGCTCGCTCACGGCCATCTTCCGCTCGATGCTGCTCGCCTACAACGGCAATATCGAAATCTATGCGCCCGCTTGGTCCATGGTTGCATGCGTCGGCATTGGCTTTGCGACCTACCTGGTCGTGGCGTTGCTGCACATGCGTTCCATCAAACGTGTGGGCCTGGCCGAAGCTCTCAAGGTGCAGGAGTAGTCATCGGGGACAGTCTTTGCCGATTCGCCGGTTCGCCGGCCGTGCTGGCAAGGACTGTCCCCAACTGCCGGCAGGAAAGGAACGTCCCTAGCTGCCAGGTGGCGAGGCACTCATTTAAGTCCGTCCCCAATGAGTGGTTTGCCGGCCGGACTGGCAAGGACTGTCCCTGGCGGCACTCATTTAAGTCTGTCCCCAATGAGTGGCCGTGCTTGACTTCGACCCTACTTCAACGGGTACCATCCTCTTATGTCTGTAACGCCATATAGACCGAGGGGATATATCTATGACCGCAACTGCACCCGCAGCACCCGCTAAGGTGTACTTCACCAACCTGCGCACGCATGCTCGCGAGAGCCAGCTCGACAAACTCAAGCGCCTCATCCGTCACGCCGGTATCGAGCAGATCGACTTTGAGAACAAGTTCGTCGCCATCAAGATTCACTTTGGCGAGCTGGGCAATCTGAGCTTTTTGCGCCCCAACTACGCCCGCGCCGTCGCGGACGTGGTGAAGGAGCTGGGCGGCAAGCCCTTCCTCACCGACTGCAATACGCTCTACGTCGGTAGCCGCAAAAACGCGCTCGAGCACATCGACACCGCCTACCAGAACGGCTTTACCCCGTATGCCACGGGCTGCCAGGTCATCATCGCCGATGGCCTCAAGGGCACCGACGAGGCGCTCGTTCCGGTCGAGGGCGGCGAGTACGTGCACGAGGCCAAGATCGGTCAGACGCTCATGGATGCCGATATCGTGATCAGCCTCACCCACTTTAAGGGTCATGAGCAGGCCGGTTTTGGCGGCGCCATGAAGAACCTGGGCATGGGAGGCGGCAGCCGTGCCGGCAAGATGGAGCAGCATGCCGCCGGCAAGCCGAACGTCGCGGCCGAGCACTGCGTTGGCTGCCGCGCCTGCGAAAAGATCTGCGCGCACAACGCTATCTCGTTCGACGACACCCGCGAGCGCGAGCTTGCCAACGACAACACCCGCACGGTTCACGTCGCTGCCATCGACCACGATCGCTGCGTGGGCTGCGGCCGCTGCATTGCGGCATGCAACCAGGACTGCATCAAGCCCGGCTATGACGCCGCGGCCGACGTGCTCAACTGCAAGATCGCCGAGTACACCAAGGCCGTTGTCCAGGATCGTCCCAGCTTCCACATTTCGCTGGCTATGGATATCAGCCCCAACTGCGATTGCCATCCCGAAAACGATACGCCTATCGTCAACGACATCGGCATGTTCGCGAGCTTCGACCCGGTCGCCATCGACCAGGCCTGCGCCGACGCCGTCATGGCGTCTGAGCCGCTGCCCAACACCGAGCTCACCGATAGCGCGGCCAAGATGGAGCACAACCACGAGCATCTGGAGGGCGAGCAGGCCAAGGATCCCTTCTGCATCACGCATCCCGACACCGACTGGCGCGTGTGCATCGCGCACGC
This sequence comes from Collinsella sp., assembly GCA_036304905.1. GTDB lineage: Bacteria > Actinomycetota > Coriobacteriia > Coriobacteriales > Coriobacteriaceae > Collinsella. Next base: position 17,323 of record JAXIXR010000014.1, on the reverse strand, counting down.
CGAAAAGATTGGCCTGGGCACGAGCGAGTATGAGCTCATCGAGGTCAAGTAGCGCCTAGCTATTGGACAAAATAAGCGACTTTGTAGCGCAAGTTGAGCAAAAGCCGCCCGTGAGCATAGCGCTCACGGGCGGCTTTTCGGAAGTGCTAGGGGGTCAGATAGGCCAGTAAACCGTACTATTTGCCTAAAAATACTCGTCGAGGAAGTCGTCGACCGTGTTCCAGTAGAGTTCGGGGTCGACCTGCGCGCTCTTGGCGTGGGTGGCGCCATGGACGGTGAGCTTTTGCTTGACCTTGCTGGCGCACGCGTCGTAGTTTTGGTCGAGCATGCTGTACGGCACAAAGGTGTCTTGGTCACCGTGGATAAACAGCATGGGAACCGTCGCGCGCTTGAGCTGTTCCACGCTGCTCGCCTTATGAAAGTCGTAGCCCGCGCGCACGTTGCACACCAAGTTTGCTACATCGAGCAAGGGAAAGCTGGGCAGGCCGAACACGTCCTTGAGCTGCAGAGAAAACTCGTCCCAAACACTCGTATAACCGCAGTCCTCGATAATGCATTTCACGTTTGCGGGCAGAGATTCCCCCGCGACGTTCATGGCGGTCGCCGCGCCCATGGATTCGCCAAAGACCAGGATGCGCGCCTTGGGGTCAGCCTGAACGATTCGCTCGATCCATGCGACGATGTCGAGGCGCTCGGGCCAGCCCATGCCGATATAGTCGCCGCCGGAGCGCTCGTGGGCGCGGGCGGCGGGTGCGAGTACGTTCATGCCACGATCGTGGAAGCGTTTGGCGTATCGGGCCATACCGATGGGCTCGTTGGTATATCCATGCAGGCAGACGGCGTAGTCGTGCGTGCTCTCCGACGCAGCAAAATACCAGGCGGCAAGCTCGGTCCCGTCGTCCGCGGTGAGGTTGCTGCTCTTGCGGTTCTCTTTAAACCATGCCCGCGCCTCGGTATCCTCGGCATCCGGCTGCTCACCTTCTTTGTCGTTCTTGCTATCCTGCATCATCTTCATGGTGTATGGCGCGCGGGGATTCAGCGCGAAGTCAAACAGAAAGTTGCCGGCAAATCCGAGCAGCGCAACGACAACCACCAGTGCAATGATGCCGGCTATCTTGAGCTTTCGATGGGAACGTGCGTTTTGAGCCATGCGGTATTCTCCTATAAGATGTTAATACATCAACATTTAATGCAAGCGCATTATGGACGTTCGCCGTTGATGCGTCAACAGGCAAAGAATGGGTAAACAAAGGGTCACGTATGGTGCAAATTTCGCACGTACCTAGACGCTTTGATATAGTGTTGAGAACTCTTTACGTTGGAGGATGTAACCGGCATGTCCGATTCGAGCGACAGTTCTAAGCCGCGACCCAAGACCGCGGCCGTTCCACACTACACAGTGGGCGAGGAGATCATGAACTCCGTCACCCATGGTGTCGGCTGCCTGCTGGGTATCGCGGGCCTGGTGCTCCTGATCGTATTCGCCGCCCTGCGCGGCGGAGGCCCGGCCCATATGGCCGCGGCGATTGTCTATGGTGTCAGCATTATCCTCGAATACCTAGCCTCCACGCTCTACCACGCGATTCAGCCCGCGCGCGCCAAGCGCGTGTTTCGCATCATCGACCACAGCTGCATCTACCTGCTCATAGCCGGCAGCTATACGCCGTTTTGCCTCATCACGCTCGCAAACGACGGCGGCGCTGTGCTGTTCTTTGCCGTATGGGCCATCGCCATCATCGGCATCGCCCTCGAGTGCTTCCTACGCGAGCGCCAGCCGCATTGGGTAAGCGGCCTGGTCTACCTGCTGATGGGCTGGCTCGTTGTCTTTAAGCTGCCCGAACTTGTTGCGCTGCTCAACCCCGTGGCACTTGCCCTGCTCGCCGTCGGCGGCGTGTGCTACACCGCGGGCGTGCCGTTCTATATCGCCAAAAACGTGCGCTATCTGCACAGCGTGTTTCACCTGTGGGTGCTCGCCGGCAGCATCTTCCAGTTCATGGCGGTGATCCTCTTCGTAATCTAGCGACCATGCCTGCGCGCCCGCGTTCTCGTTTGGGCGCCGGTGCAATTGCCGTATCCGCCATCAACGTTTTAACCTGACGTCCCGAATCTTGGAGGTTCGAGAAACTCCCGATGGACATAACCATCTCCCTTATCACCACCCTCGTTTTGACCCTCATCAACGGCTACTTCTCTATGTCCGAGATGGCGCTCACCACGGCCAAGCGCGCCGTGTTGGAGCACGAGGCCGAGGAAGGCGACAAGCGCGCCGAGCGTGCCATTAAGCTGGCTGCCGACTCCGACCAGCTGCTCGCCACCATCCAGGTTGCCATTACGCTCGTGGGCTTCGCCTCGTCCGCCGTCGCCTCGACGAGTCTGTCCGACCCGCTCGCCACGTGGCTCATGAGCTTTGGCATCGCGCCGCTCTCCGCCATCGCGCGCGGCCTGGCGCCGGTCATCATCACCGTCGCGGTCGCCTTCGTGTCCATCGTGATCGGCGAGCTCGTCCCCAAGCGCATCGGCCTGGCCAATGCCGAGGGCGTGTCCAAGCAGGTCGTGGGACCGTTGTCGTTTTTCCAAAAGATCGCCCGTCCGCTCGTGTGGCTGACCGGCGCCTGCTCCGATGGCCTGGCCCGCATCCTGCGCATCAAGAGCGCCGACGACCGCCAAAACGTCTCGGAAGAAGAGATCAAGTACATGGTCTCGGAGCAGGATGACCTGCTCGACGAGGAAAAGCGCATGATCCACGAGATCTTCGACCTAGGCGACACCGTTGCCCGCGAGGTCATGGTGCCGCGCGTGGACACCACCATGTGCGAGGACGACGAGACGGTCGCCGACGTGTTGTCCACCATGCGCCAGACCGGCTTTAGCCGCATCCCCGTCTATCACGAGGATCCCGACAACGTCGCCGGCATTGCGCACATCAAGGACCTGATCCAACCCGCGCTCGACGGCAAGGGTGACCAGCCCATCGCCGGCTTTTTGCGCGACGCCACCTTTGTGCCCGACACCAAGGACATCCTGCCGCTACTGTCCGAGATGCAGACCTCGCACGACCAGATCGTGGTGGTCGTGGACGAGTACGGCGGCACGGCCGGCATTATCACCATCGAGGATATCGTCGAGGAGATCGTCGGCGAGATCGAGGACGAGTTCGACCCCGACAACAAGTATCTCACGCGCCTTTCGCGCCGCGAGTGGCTCGTTGATGGGCGTTTTTCGTGCGATGACGCGATTGAGCTTGGCTGGCCGCTCGAGGAAAGCGATGATTATGAGACCATCGCCGGCTGGATTTTGGAGCTTTGCGACTCGGTGCCCGACATCGGAGAGGTATTTGAGGTTGCGGGGTACAAGTTCAAGGTGCAGTCGATGCGTGGCCAGCGCATCTCGCTCATTCGCGTGATTGCTCCGGCCGAAACCGATAAGAAAGATTCCGAGTCTTCGGTAGACGAGCCGACGACGCCGGGTGCGGGCTCTGCGAATCCGCACGACGGCGACGAGTAGGACAAGGAAGAGTAGGGGAGAGTTATGGCAGGCCTGTTCAACATCCTTAAGGTCACCGTCAGCGAGGACAAGATCTGCGCGCACGTGCTGGTGAACCCCGGCATGCCGCTCATGACCTCGGAGGATATCGAGGCCACGGCGCGCGTGTACTACCTGGTGCCCGCGATTGCCAAGCATCTGTGCCTGGGCGATTCGGGTCGCGAGTTCCAGGACTGTATGGGCCAGACCGAGCTCTGCCACCTGCTGGAGCATGTGACGGTCGAGCTCATGAACGAGACCGGTCTTGCCGGTAGCATCTCGTGCGGCCGCACGCGCGTAAGCGAGCACGACGAGCGCGTCTTTGAGGTTGAGCTTTCGTGCCCCGACGACGCGCTGGCCATCGGTGCGCTGTCTTCGGCCACCTTTATGATGGACTGGGCCTATCTGCACGCCGACCAGCCTGCCCCCGACGTGGAGGGCACGGTCGCGGGCCTGCGCAACCTGGTGCTGGGCATGCGCGCCGAGGCCGAGGGCAAGGATCCTCACGAGGCCGTCGCCGCTGCGAACGGCGAAGATGCTGCCGAGGACGAGGGCGCTGACGAGGGCGATGTGCCGGTCGACGCCGAGCCCGTTGCCGATGCGACCGCCGAGCCCGTTCCCACCGAGCCCCAGGGTGTCCCCAACTTTGACGACGAGCCCCAGGTGGCGATTGATACCGAGGGTGCGGTTGCCGAGAACCACGAGGCCTCCGCTGCCGTCTTTGGCGGTGCGGCGACGGTTCCGGCAGGACCTGCGCATGAGGGCGGCCTGCCGCTCGTGGACGGCGCCGGCGAGGACCCGGGTGCCACGGTGGCCATGCCGGCTATGCCCCAGGAGTAGGCCTACGCGTTTATCACCATCACGTACCTGCGCCTTTGCCGTACACAGATGAGCGGAGCGGCAAGTGATGCGCTGCGGGTATAATGGACAGCATTCAAACGGTGGGCACCGACGTGCCCGCAGGAGAGGAATGATCATGGGTAAGACTTTCAGCTTTGTCTCCGGCGCACTTTTTGGTGCCGCTGCCGGCGCTATTGTCGGCGTTGCTCTGGCCCCGCGCTCGGGCGCCGAGACCCGCGCCATGGCTGCCGATATCGCCAACGACGCCTGGGACAATATGCGCGACACCTACGAGCACAGCGCCGAGGAGGCCCGTGCTGCGGTGAATGACTTTGGCCCGATGGTCGACGCCAAGACCGACGACCTGCGCGCCAAGGTCGACCTGGCCCGCGAGCGCATGGACCAGCTGCGCGAGCAGCTCAACGACGCCATTTCGGGCGGCAACGTGACGCCTGCTGCCGACGTCGTGGTCGAGAACGCCGTCGAGGCTGATACCGAGGCTGCGGAGCCCTCGACCGAGGCATAATGCGCGCCGGGGATTTTGTCGGCGCCAAGATCTATCGCAAGCCTACCGAGGACAAGCGCACCAAAAAGGACGGCACGCCGCGCAGCCCTAAAAAGCTCGGAAAGATTCACTTTCCGGTCTTTACCCCGGGCGGTACGCGCGTGGTCGGCTTTATGGTCCGCCAGTCCGATATCGCGGGTATGATCGAGCGCCCCGACCGATTCGTAGCGCTCGACGCCATTGGTGTCTACGAGGGCGCCATTGCGGTCGATGACGTCAAGGACACGTACGATGCCGCCGCCGCCAAGCGCCTCGACATCAACCTGGACGATTGCATCATCTGGGTCGGTATGGACGTGCGCACGGAATCGGGCGACGTCGTGGGCTATTGCTCGGATGTGGAGTTCAAGCCGCGGTCGGGCATCGTGCAGGCATTCTATGTGACCGCCGGTGCTGCTTCGAGTGTTTTGGTTGGTGACACGCAGGTGCCGCCGACGATGCTGCGCGGCTACGAGAACGGCGCGATGGTCGTCTCGGACGAGGTCAAGTCGCTCGGGTATTCGGGCGGTGCGGCTGCCAAGGCCGCCGAGGCCAGCGTCGTGGTGGGCGACAAGGTCAAAAAGGGTGCCAAGGTGCTCGACGACAAGGGATCGGTTGCCGTGGACAAGGGCAGTCGCGCACTGGGCAAGCAGCTCGGCAAGACGCGCGGCATGTTCAAGGCCTTTAAGGACGAATACCAAAAGGCGAGCGGAGGCTCGTCAAAAGCTACAAAATAGCGACGTACCAAATGATGGGAGGCAAGCCGGAGACCTGTTGCTCCGGCTTGCTGTGTTTATGGGGGAGGGCACATGCGCCAAAACGGATCCAACTTAAACGGGCGTTCGGGTACGCGTCCGACGGCGCGCCGCGACCTGGGGCAGCTGCCCAGCGGTCAGCGCAAGCGTCACCGTAAGCCCGGCGCGATGTATCTCAACCATAGCCGCGGCTTTAGCGATCGCAGCGCGCGCATCGGCAACAGCCGCACACCCCGTCGTTCGTCTCGCCTGCCCTATGCGCTCATCGCCGTGGGTTGCGCGCTCGTGCTGTTTATCGCTGCCGTCGTGGGCTGCGTCAACCGCAGCGTGGACGTGGAACTTAACGGCCAGAAGACCGCGGTGCGCGTGGGCTCTACGCTGCAGAATCTCATCGACGACCAGGAGTTGACTGACACCTACGACGCAGGCGACCTGCTGGCCGTCGATGACAGCGTGCTCAAGCGCCATGGGGGCGAAAAGCTGTCGGTGAAGGTCGACGGCAAGCGCGTGAAGCAGGGCAAATGGGATAGCCGCGAACTCGAGGGCGGCGAGAAGGTGACGGTCAAGGATGGCCGTAACACCTACGAGAAGCACGAGGTTCAGGCTACGGTTATCGAGCCCAAGCTCAAGGTCGAGGGCACGGGTGCTATCGAGTATGTGCAGACGTGGGGTGTCCAGGGCCGCTCCGAGGTGTGGGTTGGTGAGCAGTCGGGCAAGACGCAAGACCGCGGCGAGGTTGTGCCCGCCACCGATTGCGTTGTTGCGTGCGCCAGCGTGGCGCCCAAGGGCAACAAAAAGTACGTGGCGCTGACGTTTGACGAGGGTCCGAGCGGCGCCACCAAACAGATCTTGCAGGTGCTCAAGGAAAAGGGCGTCACCGCGACGTTCTTCCTTTCGGGCGATGCGGTCGAGGCCTCGCCTGCCACGGCCAAGGCGATTGTCGATGCTGGGTGCGAGATCGGATCCAACAGCTATAGCGACGATTCGCTCAAGGATCAGGACCGTGAGGCGGTACGCGAGCAGATCACGAAAGGCACCGATGCGATTAAGTCGGCGACCGGCGTGAAGACGATGCTGCTGCGTGCTCCCTACGCTGCCTTTGACGAGCAAAACTGGATTGATGCGATGGACCTGGTCTCCGCCGTGGTCTCGTGGAATATTGACTCGGGCGACTGGCTGCTCAACGGTGCCGACGAGCAGGTCTCGACGGTGCTCGATTCGGTGACGCCGGGCAATATCGTGCTGCTCACCGACAGAGATGAATGCGCCGAGCAGACGCTCGAGGCGCTGCCGCAGATTATCGACGGCCTCATTGCCGACGGCTACAAGATCGTGACGCTCAGCGACCTGGTCAAGACGGACACGTCGCTGAGCAAAAAGCTCACCTCGCTGACGAAGGTCACCATGCCCAAGGATGCCGTGTTCCCCCAACTTGCCGAGGACGACGACACCACAGAGTAGTCATTGGGTGGTCGTTTAAGAACGTCCCCAATGACTATGTCACGGATGCGTCAGTGTTTGGTATGCCTGCAATGTGCAGCGCATAAATTCGATGCCGCAGGGCGATGCTGATGCTATAGTTACTGCGGTTAATGAGGGTCAAGAGAAAGGTTACAGGTGAAATCCAAACCTCGACCATACAGTCGATGACCCCATGCAGGTGCTTTTTGCGCATGCACGGGGTGTAAGCGTCGAGCGGCGTGCCGCCCGCGCATGCGTATACATATCCAGAAGCCCCCGGACGCCGCACGCGCGGCCGCGTCCGGAGGAATTATGATGGGGAGCACCATTGAATTATCTGAGTGAGATGCTCAAACTGCCGGTCTTGGACGTCGACGGCGAAAAGCTCGGCGTGGTCAACGATTTTGGTATTGCTACCGGCGAAGTTTTTCCGCACGTGACGTCGCTCGCGTTCCGCGGACCCGGCAAGACGCCGTTTATGATCAGCTGGCGCAAATGGGTCGACCGTATCGACGAGACGGGTGTACACCTTAAGACGTCGGCCACCGAAATCCGTTTTTCGTACCTGCAGCCGACCGAACTCCTGCTCGCCCGCGACGTGCTCAACAAGCAGATTGTCGACACGCAGGGCATGAAGGTCGTGCGCGTAAACGACATCAAGTTTTCCATGTCGGGCGAAAACCAGCTGCGCCTGCTGGGCGCCGAGGTCGGTGCCCGCGGTCTGCTACGCGCCATCAGCCCCGCGCTCGAGCATATCGTCGAAGGCTTTATGAAGCACCTGGGCAAGCCGCTCAGTGAGGACATCATCGCTTGGTCCTACATGGACCTGCTCGATCGCTCGACCAAGAACATCCAGCTCTCGGTGTCGCACAAGACGCTCGGCGAGTTGCATCCTGCCGACATCGCTGACATCATCGAGCAGCTCGACCCGCGCCTGCGCGCGCAGGTGTTCGCGCAGCTCGATACGGCACAGGCCGCCGAGGCCATCTCGGAGTTCGATGACGACGAGCTTATGACCGAGATGCTCGAGGGCCTGTCCGATACCGACGCATCGTCGATGCTGGCCATGATGGACCCGGACGACGCTGCCGACCTGATCGACGAACTCGATTATGAGAAGGCCGAGAAGCTCCTGCGCCTGATGGGCGTCAAGGAGGAGAAGGCGATTCGTAATCTGCTGGGCTACGAGGACAACACCGCCGGCCGCATCATGACCTCGGAGTTTGTCTCGCTGCCCGCCACGGCGACGGTCGGCGACGCCATCGAGGCGATTCGCAAGCTCGACGAGGACTTTGAGAGCGTCTATTACGTCTATACCGAGGACCCGAGCGGCATGCTGACGGGCGTGCTTTCGCTGCGCACGCTGATCGTGGCCGACCGCGACGCCACGCTGGGCCAGCTCGCCTATCGCGATCTGGTCTACGTGTCACCCGACGAGGACCAGGAAGACGTGACGGACGAGATGACCAAGTACGACCTGGTTGCCATCCCTGTCTGCGACGAGAACCGTCATATCCTGGGCATCGTGACCTTCGACGACGCCATGGACGTTATTGCCGAGGAGCATCAGGAGGACCTGCAGATCGCCGGTGTCGGCTCGGGCGATAGCGCGTCGGACGACTCGACGAACGTGCTCAGCTGGTTCGTGCATCGTCAGTACTGGGTCGTCGTGTGGGGCATCGCCTCGTGCATCATGGCAACGGTGCTGGGGACGGCGCTGGGCTCCGCGCATCTGGTGGTGTTCCCCATGTGCGCCATGCCGCTCGTGTTGCTGGCTGCCTCGCGTATGGTGTCGTTCGTCAAGAACTACTTCCTGGAGTATGACGGTCACGACGACGAGCCCAAGCCGTATCTGGGGTTCTTCTTCCAGAGCACGGGCATGGGCCTGATTCTGTCACTCGTGACCTATCTGTGCGCCCAGCTGGTGCGCACCGCTGCGTTCCCCGATGCGCCCATGTTTGAGGAGCAACTCTTTACCGGGTGCTTTAATATCGCTGCCATCATTTGCCTGGTTGGCAACATGAGCGCCGTGATTTACCTGATGGTGCTGTTCTGGCGTGACGAGCATGACCTCAACACGTCGGGCACCGCCATGAACGTTATTGCCGTCATGATCTCGTGTGTGGCGTACTGCATCGCTGCGGTGCTGCTCACCATGTCGGTCATTGGTTAGGTGGTCGCGTGCAAAATACCAAGCAAAAGTCGGGCACCAAGCAAAAGTTGACCATCGCGGCCATCTTTGGCGCTATGGGTCCCGGTCTGCTGGCGGCGCTTTCGGGCAATGACGCCGGCGGCATTGCAACGTATTCCAGCGCGGGTGCCAGCTATGGCTACAAGATGCTCTGGATGCTTCCCGTCATGACTGTGCTGCTCATCGTGACGCAGGAGACCGCGGCGCGCTGCGGCTGCGTCACGGGCAAGGGCCTGGCATCGCTCATTCGCGAGCGCTTTGGCGTGCGCAAGAGTGTACTTGCTATGGCGGCGCTGTTGATCGCCAACACGGCTGTGACCATTTCGGAGTTTGCGGGCATCGCCAGCGGCCTTGCCCTCTTTGGCGTGCCGGCGAGCATTTCGGTGCCGCTGGTGGCGCTGCTGGTGTGGATGCTTACCATGTCGGGCAGCTTCCAGCGCATCGAGAAGATTCTGCTGCTGGTGAGCTGCGTGTTCGTGACCTATATTGTCGCCGCGTTTATGGCTGGCCCCAACTGGGGTGAGGTCGCGGTCGACCTGGTCGTGCCTAACATTCAAAATGACCCCAGCTACGTGTCGCTCGTGGTCGCAACGATCGGTACCACCATCGCGCCGTGGATGATTTTCTTGGCGCAGAACAACGTGGTCGATAAGAACGCGGGCGAGGACGATATCGTGCTGCAGCGCATCGATACCGTGAGCGGCTCGCTTGCCGCCGATGTCATTGCCGGCTTTATTATCATCACGACCGGTACGGTGTTGTTCCCGGCGGGTATTCAGATTAGCGATGCTGCCGATGCCGCCCGCGCGTTGGAGCCTATTGCGGGTCAGTGGTCCACGGTACTGTTTGCCTCGGGCCTGGTCGCGGCGAGCTTCTTGGCTGCCTGTGTGCTGCCGGGCGTTACGTCGAGCGCTATCTGCGAGGCATTTGGCTGGGAGCGCGGTGCCGACCGCAGCTGGGACGAGGCTCCGGTCTATCGCGGCATCATTACGGCCATCATCGGTATCTCTGCCGTGCTGGTGCTTATGCCCGGCGTCGATCTGTTCCAGATTATGATGACCTCGCAGGTCATCAATGGTGTGCTGTTGCCCGTGGTTCTGGTGTTCCAGGTGGTTATCGCAGCCGACCGTCACATTATGGGTGCCAACCGCAACGGTCGCGTGTGGAACGTGCTCACTTGGGCGACTATCGCCGTGATTACGGTGCTGACAGTCGTCATGTTTGTGCTGCAAGCGATGGGCTACAGCGCTTAACGCCCACTTTTGCTTCCGAACAGGCCGCAGCGATGGGCTGCGGCCTGTTTTTTGTCTGCTATAGAATGTTAGTTATATAGCAATGGACAAAAAATGCCAAATATGAGTACTGTTGCTAAGTGAATAGCATTTACATCCTAAAAGATAATGAACATAGCCTTTAGTATGTTCATTAAAATTGGCTCCAATACGCCTTAAACCAGTCAGGTTGGCTGCTTTAGGGGGTTGTAGGGGTCGCTCGGACGTCATTTTGGGTGGTTTTGCCTGCTACTAAAATGGTAACAGTACTCATATTTGCCCTTTTTTGCCCACAGACCTTTGAGGGTGCGGCGAAAAGGGCTTGTTTTGATTGTTTGGGGCAGGCACGAGGCGCGGAAACGATGTCTGGAGCGACGGAGCGGCCTGGAATCCATCCGTAGAGGTCTTCATTGGCTGCGCCAGGAGTGTCCCTAACTGCCGGAGGGGGTGTCTGCCGTGGCAGACACCCCCTCCGGATGTGGGAAGTTTGCGCTGCAGGTTACTTGTCGGTGCCCAGCTTGTGCGGCTTGAGAGCGAGCGCATTGACGAGTGCGTCGGTGGCAGACTTGACGGCTGCCGGCTGCGGATCGTTGACGTGATCCTCGGGATGCACGGGCAGGTCCTTCTTGACGGCATCGTGGATCAAGTTGAGGTACTCAGTCACGCCAGTGGTCGATAGATGCGTGCCATCGCCATCGAACAGGTCGTTGCGGTTGGCACTGTATCCGTACCAGTCGATAACGCGCAAGTTCTTGTAGCGCGTAGCGGCGTTGGCGATGGCCTGGTTGGTAGAGCCAACCCACGGCTGCGGGCTGCGCGTGTTCACAAACACCACCATACGCTTATCTCCTGCATCGGCCATGATGGCGTCGATTTGGTCGTCGGTTACCAAGCCGTTGGTGCCCAGCGCAAAGACCACGATCTTGCCGGCAAGGTTCTGTTGAAGATAGCCCTCAAATGTCGCACGGCCCGCATCGAACTGGCGGCCCTTTTCGGCATCGATATGGCTGTGCGGGAACACGCCGTCAAAGGAATCAACGGCGCGCAGCGACACGGAGTCACCGATCATCAACAGGTCGTAGGAGCCGTCGGGGAAGCCGTCGTTGTCCTTGTCGGTGTCGTCGGCCGCCTGCTGGTCGGTGGGTGCGGCGTTCTTGGCTTCCTTGTTCAGAACTTCGGCGCCCTCGCCGCTCAGCGCAGACGTCTCGGGCACAAAGATCAGGCCGCCCAGTGCAACGACCAACACGACAGCGCAGGCTGCACAGGCAGGGACGTGCGCGCGCACCCAGTTGGCGGGCGTGGCGGTGCCGTCGCGGAACTCGGATACGGTGCGCCCAAAGGTGCCCTTTCTAAACGGCGTCTCGATAAAGCGATATGAGCATTCGGCCACGGCGACCACCAACAGCACCTGCAAAATGTACTGCCACCACGGTGTATCGTTGATGTTGGCGACCGGGTTCATAAGCAACAACAGCGGATAGTGCCACAGGTAGATGCTGTATGAGCGCTTGCCAACCCACACGAGCGGCTCGGCGGACAGCGCGCGGGCAACCATTCCCTGGGGCTGCACGCAGGCCGCGATGACCATGAGCGTGAGGATGGAGCATAACAGCGTGCCGCCGCGATACTGGAACGCGGTGTAGCCGTTGGTGAGCGCGACCATGGCGGCAAGGCCAACCAGACCCACGACGCCCAATACATCGATGGATGCGGGCGAGGACCAAAAGCGCACGAGGGCGCTCGGCTGTGCCGGGGCGGTCTCGGCTGATTCGTCAGCCTTCTCGCCAGGCTTGCCCTCGGCGTTCTTGCCGTGCTTGGCAGCGCCAGCCAGGCGATTGAGCCCCAAACGATGGGCGAGACGAACCGGCGCCAGGTCGCGATCGGGGATAAAGGCCATCCAGGCACCCAGCAACAGCGAGAACACGCGGGTGTCGGTGCCGTAGTACACGCGGCTGGGGTCGGCGGCAGGGTTGTAAAGCACCATCATGGCAAGGGCAGATACCGCGGCAAGGCCTAGAACCACGCGGCGCGTGTTGGGCTTGCTCACATGCATGGATACCATGGCAAACAGCAGTGGCGGCCAAATCAGGTAGAACTGTTCCTCGATGGCAAGCGACCAAAAGTGCGTGAGCGGCGAGGGGTCGCCCAGAGCATTGAAGTACGAGACGTTTTGGGCAATCTGCCACCAGTTGTTGAAGAACAGCAGCGACGGCAGGATGTCGGGGCGCATCTTGGTGAGCATCACGTGGTTAAAGATGGTGCACAGCGCGCAGGTCACCACCACGACGGTCACCACGGCGGGGACCAGGCGACGGATGCGGCGGATCCAGAAGCTTTTGAGGTCGATGCGGCCGGTCTTAGCGACTTCGTTGAGTAGCAGGCGCGTGATCAGATAGCCCGAAAGCACAAAGAAGATCGTGACGCCAAGCAGGCCGCCCTGCGCCCACGTGAGGTTAAGGTGATAGAGCACCACTGCGACGACGGCGAGCGTACGCAGACCGTCGAGCGCAGGGATGTAGCGGGACTTGGGGCGAGAAGGCGTCTGCTCCGCGGCGGGAGTGTTGGCGCGGCCCGCGTTGTTGACAGAAGCGCGATGGGGGCTCGTGGCGCGTCGCGGCTCGTTGGCACGGCGTTCGCTCTTCACGCGTTCGTGCGGCGCCGGCTCGTTGCCCGTGCGGCGTCGACCGCGCGAGCCCGATTGCGAGAATTGTTCCATAAAACATCATCCAATGACGAGAATAATCAGCACGTATTCATTGTAGCTGCCTGCTCCTGTGAATGCTTGCTGCTGGCGCAAGCTCAAGCGCGCGTCCACATCAAAGTGGACTAAAGTTATAGGGGGTGCGAGAGCGCACAATCGTTGGTCGACGGTGGGCGCAAAGCCTGTAGACGAGGAGGTTTCCATGGCAGATCGCGGCATCGTTGCGGTGTTCGGCAGCATGAACATGGACCTTTCGGTGGCGTGCGAGCGCATACCGCGTGCGGGCGAGACCGTCGGCGGCAGCGGGTTTATCACCAACGCCGGCGGCAAGGGCGCCAATCAGGCCGTAGCTGCCGCGCGTATGGGCGCGTGCACGCACATGATCGGCGCGGTCGGTCGCGACGCGTTCGGCGCGTCGCTCGTGGTGGGGCTCCAAGACGCCGGCGTGGACTGTGACTTTGTAGTGCATCGCGATGACGTGGAGACGGGAACGGCGACCATCATTCGCTGCGAGGGCGACAACCGCATCATACTGTCGCCGGGCGCCAACCACGCGCTTACGGGTGAGGATGTGGCCTGCGCGTTGAGGCGTCTGGTGGCCGATGGGCTCGACGGAGACGACAGCGAGATTGCCCCGGCTGCCGGAAGCGTCTTTATCGCCCAGGGCGAATGTGACCTTGCGGCGACGGCCGAGGCGCTTGTTTGCGCTCACGAGCTGGGGTTCTATACGGTCTTTAATCCAGCGCCTGCCTGCGAGCTGCCTGCGGAGGTCTGGCCTGCGGTCGACCTGGTCTGTCCCAACGAGACCGAGTGCCAAGTGCTGACGGGCATTCTGCCCACGGATGACGCGAGTTGCGTCACCGCGCTCAATGCGCTGCTCGACAAGGGTGCCGGGGCTGCGGTCATCACGTTGGGCGGTGCCGGCTCGGTTACGCTCGGCGATGACGGCGAGCCGCTGCGCATGCCGGCGCTTTCGAGCTCGGTGGTCGACACCACGGCGGCCGGCGATACGTTTATCGGCGCACTTGCAGCTGCTCGTCTGGAGGGCCTGCCGCTCTTTGAGTGCATGGCCGCGGGCGCTCGCGCCTCGGCGGTGACGGTGTCGCGCTTGGGTGCTCAGCAATCGATTCCCACGCGTGCCGAAGTTGAACATTGGTTTGGTTAAACGATAAAGACGGAGAAGCGGAGTAGAACAATGGCAACCAAGAAGCTGATCCTTGATCTGGATATGGGTGTGGACGACGCTATGGCGCTCGCCTATGCCGTTGCGAGCCCCGAGGTGGAGCTCGTCGGCATAACCACGTGTTTTGGCAACGTGCGCGTCGACCAGTCGGCGCATAACTGCTTGGCGGTGCTTGACCTGTTGGGTCGTCCCGAGGTGCCGGTGTATCTGGGTGCCGACCGCCCCATTAAGGCGACCGAGCCCTATACGCCGCCGGCGTCAACCACGCTCATCCACGGCAAGAACGGCATCGGCGGTGCGAGCGTGCCCGCGTCGCCCTATGAGCCGGTGGGGGCAACGTCGGCCGACGGCAACGCTGCGGTCGATTATCTGATCGATGCCGCGCGCACCTATGGCCCCGACCTGGTCTATGTGGCGACCGGCCCGCTCTCCAATCTGGCGCTCGCCCTGGAGCGCGATGCGGCCGCGATGACGTCTATCGGCCGCGTGGTGGTGATGGGCGGCGCCCTGACCGTGCCCGGTAACGTGAGCGCGGGCGCCGAGGCCAACATGGCGAGCGACCCCGAGGCTGCCGATGCCGTGCTGCGCTCGGGCCGCAAGCTCACCATGGTGGGTTTGGATGTGACGCATCGCGTGGTGCTCACGCGCCGCGATATTGCCGGCTGGACGGGCTCGGGCACTATGGCCGGCTGCGCGTTTGCGAGCATGGTCGAGCACTACATTGGCTCGTACGAGATGAACGCACCTTACCTGGGTGGTTGTGCGCTGCACGATCCGCTGGCTGTTGCCGTGGCAATCGATCCCACGCTCGTGGGTGCGCTCGGCTGCAATCTACGCGTCGACCTGCTGGGCGAGTACCGCGGTCGCACCATCTGCGATGAGCGCCGCGTGGCAGATCCCGACAAGAGCGCGCTTGTGGCGCTGACCGTTGATGCCCCGCGCTTCCTTTCCGAGTTCAAGGCACGCATGGCCCGCGTCCTGGGCTAAGTTGTCTTTTTGGGACGGGGCTTTTTGGCTGGTATGATTGGTGCGGCCATTCGAACCAGCTAAAAGAGCCCCGTCCCAATTTGACTACCGAGAGGATTTGCCATGGAGCGCATCGCCAGCTTTTCCGTTGATCATCTGCTACTTGAGCCCGGCGTGTATGTGAGCCGCATCGACCGCGATCCGGCGACCGGTGCCGCCGTCACCACGTTTGACCTGCGCCTGACCACGCCCAACAAGGAGCCGGTCATGAACACGGCCGAGTGCCACACTATCGAGCACCTGGGCGCGACGTTCCTCCGCAATCATGCCGAGTGGTCGAGCCGCATTGTCTACTTTGGCCCCATGGGCTGCCGCACGGGCTTTTACCTCGTCGTTTTTGGTGAGCTGACGAGCGAGGAAATCTTGCCGCTCGTGCGCGAGCTGTTTGAGTTTGTCGCCGGTTTTGAGTGCGATGTCCCCGGCGCCGCTCCCGAGGAGTGCGGTAACTACCTGGACCAGAACCTCCCCATGGCAAACTGGCTCGCGCGCCGCTACCTCGACCGCGACCTGGCCGATATCGACGAGAAGCACCTGCACTATCAGCAGGCGTAAGGCCCTTGCGGGAATAACGCTTGTACCAGAAGCGCTCCCGCTCTTTGCGGAGCGCTTTTTTATACCGAGCGCTCAAAACATAAAGAGATTGTTCTAGAATGTTTATACTGTCACATAAACGAACAGGAGTGAACATGCATATCTACTCTGTCAACGATCCCGAGTTCAAATCCTATGGCAACGTTTGGGATAACGTTCCGTCCGAGCTTACGTCACCCGTGCTCGAGGCGCTTGCCTCCACGCCCATCCCCGAAGGCAGTAAGTACGTGGCGAGTGCGCCGGAGCTCGAGGGCGTCAAGGATGCCGACAAGCTTGGGTTCCTCATGTTTGGCGGCCGTCCCTTCCAGCTCGGCTGGTGCAACGGCCACAACACGCGCCTCAACTGCCTGGAGTACCACCGCGCGAGCGAGTTCAACCTGGGTGCTCGCGATTTTATCCTGCTCGTGGCGCATCGCTGGGAGATCGAGGACGGCAAGCTCGACACCGCGTGCGTCAAGGCGTTCCGCGTGCCGGCCGGCACGCTTGTTGAGGTTTTCAACACCACGCTTCACTACACGCCGTGCATGGTCGACGATGGGGGCTTCCAGGTGATGGTGGCGCTGCCCGCCGGCACCAACGGTCCGCGCCCCGAGGCTGCGGCCGATATGCCCGCGGCCGGCGACAGCTACTGCTACTGGAAGGCCGACAAGTGGGTTCTCTGCCATGCCGACAGCCCCAAGGCTGCCGAGGGCGGCTACGTAGGCCTCATCGGCAAGAACCTCGATATCGCCTGCGACTAGCATCTTCCATCTCGATCTGTAACATCTAGCGGGCTAAATCGTCTCTACCTGTTACAGATCGAGACAAACCGCCCGCCAACCACCACAAAGGTGCCTGTCCCCTTTGTAGTGGTTGGCGGGCGGGTATCAAAAAGTGTCAGACGAGGCGGCTGCCGAGTACCTGCGCGCGAAAAGAGGTATCGGTCTGCGTCAGCATGTCGCCGCAATGCGCGACGCGGTGACCGAGGACGGCGTTGACCTGCTGGGCTACACCACCTGGGTCCCGACCGCCGCGCTTCGCAAATCTTGTTATATAACGTCCTAACCAAAGCGCCCGGCGAGCAGTTAATGCTCGCCGGGCGCTTTGTTGACTAGTCGTTTAAGAACGTCCATTACAGTCGAAATTGTCAGCCCGGGACCGTCTCGGGCTACGATTGAGGCGCGCCCAGAACGGGCCGCCGACCGGGCGCCCGCGCACGGCCGAACGTCCCTGCCCCCGAGAGGGCCCGTTGGGTGCTG
>JAXIXR010000013.1:0-33798 GCA_036304905.1 Collinsella sp. | reverse complement strand
TCGCGCGAGGACGGAGGGCCGGAGTGGGGCGACAGGGCCGTGTGGGAGGACCTCCACCACAGGGACCCGTACCCGTTCTGGCTGGATTAATGGATGGAAACGGATGTTCTATCGGGACACACATTTTGTCCTATAAGCCCGGATCCATCCCATTTTTATGCGCTACCTACGAAGGCTGTCCCCAACGACTAATCACTGGGAACATCCCTAAATGACTAGGTATGGCTGCTGGGTTTAGGCTGTTAGATCGAGTTCGTAGAGGAAGCTTTCGCGCGGCATGTCGTGACGGCGCTCTTCGCGGTTGGCGCGGTGCGTGGCCGTGCGCTTAAAGCCGTGCAGCTCGTAGAACTTCCACGAGCAGTTGGAGTCGGTGTACAGGTGCGCCCTCGTCGCTCCAAGCGAGGACAGGTGCGAGACGGCGGCATCGAGCAGAACCGTGCCAACGCCCAGGCCATGGACATCGCGATCCACGGCAAGCAGCGTGACCTCGTTGTCGTGCGGCAACGGGCTGCTCTCGAGCAGGCGGTTGTTGGTTCGGATGGTTGCGCGCACAAACGAGAGATACTCGGCGCACGCATCGGGCTCTAGCTCACGCATCTGCGATAGCAGCGCGCGTTCGGTATCCATCCAATGCTCGTTGATAGTGGCGCCGGAGCTCTGTCCCGCACGCGCGAGCGAAATGCCACGCGCCTGACCGTCGATTACGGCAACCTGTGAAAACGTCGACGACGAAAGGCAATAGGCGAGGTCGCACGCGGCCTCAAGGCGGTTGTACTCATCGTTATCCGAATTGTTATGCCAAAGCTGCTGCAGAATCAGCGCGATGGCGTCGAAGTCTTCGGTATCAAACGGTCGGTAGAGAACCCGCGAGACCATGGTGCCTCTTTCTTTTGCGGATGCATATCGAGCACAGTTCTACCACGCCATTGGCATCTAATTATGGTGCCCCTGTGTTCCATGAACTCACCGTGCCCGGTGCCATGCCCATCCCCTCCGCTCGCAAACTTTTTCTGCACATGCGCCCGTTGCGGGGTGCATCGATGCGCTCGATGCGCTACATTAAATCAGTATTTTCAATGCCGCTGCGCGAGCGCTGCAGATCGACGTATCACCGACTCACAGAGCACGGCGGCGTACCAGACAGGAGGACTGCATGGGATCTGATGTGAAGATCGCACGCGCGTTGATCTCGGTTACCGATAAGACGGGCGTCGTCGATTTCGCACGGACGCTGGTTGACGACTTTGGCGTCGAGATCATCTCTACGGGCGGCACGGCTCGTGCCATCGAGGACGCGGGCGTTCCCGTAACCCCCATCGAGGAGTTCACGGGCTATCCCGAGATGATGGACGGCCGCGTTAAGACCCTGCACCCCAAGGTTCATGGCGCGCTGCTGGCCCGCCGCGATTCCGAGCAGCACATGCAGGAGGCGGCTCAGCACGGCATTAAGCTGATCGACCTGGTCGTCGTCAACCTGTACGAGTTCGAGAAGACCGTCGCCAACCCCGAGGTCACCTTCGCGGACGCCATCGAGCACATCGACATCGGTGGCCCCTCCATGCTGCGCTCTGCCGCCAAGAACGCCACGAGCGTTACCGTCATTTCCGATCCGGCCGACTATGATGCCGTCCTGGCCGAGATGCACGAGACCGGTGGCTGCACCACGCTTTCCACCCGTCGTCGCCTGCAGGTGAAGGTCTACCAGACCACCGCCGCCTACGACACGGCCATCTCCCGCTGGCTCGCCGCCCAGGCAAGCGACGTGGCGGACACCTCTGCCAAGCTCGAGATTTCGCTGGAGAAGGTCGACGACCTGCGCTATGGCGAGAACCCGCAGCAGAAAGCCACAGTCTATCGCTTTGCCGAGGGCTGCGAGAACACCGCGAGCTCGCAGTTCCCGCTCGTGGGCTCCAAGCAGATCCAGGGCAAGCCGCTCAGCTACAACAACTATCTGGATGCCGACGCCGCCTGGAACCTGGTCCGCGAGTTCGACGAGCCGGCCTGCGTAATCCTCAAGCACCAGAACCCCTGCGGTTCCGCCGTTGCCGAGGACATCACGGCTGCCTACGACCGCGCTTTTGCCTGCGATCCCAAGAGCGCCTTCGGCGGCATCATCGCCTGCAACCGCGAGGTTCCCTTTGATCTGGTTGAGCACTTTGCCGATCAGAACAAGCAGTTCGTCGAGGTCATCATCGCCCCGAGCTACACCGCCGAGGCGCTCGAGCGCATGGCCAAGCGCCCCAACCTGCGCGTGTTGGCGACCGGCGGCGTGGACCACGGCGCTCAGGTGGAGCTGCGCTCCGTCGACGGCGGCATGCTGGTGCAGGAGGTCGACCACGTGACCGAGGATCCCGCGACCTTTACGTTCCCCACCGACCGCAAGCCCACCGACGCCGAGATGGCCGAGCTCGAGTTTGCCTGGAAGGTCTGCAAGGGCGTTAAGTCCAACGCCATCCTGGTCTCCAAGGGCAAGGCCGGCATTGGCATGGGCCCCGGTCAGCCCAACCGCGTTGACTCCGCACTGCTGGCCTGCGAGCGTGCCGAGGACTTCTGCGAGCGTGAGGGCGTGGAGAAGGGCGGCTTTGCCTGCGCAAGCGACGCATTCTTCCCGTTCCGCGACAACGTCGACGTGCTTGCCGCGCACGGCGTGACCTGCATCATCCAGCCCGGCGGCTCCAAGCGCGATGACGAGAGCATTCAGGCCTGCAACGAGCACAATATTGCTATGGTCTTTACCGGCGCCCGCCACTTTAGGCACTAAGTTTCGCCCCGGAACAAAATAATCTCTGCAAAAGACGGCTGCTCCGTTTGGAGGGCCGTCTTTTTGGTATAAGAGGACGGAATGACTAACACGAAAGGTACAACCATGCCCCAGATTGATGATGCCGAGCTGTTTGGCAATGCCGAGGATCAGCGTGCGTACGAGGACTTTTGCGCCAATCAGGAGGCGGTCGAGAAGTTTACGCTCGACAAGCCCGCGCTTGTCTGCCGTTGGCGCATGTCCAATAAAAAGGTGCCCATGCTCAACCGCCACATTCGCGCACTGTCCGAGCGCCTGGTGCAGGGCGAGCCGCTTACCCATAACATGCTCAGCTGGGCCAAACAGCACGTTGAGTGGTCGCTTGCCGAGGGCGATTACACTGCGCACGACGGCGTACTCATGCTGGTGATCGACATCAACGGCAACGCCGCCATGACGGTGGGGGAGTACGAGCCGCTCGCCGATACGTCGGCCAAGGCGCTGCGTGCCCGTTCCGCCGAGGCCCGCTCCGAGGCCGACGAGACCGGCGTGGCGCCCGAGCTGCTCGCCGCCGTCGATAACGGCGAGCTTGCCTTTGTGGCGCCAGCGGACGAGTGCCTGTGCGGCACGGCGACACTCATCGAGCAGCTGGCCCAGACCAAGGGCATCCCGGTCACGCGCGTAGACATTCCCGCGCAACTCAAGGGCGCGCTGTTCCTGGTGAGCGACGAGCACGGCGTGGTTCCCGCAACCGAGACGGACGCTGCGGAGGCCGACGCCGCCACGGTCGCCTTCTTCGCCGAAGGCTACGAAAAGCTCCGTGCCCGCCGCTAAATGATGTTTCTGGGACGGGGATTAAAAACTCATTTAATTCCCGTGCTCGTCGCGAGCGAGAGGCAAGCCTCTGCCACTCGCGAACAGTTCTGTCACTTTGGTGCCGCGTGAGGCGCGTATCTGCGGATCCGCGGTCATAATGGGGCAAGACAACCAAGAGGGGGGCGGAATCCATGGCGCTAATCTATATCGTTGAGGACGACGAGCCCATTCGTCGTGAACTTGCCGACATCCTTGCCCGTGCCGGTTTTGAGGTCGAGGCCTGCGAATCGTTTGAGCATGTCTCGCGCGATATTCTCGCCGCCGCGCCCGACCTGGTGCTGCTCGACCTCACGCTTCCCGTCAAGGACGGCCAGCATATCTGCCATGAGGTTCGCCGCGAATCCGAGGTTCCCATCATCGTCCTCACGTCGCGCGCGACCGAGATCGACGAGGTCATGGCCATGACGCTCGGCGCGGACGACTTTGTTCCCAAGCCCTATAGCGCGCGCGTGCTCGTGGCGCGCATCAATGCCTTGCTGCGTCGCACCGCGGCGGCGGGCGAGCGCAGCACGCTCGTCCACAAGGGACTGGAGCTCGACCTCGCACGCTCCATGGTCACCAACACGCAAACGGGCACCAGCACCGAGCTCACAAAAAACGAACTGCGTATTCTCTCGCTGCTTCTGAGCCGCGCGGGCAAGATTGTTTCGCGCTCGGCCATCATGCAGGATCTGTGGGACTCCGACGCCTTCGTGGACGACAATACGCTTACCGTCAACATCAACCGCCTGCGCGCCACGCTCGAAAAAATCGGCATCAAGGGGTATTTGACGACGCACCGCGGCCAAGGCTATTCGGTCTAGGGGCCGGCTATGTCGTTTGGCAAGTTCTTTAAAGACGCACTGCTTCCCGTCGCCGTGTGGACGTGCGGCGTGCTGCTGAGCTGCTTTGTGCTGACGGTCGCCGGTGCACCCGTCTCTATCGTGGTCGTGGCGGTCGGCGTGTCCTTTATCTTTGGCATGCTCGGCATCGTGATCGAATACGCTCGCCGTCGCCGTTTTCTGCGTCAGTTGGAGCGCGCGGCCGAGGAGCTCGAGAGTCCCGCATGGGTGCAGAAGATGGTGCAATGCCCGACCTATGCCGAGGGCGAGCTCGAGTACGAGGTCTTGCGCCGGGTGGGCAAGGCGGCATGCGACGAGGTTGCCGAAGGCCGGCGTCAGACCGATGACTATCGCGACTATATCGAGAGCTGGGTCCACGAGGCCAAGCTGCCCCTGGCGGCGGCCCATCTGATTTTGGAAAACCTGGATGGCAGCGAAGACGACCTGTCGCGTGTGGATGACCTGGGTCGCGAGCTGGCTCGCGTGGAGCGCTATGTCGACCAGGCGCTGTACTACGCGCGCTCGGAAGTCGTGGAGCGCGACTACTTGATTTGCCGCTGGGATCTCAAGACCCTGGTGACGGGCGCGATTAAGGCCAACGCGCGCGAGCTCATCGCGGCGCACGTGGCCCCGGTGTGCGAGAACCTCGACTTTGAGGTCTTTACCGACGAGAAGTGGCTCGAGTTTATTCTGGGCCAGCTCATTCAGAACAGCATTAAATATGCGCGCGCGGATGGCGCAAAGATCGTGTTTTCGGGTGCGTTGCTGGACGAGGGCCTGGCAAGCGAGCGCATCGAGCTTACCGTCGCGGACAACGGCTGCGGCGTGAGCGCGGCCGACCTGCCGCGCGTGTTCGAGAAGGGCTTTACCGGCGACAACGGCCGCACCACCAAGCGCGCAACGGGCATCGGTCTCTATCTGGTGGCGCGCCTGTGCTCCAAGATGGGCATCGACGTCACCGCGGCATCGGAGCCGGGCGAAGGCTTCGTCGTAACATTCGCTTTTTCAACGAACAAGTTCCAATACTTTGAGTAACGCACACGGCAGACGCCCGCCCAAACAAAAACGTGCCGCCTCAAACAAAACGTGCCGCCCCAAATGGAGCGGCACGCCATCTTTTATCAGCCAACTCGCTGAAGTACGGTGACGAAGGCGCAAGGCCGGGAGGGGTTATCAAAGCCGACATCCCGCAGCCGCGAAGCGGCGAGGACGTCGGCGTGATAACCCCGCAGGCCTTGCGCCGACGGGAAGGAACCTACTTCACGACCAAGATGTCGCAGTCCGTGTTGCGCAGCAGGAACGTCGAAATCGAACCCAGCAGCGCATACTTGATCGAGGACAGGCCGCGGGCGCCGCAGAGCACCAGGTCGGGCTTAACCACGTCGAGCATCTCGTCCTTGAGCGTCTCGCGAATGCGGCCGGCGCGAATCATGACCTCGACCTCGGGAATATCGGGATTGGCCTTGGCCTCTTCGAGCTGCTTGGCGATGGAGTTCTTAAATGCCTCCTCTAGGCCGTTGACCAGATCGACCGGATAGGAACCGGTGCTCTCGAGCGCCGTGGAATCGATAACGTGGCCGATGATTAGCTTGGCGCCGTTGTTCGCGGCGACCTTGATGGCGCGTGCGAGCACAAAATCCTGCTGCTCAGTACCGTCGAGTGAAACAAATACCTTGGTGTAGCCCTCGTTCATGGTTTCCTCCTTGGTCTATCGCACGGGCGTGGGGCTCGTGCATCGGGCGGGCGCGGGCGCGTTGGCCGCCGGACACTTTATCTTGTTGCAGTTATACCCAAGGATTTGGGTTTGACCGCTCGCAATTCTGTGAACGGGCGAGTTTTTTGGTAAGGGTAGGCGCAGGCGCGCCGCCAACGGTTGATAATGGGACATCGCCCGCACCGTCCGCAGAACATCTACCGGCGGGTGTCTAACGAGGGGGTCCCTTTGGATATTATCGAGCTTCTAAAATCTGCCTTCATGGGCCTGGTCGAGGGCATCACCGAATGGCTGCCTGTTTCGTCGACCGGTCACATGATCTTGGTGGACGAGTTCGTCAAGATGAACGTGAGCGAGACGTTCTGGAATATGTTCCTGGTCGTGATTCAGCTTGGCGCCATTTTGGCCGTCTGCGTCCTGTTCTTCTACGATCTCAACCCGTTTTCTCCCAGCAAGGGCAAGGAGGGCCGTCGCGACACCTGGGTGCTGTGGGGCAAGATTGTGCTCGGTTGCATTCCCGCCGCGGCGATCGGTCTGCCGCTTAACGACTGGATGGAGGAGCATTTCTATAATGCTCCCGTCGTGGCGCTGGCGCTCATTGTGTACGGCGTGTTGTTTATCGTGATCGAGAACTGGCGCGCGAACAAGCGCGACCAGGCCGCTCTTGCCGGTTCGTTTGGTTCGCGTGCCGTGGTGGCGGGCGGACGACCCGCTGGTGCGCATTTTGCCGCGCCCGCTGCGACTGCCGCTGCAGACGATGACGATAATCTGGACTTTGGCTCCATCACTACGCTCGAGGATCTGAGCTGGAAG
This sequence comes from Collinsella sp., assembly GCA_036304905.1. Taxonomy (GTDB): domain Bacteria; phylum Actinomycetota; class Coriobacteriia; order Coriobacteriales; family Coriobacteriaceae; genus Collinsella. Next base: position 26,834 of record JAXIXR010000013.1, on the reverse strand, counting down.
ACCGCGCTTGGTATCGGATGCTTCCAGGTGCTCTCGCTGGTGCCGGGCACGTCGCGCTCCGGTTCTACCATCATCGGTGGCCTGCTGCTGGGCTGCACGCGTTCGGTGGCGTCTAAGTTCACGTTCTTCCTGGCCATTCCTGTCATGTTTGGCGCGAGCGCGCTCAAGCTGGTCAAGTACTTCGTTAAGGGCGGCACCTTCGGCACCAACGAGATCGCCATCCTGGGCGTGGGCTGCGTCGTCGCCTTTGTGGTGTCGCTTATCGCCATCAAGTGGCTTATGGGCTTCGTCCGCCGTCACGACTTCAAGTGCTTCGGCGTCTACCGCATCATCCTGGGCATCGTGGTGCTTGCGTACTTCTTTGTCCTGGAGCCGATGCTCGGCCTGTAACTTAGTCGACGCTGCGCGGCGGCCGGGGCGACAACTTGTCATTCAAAGGGGGCGGCATGACCAGAAGGTCTATGCCGCCCCTTTTCATGCCAATTTGTTCGCCCCGGCCACCGCTCGCTGCTGCTGCCATGACATCGGCGGTTTCGTGATTGTCAATTGATTGGTGCAGACTAACCTGACCCCATTGCGCCTAATCCGCTGGGGTGGGCCTGACGGTGGCGCACGGAGTCGTGGTGTGATTTGCGTCGGTGTCCGCGCGGCTCGGTATACTGGTATGGCTCAAACTATGGCGCCGCCCGCAGGCGCGCCGTCCGTCAGATGAGGAGTCGCCCATGACCCAGCCCTTGCCCTGGGAAAAGAACGCCACGGTACCCGTGCCGCCCGCGCCGGAACCCGTGCCGCTCGATGCATACACCGCCCCTGCAGCGCCGGAGCCCGAGCTCGTCCCGCTCGACATCTACGACGCTCCTGCGCCGGCACCCAAACCCGCCAAGCCGCTCGTCGACATCGACAGCCTGAATCCCGCCCAGCGCGAGGCGGTTCTGACCACCGAGGGCCCGTTGCTGGTGCTCGCCGGCGCCGGCTCGGGCAAGACCCGCGTCCTGACCTTCCGCATCGCACATATGCTCGGGGACCTGGGCGTTAAGCCTTGGCAGGTTCTTGCCATTACGTTTACCAACAAGGCCGCGGCCGAGATGCGCGAGCGTTTGGCGGCGCTCATTCCCAGCGGTACCCGCGGCATGTGGGTGTGCACCTTCCATGCCATGTGTGTGCGCATGCTGCGCGAGGACGCCGACCTGCTGGACTACACCGGTCAGTTCACCATCTACGACGACGATGACTCAAAGCGCATGGTGCGTGACATTATGCAGGCACTCGGCATTGAGCAAAAGCAGTTCCCCATCAACATGATTCGCAGCAAGATCAGCTCGGCCAAAAACGCCATGATCGGCCCCGAGGACATGCTCAAGAGTGCCGATAGCCCCAACGACAAAAAGGCCGCGCAGGTCTACTTGGAGCTGGAGCGCCGCCTACGCGCTGCCAATGCGATGGACTTTGATGACCTGCTCGTGCGCACGCTCGAGCTGCTGCGCACCCGCCCCGAGGTGCTCGATAAGTACCAAGAGCGCTTCCGCTACATTAGCGTCGACGAGTATCAGGACACCAACCACGTCCAGTACGAGATCGCCAACCTGCTGGCCGCCAAGTACCAAAACCTCATGGTCGTGGGCGACGACGACCAGTCCATTTATAGCTGGCGTGGTGCCGACATCACCAATATCCTGGACTTTGAGAAGGACTTTAAAGACTGCAAGACCGTCAAGCTGGAGCAGAACTACCGCTCTACTGGTCATATCCTGAGTGCCGCCAACGCCGTGGTGCGTCACAACTCGCAGCGCAAGGACAAGCGCCTGTTTACGGCCGAGGGCGACGGCGAGAAGATCCAGGCCTTCCAGGCGAGCGACGAGCGCGACGAGGGCCGCTGGATTGCCGGCGAGATCGAGAAGCTGCACTCCAAGGGCATGAGCTACGACGATATCGCCGTGTTCTATCGCACCAACGCCCAGTCGCGTATTCTCGAAGATATGTTCCTGCGTGCGGGCGTGCCCTACAAGATCGTGGGTGGCACGCGATTCTTCGACCGCGCCGAGATCCGCGACGTCATGGCTTACCTCAAGATGATCGTGAACCCGGCCGACGAGATGAGCGTCAAGCGCGTCATCAACACACCGCGCCGCGGCATCGGTTCCACCTCGATCCAAAAGATCGAACAGCTGGCGCGCGACAACCGTTGCTCGTTCTTCCAGGCTTGTGAGATCGCGTGCGCCGAAACCGGCATGTTTAGCGCCAAGGTGCGCAATGGCCTGTCGAGCTTTGTGTCGCTGGTGCGCGAGGGCCGTCGCATGGATGGCGAGCTCAAGGACGTCGTCGAGATGATTGTCGACAAGACGGGCCTGCTGCAGGCATTCCGCGCCGAGGGCACCATGGAGTCCGAGAGCCGCGCCGAGAACATCCAGGAATTCCTGGGCGTTGCGGCCGAATTTGAAGAGACACACGAGGATATCGAGGGTACGCTTGAGAGCTTGGAAGAGCTGCGCGCGGCTGGCGTTGCCGATGTGCCTGCCGACGCTGAGCCCGAGCCCGTTGTGGTGAGCGCGCCTGCGCCCGAGCCGGGACCGTCCGCGCCCGCGTCCTCGTTTGAGGCGCTGGTCGGCGCGCGCGATGCCGCAGGTTCCAATCCGCTCGATAGCCTAGCCGCCCCGGCGCTCTCGCCGCAGGATGCTCTGGCCGCCGCCATCGCGGGCAACGCATATGCCGCGCCGACGGGGATGCCGGCGGGTGCCGTGCATGCCGACGAGATTGAGCGCACCTATGGTCCGCTCACCTGTAAGGCGCTACCGGCACTCATGGAGTGGCTGGCCCTGCGCTCCGACTTGGATTCCCTGGCCGGCGAGACGCATGCCATTACCATGATGACCATCCACTCCGCCAAGGGCCTGGAGTTCCCGGCGGTGTTCGTGGCCGGCATGGAGGAGGGCATCTTCCCGCACGTGCACGACTTTGGCGGCAGCGATGACCCGGGTAAGCTCGAGGAGGAGCGTCGCCTGGCCTACGTCGCCATCACGCGTGCTCGCAAGCGCCTGTTCCTGACCTATGCGGCCACGCGTCGCACCTACGGCTCGACCTCTGCCAACCCGCGCTCGCGCTTCCTCAACGAGATTCCGTTTGAGGATATCGAGTTTAGCGGTATCGGTTCTGCCGGTTTTGAAGGCACGGGTTGGGAGAAGCGCGGCGACCGTCACGGCACCTTTGGCTCGGGCATGGGTTCGGATATGTACGGCGGCAAGGTATTTGGTTCGCATACGCGCTCGACTGGCGGTTCCGGTTCGCGCGGCGGATCGAGCTTTGACGATTTCTTTGGTGGCAGCAGCTACGGGACCGAGCGCCATCGTGGGGTCTCGCCCGACGCTGGCCGTGTTGCCTCGACCTTTGGCTCGGGCGCACCGCGAGCCAAAAAGCCCTCGTCCAAGGTGTCCCCGACGGTGGAGCGCAAGGTTGATCGCGCCAGCGCATCGCAGGACTTTGCCGCAGGCGATACCGTGAGCCACAAGACCTTTGGCACGGGTACCGTGATCTCGGTCGCCGGAGACATGATCGAGGTTCAATTCGAAAAGATCGGCCAGACCAAAAAGCTAATGAAGGGCTTCGCACCGATCGTCAAGCTGAATGCCTAACTGCGAGGTTGACCGGGCGCGCCGGGGGCTTTGGTCGCCTGCTCGGACAGTCCTGCTCGCACGGAGAGCACATTAAGTGCTCTCCGGCTCGTGCGGAACTCGCGATCGACCAAAGCCCCCGGCGCGCCCTCTTCCTTGTGGCGTTTTGGCCTGCAGCTTGCGAACGTCGCTCTGCTCGTTCGCTTTTTGATCTGGAGAGCCGGGTGGGCTGATAGATAAATAGATATAGCAAGGGGCTCTCCCGTACATGGACGGGAGAGCCCCTTGTTGCGTTTGGGTTGTTGGCGTGACCTAGAGGTGGCTGATGATCAGTTCCATCTTGCCTTCGAGGTCGATGGAGCTGACGGTGCTGGGGGCCAGCAGGTGGCTTCCCTTGTGGACGGGGTCGCCGCAGACGGTGCCTTCGCCGTCGATGACCGACAGGCACATGAAGGGCCAGCGCTGGTCGAGGGTCTTGCTGCCGTTGACGCGCACGCGATCGACGGTGTAGCAGGGGTTGGACTCGAGCTCGGTCACGCCGTCCACCTCGGGCGCGGTCACCGTGCCGTCGGTCGGAGCCTGAGCATCAAAGTCGATGCAGTCGAGGCTCTGCTCAATGTGCAGCGGGCGCAGGTTGCCGTCAGTGCCGGGACGGTCGTAGTCGTACAGACGATACGTCACGTCGCTCGACTGCTGCGTCTCCAAAATGAGCGTGCCGGTCTTGATGGCGTGCACGGTACCGGAATCAATCTGGAAAAAGTCGCCCTTGTGAATCGGCAACACGTTGAGCATGTCGTCCCAACGTCCTTCCTCGATCATTTGTGCGGCCTCGGCGCGGTCCTTGGCACGCTGGCCGACGATGATCGTGGCGTCGGGCTCGCAGTCCAGCACATACCAACACTCGGTTTTTCCCAGGCTGCCGTTCTCGTGCTTGGCGGCGTACTCGTCGTTGGGATGAATCTGGATTGAAAGGTCGTCCTTGGCGTCCAGAATCTTAATGAGCAGCGGGAACTCCTTGCCCTCGCAGTTGCCAAAGAGCTCGCGATGCTCGGCCCACAGCCACGACAGCGTGTGGCCGGCATACGGGCCCTCCGCAATCTGGCAGTCGCCGTTGGGGTGGGCCGAGATGGCCCAGCACTCACCGATGGGGCCATCGGGAATGTCGTAGCCAAATACGGTTTCGAGCTGGCGACCGCCCCAGATCTTCTCGTGGAAGATCGGCGTCAGCTTAATCAAATCGGACATGTTCATACCCCCATTGTGTTGCGCGGGCGCTGCACAAAACAGCTCAAAGCGAGCGCCCGGATGACTACAAAAACCTATGCCAACGTTACGTTGTGCAACTCAAAGCGGTCGCCAACGTTGCGCGAGACCGAATACTCAAAGGCGGCGCCGCTGTCCAAAAAGCCAATCTGGGTGAGCTCGAGCAGGGGAGAGCCAGGCTTGGTGTCCAAGCGCTCGGCTTCTTCCTCGGTTGCTGCCACGGCGCGAATGGTACGGTGGAAGCTCGAAATCTTCAGCCCACATTGCTCGCGGATGAAGTGGTAGACCGATCCGTACAGGTCCTTCTTTTTCAGCCCTGGAATCAGCTCGAGGGGCATGTAGGTGTACTCGATAACGATGGGCTTCTCATCGGCCTGACGCACGCGCACGATGTGATAGGCAAAGTCATCCTCGGCAATTCCCAGCTGGGCTGCGATGTCCGCTGGTGGATTAACAATCGAGAAATCGTAGACCACCGAGGTCACCTTCTCCCCGCGGTGCTCATACGAAAAGCCCTGGGCACGGTCGTTTTTGCCCTGGAAAAACGCCTGACCGGGAAGTCCCGCCGTGTCCTTAACGTAGGTACCCGATCCGCGTCGGCTGGTAATAAGACCTTCCTCGGTGATTTGCTCGATAGCTCGTTTGACGGTGATTTTGGAAACGCTATAGAGCTCGCAGAACTCAACGACGGTGGGAAGCTTGTCGCCCGGTTTAAGAGTGCCATCCTCGATGCTTCGACGAATATCTGCAGCTATCGCCTCGTATTTGGGAATCATTGAACCTCCTTTCCGACATATATCAATACGCAAGTAAGTATAACCCTTAACAAGGCACCCATATAACCTTTATCTAAGAAGCTCGAGAAAGAAAAAAGAAAAAGACGCTTTACTTTTAGAATTAGAGCGCTATAGTTTAAGCAACGAACGGAATCTTTCCGCAGAACAGGATCGACCGTTTGGGGACGGTTTTGTTTTGGCGGGTTGGATATCGGTATGACCGGTGCGCGCCCGCGCCGGATAACCTGCCAAAGCAAACCCGTCTCCAACCGGAAGCTCTAGAACACGAAAGCGAGGACTTTGATGGCACAGTATCAGCTGCCCAACGACTTCTTCTTTGGCGCTGCTATGTCCGGCCCGCAGACTGAGGGTCAGTGGAACCAGGGCGGCAAGCTCGAGAACCTGTGGGACACCTGGTCCATCCAGGATCTGGGCTCGTTCTACAACTGCGTTGGCTCTTACGCCGGCAATGACTTTATGGCCAAGTACCAGGAAGACCTTCGCATTTTGAAGGACTTGGGCCTGGATACCTATCGCACTTCCATCCAGTGGAGCCGTCTGCTCGATGCCGACGGCAACCTCAACGAGGAAGGCGCCGCGTGGTATCACGAGTTGTTCCGCGCCTCTCGCGAAGCCGGCCTGGAGCCGTTTGTCAACTTGTACCACTTTGACATGCCCACCTACCTTTTTAACCGTGGCGGCTGGGAGAGCCGTGAGGTCGTCGAGGCTTACGCACATTACGCCGACGTCGCCTTCCACGAGTTTGGCCAGGAGATCAAGTACTGGTTCACCTTTAACGAGCCCATCGTCGAGCCCGAGCAGCGCTATCAGGAGGGCGTGTGGTTCCCGCAGCTCCACGACTTTAGCCGCGCTCGCACCGTGCAGTATCACATCTCGCTGGCACATGCGCTGGCCGTGGCCAACTACCGTCGCGCCTATGACGAGGGCGCCGTTCGCAGCGATGCCAAGATCGGCATGATCAACTGCTTTACCCCGGTCTACACCAAGGAGAACCCCAGCGAGGCGGACCTCGAGGCCGTGCGTATGACCAGCGGCATCAACAACCGCTGGTGGCTCGACCTCATTACCAAGGGCGAGCTTCCCGCCGACGTGCTCGACAGCCTGGCCGAGGGCGGCGTTAAGCTTCCGTTCCGTGCCGGCGACCAAGAGATTCTTAAGCAGGGTGTTGTCGACTGGCTCGGTTGCAACTACTACCACCCCACGCGCGTTCAGGCGCCGGCGAGCAAGATCGACCAGTACGGTCTGCCGCACTTTGCCGACGAGTACGTGTGGCCCGACGCCGTTATGAACGAGAGCCGCGGCTGGGAGATCTACCCGCAGGGCCTCTACGACTTTGGCATGGACTGCGCTAAGAACTACCCCGATCTTGAGTGGTTCGTTTCCGAGAACGGCATCGGCATCATGGACGAATACAAGAACCGAGACGCCGAAGGAACCATCCAGGATGACTACCGCGTCGACTTTGTACGCCAGCACCTGGAGTGGGTTGCCAAGGCAATCGCCGAGGGCGCCAAGTGCCGTGGATACCATTATTGGGCCGTCATCGATAACTGGTCTTGGGCGAATGCCTTTAAGAACCGTTACGGTTTTGTCGAGGTCGACCTTATGGACGGCTACAAGCGCCGCCTTAAGAAGTCGGCAGCTTGGCTCAAGCAGGTCGCCACGACTCACGTGGTTGATTAGCGAACGGGCGAACGCCCAGACCGCGCGCCGCTGCGCGCAACACATGGCACATCTGGTGGCAGAGGGCGACAGACCACCGTGCGCATAGGAAAAGGCCGGATTTGAAAGTTAGGAGCAATCATGGCCAGTGACAACGGAAAGAGCTTCCTCGACAAGTTTGCCGAGGTCTCTGCGAAGGTGGGAAACCAGGTTCACCTGCGTTCCCTGCGTGACGCCTTCGCGACCATCACGCCGCTCTATATCCTTGCGGGTATCGCGGTTCTTATTAACAACGTCGTGTTCCCTCTGTTCCCGCTCGATGCGGCGGGCCTTGCCAACCTTCAGACGTGGGGTTCGGCAATTACGCTGGGCACCCTCAACGTCTCTGCCATTATCTTGGCCGGATTGATTGGCTACAGCCTCGCCAAGAACAAGCGTTTCGATAACCCGCTCGCTTGCGTGGTCGTCGCCATCTCTGCCTTCGTCATCATGATGCCGCAGCAGATCACCGCCTCGCTTGCCGCCACGAGCCCACTGCTCACCGACAAGATCACCTCCGCCGAGGTCACGGGCGCCCTTTCGACTGCCAACACCGGCACCAACGGTCTGTTCTCGGCTATTATCATCGCCCTGCTTTCCGTCTCGCTCTTCATCAAGATTTCTGGCGTCGAGAAGCTCAAGGTTAAGCTGGGCGAGGGCGTGCCTCCCGCGGTCTCCAACTCCTTCAACGTCATGATTCCGATGCTGCTTAACCTCGCGGTCTTCGCTCTTGCCGCAGCCCTGCTCGCCGTGTGCGCCGGCACCGATCTGTGCACCATCATCTCCACGTGCATCTCCAACCCGCTCAAGAGCATCATGAACGCCGGTCCGTGGGCTGTTATCCTCATCTACACCCTTGCTAACCTGCTGTTCTGCGTCGGTATTCACCAGTCCACCATCTCTGGCGCTACCGTCGAGCCGATCCTGACCATGCTCATCGTCGACAACATGGCTACCTTTGCCGCCGGTGGCACCATCCAGCCCGATCACTACATGAACATGCAGATCGTTAACAGCTTCGCCCTCATCGGCGGCTCGGGCTGCACCCTCATGCTCCTGCTCGACACGCTCCTGTTCTCCAAGAACAAGGCTTCCGAGACCGTTTCCAAGATGGCTATCCTGCCTGGTCTGTTCAACATCAACGAGCCGGTTATCTACGGTTACCCCATCGTGTACAACCTGCCGCTCATGATCCCGTTCGTTCTTCTTCCCGATCTGTTCATCGGCATCACCTATGGCCTTACCTGCGCAGGCATCATCAGCCCCTGCATCGCCCAGGTGCCCTGGACCATGCCTCCCGTCATCAATGCCCTGCTCGCTACGGGCTTTGACTGGCGCGCCGGCGTGTGGCAGGCTATCGAGATTGTCATTGGCATGGCCGTCTACCTGCCCTTTATGAAGATTTCCGAGAAGGCAATCGCCAAGCAGGAGGCTCTCGCCGAGTAGAACGCCTAACGTTCGTCCCTTTCACCTTTGCGGGCGCCGGTACGCGGTGCCGGTGCCCGCAGCTCTCTCCCTTGTGTAAAGATGCAGGGGGGTGGGCACAATAGCCGCAAGGAATAAAACCAGTCGTTGTCTGCGCGCCGCGCAGTTATAAGGAGGAAACCATGAAGAAGATCATGCTCTGCTGCAATGCCGGTATGTCCACGAGCCTGCTGGTCCAGAAGATGCAGGCCGAGGTTGCAAACCGTGGTCTGGATATTGAGGTCGAGGCTCGTCCCATGAACGAGGCCCACGATCACCTGGACGAGTGCGACATGTTGCTGCTTGGCCCGCAGATCGGCTACACCAAGGGCGATTTTGAGAAGGAGGCCGCCGGCCGCTTCCCGGTCGAGGTTATCAACATGGTCGACTACGGCCGCATGAACGCTGCCGGCATCATCGACCACTGCGTCAGCGTGATGGGCTAGGTGCTCTGCATGGAGGATATGAACGAACTGCAGATGACCTGCTTTGAGATCATCAGCTACGTCGGTACCGCCAAGAGCATGTACATCAATGCCGTGCAAAAGGCCAAGGAGGGCGATTTTGACGCCGCCGAGGAGCTTATCAAGCAGGGCGACGAGGCCTATAACGGTGGCCACGATGTTCACATGGGGCTTCTGAAGAAGGAGGCCAACGGCGAGCGTAACGGCGAGGCCCCGTTGATTTTGCTGCATGCCGAGGACCAGATGGCCGGCACCGAGACCATGCGCGTCATGGCGACGGAGCTCATCGAGGTTCACAAGCAGCTGCAGGCACTTCAGGCCTAGTCGGCGTTATCGCCGCGACGGACCGTGCGGTCCAACAGACAACATAGTCCCTTTGACGGGCGCCGGGAGCCTCCGCCTCCCGGCGCCTTTATTTTTGGGGATGGTCTTGCGCGGCCTGTTGGGCAGCCAATTGCGTTACCCCAGATAAAACCTGCCAAAACAAACCTGTCCCTTTTTGGTAGGTTTTTGCCTTGAGAGCGGTACCATACAGGCAATGTTTAAACGAGAAAGGCGGGCTCCCATGGAACCTAAGCAGTATTACATCGGCATCGACGTCGGCGGCACCTCGGTCAAGGAGGGTCTGTTCGACGAGGACGGAAACCTGCTTGCCAAGGCCAGCGTGCCCACGCCTCCCATCGTTGACGCTGCGGGCTTTGCCGCGGTGACCGAGGCTATCGACCAGGTGGTCGCCAAGGCCCAGATTCCGCGTGCCTTTGTGTCGGGCATTGGCCTGGCCGTTCCGTGCCCCATCCCGGCATCGGGCGATGCCAAGGTCAAGGCGAACATCGCCATCAACCTGCCCGAGCTGAGGATCGCCATTCAGGAGCACTGCCCCGACGCGGTCGTTAAGTACGAGAACGACGCCAACGCTGCTGCTATGGGCGAGGCCTGGCTCGGTTCTGCCAAGGGCGTGCAGAACGTGGTGATGGTCACCATTGGTACCGGCGTGGGCGGCGGCGTTATCGTTAACGGCGACGTGGTATCGGGCGTTGTGGGTGCTGGCGGCGAGATTGGCCACATGTGCCTGAACCCGGCCGAGGAGCGCACCTGCGGCTGTGGCGGCCATGGCCATCTGGAGCAGTATTCCAGCGCCACCGGCGTGGTGAGCAACTACCTTGCCGAGTGCAAGAAGGCGGGCGTCGAGCCCATTGAGCTCACCGGCCCCTCCGATTCCAAGGACGTGTTCCAGGCCTGCCGCGAGGGCGACAAGCTCGCGCTGGCCGCAGCCGACACCATGGCCGACTACCTTGGCCGCGCCCTGGCGCTTATCGCCAACGTGGTCGACCCCGAGATGTTCCTGATCGGTGGCGGCGCGTCCGCTTCGGCCGATGTTTATCTCGACAAGGTTCGCGAGCACTTTAAGCAGTACGCGCTCTCTGCCTCGCGCGAGACGCCCATTAAGGTCGCTTCGCTCGGAAACGACGCCGGCATCATCGGTGCCGCCTACGTAGCCCTGCGCGCCGCCGGTAAATAGTCGGTGCAGGAGGGCGGTGGTACAAGGGGGCAGACTTCGCCCCCAGGCTCGCCCCAAATTGCGCCGCGGCTCTTGCGTCTCATAAGGTTCGGCGCCAGCGTGCTACCATAGCTACGTCCAAGTACACATATCAAGTGGAGGATATCCATGGCAAACGTTCTTGTCTTTGGTCACCAGAACCCCGATAACGACGCCATCATGAGCGCCGTCGTCCTGTCCCAGCTGCTCAACCAGGTTGAGTATGCCGGCAACACCTACGAGGCCTGCGCCCTGGGTCAGCTTCCGGCAGAGTCCGCCAAGCTGCTCGCCGACGCCGGCATCGCCGAGCCCCGCGTGATCGAGTCCGTCGAGGCCGGTCAGCTCGTCGTCCTCACCGACCACAACGAGTCTGCTCAGTCCGTCGCCGGCCTTAAGGACGCCACGGTCTTTGGCGTTGTCGATCATCACCGCATCGGCGACTTCGAGACCGCCGGCCCGCTGCACTACATCTGCCTGCCCTGGGGCTCCAGCTGCACCATCGTCACCAAGCTCGCCGGCGTGCTCGGCGTTGAGCTTTCCGACGTCCAGGCCAAGCTGCTGCTCTCGGCCATGATGACCGACACGCTCATGCTCAAGAGCCCCACCACCACCGATGTCGACCGCGCCGTCGCCGCCAAGCTCGGCGAGCAGGTGGGCGTCGACCCGGTCAAGTTTGGCATGGAGGTCTTCCTCACCCGTCCGTCCGGCTCCTTCACCGCAGCCGAGATGGTCGGCAACGACATCAAGATGTTCGAGCCCGCCGGCAAGAAGCTGCTCATCGGCCAGTACGAGACCGTCGACAAGACCCGCGCGCTCGGCATGATCGACGAGATCCGCGAGGCCATGCGCGCCTACGCCGCCGAGAAGGGTGCCGACGGCATTGTCCTGTGCATCACCGACATCATGGAGGAGGGCTCGCAGGTCCTGCTCGAGGGCGAGACCGAGGCTGCTCAGAAGGGCCTGGGCATTGCCGACGAGCACGACGGCGTCTGGATGCCGGGCGTCCTCTCCCGTAAGAAGCAGGTCGCTGCCCCCATCATGGCCGCCTGCTAGGTTTAGTTGACCAAATGCCACGACCGGATCGCGGACGCCCCGCGCTCCGGTCGTTTTTTGTGCACGGCGCCGCGTCGTCTCTTGGACAGGCGTGTCCGTGCCGTTGAGCAAATAATGTTCAACCTGTGGTTCCGCTTTTCGGCCGCGCTTGCGCGCTTGTCGCGCAGGGTAGGCTAGATGCAAGCGTAATACGTTAGAGCGCGGCGCCGCCACTTGGGCGGGCCGTGCTTTTTTAAGACGGGAGCTTTCCCGTGAAAGGAGCCGCCCATGGCAGCAACTGAGCAGCTGTTCAACGTTCGTGAGCGCAAGCGTTTTGAGCGCCACGACATCTGGGAGCGCATCGCCGAGAACGGCACGATTTCCGCCGCCGTCATGGTCCTCGCCGCCATCGCCGCCGTCATTTGCGCCAATACCGATGCCTACGAGGCCATCCATCACTTTTTGGAGACCCCGCTGTATGTGGGTCTGGGCAACCTTACGGCCGGTCTCACCGTCGAGCTATTCGTCAACGACTTCCTCATGGCGATTTTCTTTTTGCTGGTGGGCATTGAGCTCAAGTATGAGATGACGGTCGGCGAGCTCAAAAACCCGCGCCAGGCCATGCTTCCCATGCTGGCGGCCGTGGGCGGCGTCGTCGTTCCCGCCTGCATCTATCTGATCTTTAACCATGCCGGCGCGCACAACGGCTGGGCCATTCCCATGGCAACCGATATTGCCTTTGCGCTGGGCGTGCTGTCGCTTTTGGGCAATCGCGTGCCCAACGGCGTGCGCGTGTTCTTCTCGACGCTCGCCATCGCCGACGACCTCATCTCCATCGCCGCCATCGCCATCTTCTACGGTCAGAGCCCCAATCCGTTTTGGTTGGGCGCCGCCGCGCTTGTGACCTGCGCACTCGTGTGGCTCAACAAGACGCAGCATTACCGCCTTGCCCCGTACTCGGTGCTGGGCCTGCTGCTGTGGTTCTGCATGTTTAAGAGCGGCGTGCACGCTACGCTCGCCGGCGTCATCTTGGCCTTTACCATCCCGGCCAAGTGCGGCGTCAAGCTCGATAGCCTCACCGATTGGTTGGGCGAGTGCCTGCCGCTGCTCGATGACCGCTACGATGACGAGGCACACATCCTGGGCCAGCATGACTTTACCGTCTCGACCACCAAGGTCGAGCGCGTCATGCACCGCGTGACCCCGCCGCTCATCCGCATGGAGCGTCTGATCTCCACGCCGGTCAACTTTGTGATCCTGCCGATCTTTGCGTTCGTGAACGCACAGGTTCGCCTAGTGGGCGTGGACATGAGCACACTACTCACCGACCCGGTGACGCTCGGCGTGTACTTTGGCATGCTGCTGGGCAAGCCGATCGGCATCTTTGGTATGACGTTCGCCTTGGTCAAGCTCAAGATTTCCGAGCTGCCGCGCAATGTCAACTGGCACATGATCGCCGGTGTGGGCATTCTGGGCGGCATCGGCTTTACCATGTCGATTCTCATCAGCGGCCTTGCCTTCCCGACGGCCCAGTTTGAGGTCCTGGCCGCCAAGGCCGCCATCCTTGCCGGTTCGGTCACCGCTGCCGTGCTCGGCATGATCTACATGAGCGTGGTCTGCAAACACCCCGCGCCCAAAGACGAGTAAGAGCGCGAAAACCGGCTCCAGAACCGATTCGGGCGCGTTCAAAATGCGGATTCGGGCGGTGCTTGCCGCCTGCCAGACACGCCGGTGGTCAAAAAACGCCGTTTGTGAGTACTGTCACAAACGGCGTTTCATTTTAGGTGTGGAAAATAATGAACAAAGTTATAAGAACTGTACGTTAATGAGTGAGCATCGACTTCCAATTCGGCGCTGGTTGACGGTGACTAGGGAGTTTCAAGTCCAGTTTTGCCGATTTCGACCAAAAATCGCTGCTACTAAAAAAGTAACATTACTCATATTTGCCCTTTTTTGGCCACAAGCCCTAAAACAAGCTACGCCAGGGTCGGGAAACGGGCCAAATCGTCGGCCTCGAGGCTTATTCCACGGTGCCGTAGATGGCGCCCCAGCCGTGGGCGGCCAAGGCGGAGTTGAGCTGGTCGCAAAGTGACTGGCGGTCGTAATAGCCGGGCGGTAGCAGGTTGACGATTTCCATGAGATCGGGCGCCAGGTCCAAGATTTCGGCCTGTACGATCAAATCCAGGCGGTCGATGGCGTGGCGGTCGTAAAACAGTCCGTCGACCAGGCGCTGAAGGTCGCCGAATTCCTCGGCCTGGAACGATCCGTACTCCATAGTGCCTCCTTGGGCGCTTCATGCCGGCATGCGCGGCGATTCGTAATTCATTGCGATGGACTTAATCTATCACGGCTTCATAACGTTGCGGCGGTGGCGGTCTATACTTAGACGAACTGCAACGTACCGCTTCGCGAAAGGTCGCACCCATGCAGACGATCTACCAGAAGATGGAAACCACCGAACTCGATGCCGCCATCGAGGCGCTCAAAGCCGAGGTCGCCGAGGTCAAGGCCAAGGGCCTGGCGCTCGACATGGCCCGCGGCAAGCCGTCGCCCTCCCAGGTGGACATCTCGCGCCCCATGCTCGATATCCTCAATGCCGATGCCGATCTGCACGACGGCAATGTCGACTGCTCCAACTACGGCTGCTTCGAGGGCATTCCCTCGGCACGCAAGCTAGCGGGGGAGTTCCTGGGTTGCCCCGCCGAGCAGACGCTCGTGCTGGGCTCGTCGAGCCTGCTGATTGAGCACGACATCGCCGGCATGTTCTGGCGCTGTGGCTCGTGCGGCAGCGAGCCCTGGGATGCCTACGAGGCCGCGCACGACGGCAAGAAGGTCAAGTTCCTGTGCCCCGTTCCCGGCTACGATCGCCACTTTGGCATCACCGCCGACTTGGGCATCGAGAACGTCCCCGTCGCGATGACTGACAACGGCCCCGACATGGACGAGATTGAGCGCCTCGTTGCCGCCGACGACTCCATCAAGGGCATCTGGTGCGTGCCCAAGTATTCCAACCCCACGGGCATCACCTTTAGCGAGGACACCGTGTGCCGTCTGGTCGAGATGCCCACGGCTGCGCCCGATTTCCGCATCTTCTGGGACAACGCCTACTGCGTGCATGACCTGTACGACGAGACCGACGAACTCGCCAACATCTTTGACCTCGCTCGCGCGGCGGGCACCGAGGATCGCGTGGTGGCCTTTGCCTCGACGTCCAAGATTACCTTCCCGGGCGCCGGTATCGGCTTTATTGGTGCGAGCCCCGCGGTTATCGCCGAGTTCTCCAAGCGCCTGAAGGCCGGTCTCATCAGCGCCGACAAGCTCAACCAGCTGCGTCACGTGCGCTTCCTTCCCACCATCGAGGCGGTTAAGGAGCACATGAAAAAGCATGCCGAGTTCCTGCGCCCGCGCTTTGAGGCCGTCGAGCGCAAGCTCACCGAGGGCTTGGGCGACACGGGCTGCGCCACCTGGACGCACCCCCGCGGCGGCTACTTTGTGAGTTTCGATGGCCCCGAGGGCTCGGCCCAGAAGGTCGCCGCGCTTTGTGCCGACCTGGGCGTCAAGCTCACGCCGGCCGGCGCTACCTGGCCCTACGGCAAAGACCCGCGCGATACCAACATCCGTATTGCGCCAAGCTATCCCACGGTCGAGGACCTGGAGGCCGCGCTCGATGTGCTGGTGCTGGCCGTTAAGCTCGTCGCTGCCGAGCTTGCGCGTGCCGAGCGCGCCTAACGCGCGGCTTCCCGTACTATCCGCACTTTCGATACGTAAAGGAGCGTATACATGGATTTGGGTATTTCCACCAACCCCACGCCAGAGCTCTACACCATTAAGGTGACCGGCGAGATTGATATTTCTAATGCCGACAGCCTGCGCAATGCCATCGATCTGGCGCTTGAGCAGCCCACCGAGGCCGTCGAGCTCGACTTTGCCCAGGTGAGCTATATCGACTCCACGGGTATTGGCGTGCTCGTGGGTGCCGCGCACCATGCGGACGACCACGGCAAGCGTTTTAGCTGCGTCAACGTGCAGCCTCCGGTGATGCGCGTGGTACAGCTGCTGGGCGTCGACCAGGAGATTTCGATTACGGCGGCATAAGCCC
The DNA here is from genome assembly GCA_036304905.1 of Collinsella sp. Classification (GTDB taxonomy): domain Bacteria; phylum Actinomycetota; class Coriobacteriia; order Coriobacteriales; family Coriobacteriaceae; genus Collinsella. The sequence continues at coordinate 10,872 of JAXIXR010000013.1, read as the reverse complement.
TGCCCCAAAAAGGGCCGTGCCGTTTGGCATATGTTTGTGATGCGCTCGGACGTTTTGGCGTCCGGGCGCTATACTTGACCGAATGAATAGACGAGTTCCGGCCGAATGGCGCGGTGCGGGCTCGACTCACATCGAGCCTTGGAGGTATGTGTGTTTGGTATTGGAGAGGGTGAGCTCGCAATCATCGTGGTCTTCGGCTTTTTGCTGTTTGGCCCGGATAAGCTCCCACAGATGGGCCGTACGATCGGCCGTGCCATCCGTCAGTTCCGCGAGACGCAGGAAAAGATGACGGCCGTTGTTCAGTCCGAGATTATCGATCCGGTAAGCGAGGCCGCGTCGGCCCCGGTCAAGCCCAAGAAGGCTGCCGTCGATGACGATTCCGATGCGGACGAGGGTGCCGTCGAGACGGCTGCGCCCGCAAAGAAGGAGACTTTTGCCGAGCGCCGTGCCCGCCTTGCCGCCGAGAAGGCTGCGAGCGAGGGTGCCACCGAGGGCGAAGGCGCTGCTGATGAGGCCGAGAGCGCCGAGTCCGCCAAGGCCGAGCCTGCCGCTGCCGTCGCCGAGCCCGAGCCTGCTGCAGAGCCGGAGCCCGAGCCCGAGCCGGCAGAGCCCACGACGGCTGACCTCTACGCCCGTCGTCCCCGTAAGCGCAAGGCTGTCGTCGACCAGCTCGCTCGCGAGCTCGAGGCCGAGGACGACGCCGCTGCCGCCGACGCCCCGAAGGGAGGCGATGAGTAATGCCTATCGGACCTGCGCGTATGCCGCTCTTCGATCACCTGGGAGAGCTCCGTCGCCGTCTAACCATCGTAGTCGTGTCGGTGTTTGCCGCCGCTATCGTGCTGTATTTCGCCACGCCCGTGGTGCTCGACATCCTGGAAGACCCCATCCGCTCCTTTGTACCGGACGGTAAGTTCTACATCACCACTACGCTCGGCGGCTTTGGCCTGCGCTTTTCGCTGGCCATCAAGATGGCCGTTGTCATGTGCACGCCCATGATCATCTGGCAGATTCTGGCATTTTTCCTGCCGGCGCTTCGCCCCAACGAGCGCAAGTGGGTCGTGCCCACGGTGCTCGCCTCGACGGTGCTGTTCTTCCTGGGCGCCATTTTCTGCTACTTCATCATCATTCCTGCGGGCTTTGAGTGGCTCATCGGCGAGACCTCGGCCGTCGCCACGGCGCTGCCCGACCTGGAGAACTACGTCAACATGGAGCTGCTCTTTATGATCGGCTTTGGCGTGGCGTTTGAGCTGCCGCTCATCATCTTCTACCTGTCCGTCTTCCACATCGTGTCCTACGCGGCCTTCCGCAGTGCCTGGCGCTACGTGTACGTAGGCCTGCTCGTGGGTTCGGCTGTGATCACGCCCGACGGCTCGCCTGTCACCCTGGGCCTTATGTACGGCGCCCTGCTTTCGCTCTACGAGATTTCGCTCGCTATCGCGCGCGTGGTCATTACCGCGCGCGAGGGCAAGGAGGGCCTGTTCGTGAGCCGTCTGGACCTGTTCTCGGACGATGAGGACGACGAGGAGTAAATCGGTATGCACGAGGTTGGCATTGTCAACGGCATACTCGATACAGTGATTCGCGCGGCGCGTGGGGCGGGGGCCTCGCGCGCCGTTTTGGTAACGCTGCGTATCGGGGATATGACCGAGGTCGTGCGCGAGGCGCTCGACTTTGCGTGGGAGACATTTCGCGACGAGGACCCGCTCACGCGAGGCTGCGAGCTTGCCGTGGAGGAGGTCCATCCACAAAGCGAGTGTCTGGACTGCGGCGAGGTCTTCGACCACGATCGCTTCCACTGTCGCTGTCCCCAGTGTGGTGGTGCCAACGTGCGCCTACTGCACGGCCGCGAGCTCGATATCGCGAGTATCGAAATCGAAACCCCCGACGATTAGCCCGCTAGCCATCTGGTGATGGGGTATAAAGGGGCCAAAGTAAGGAGCGCTTAGTATGGCTGAGAAAACGATTGATATCGCGTCGCCGATTCTGTCGCGCAACGAGCGCCTGGCAGATCAGCTGCGTCAGCGATTTAATGAGACAAACACCTATGTGATCAACGTCTTGTCGAGCCCCGGTTCGGGCAAGACCACCACGATCCTGGGCACCAACGAGCGCCTGCGTGACAAGGCCGGCCTGCGCTGTGCCGTCATCGAGGGCGATATTGCCTCGGATGTCGACGCCATCACCATGAAGGAAGCCGGCATGCCCGCCATCCAGATCAACACGGGTGGCCTGTGCCACCTCGAGGGCAACATGATCATGGAGGCCGTTGACGCGTTCGACCAGGCCGTCGGTCTGGAGAACATCGACGTCATCTTTATCGAAAACGTGGGCAACTTGGTCTGCCCGGTCGACTTTGACCTGGGTGAGAACCTGTCCATCATGATTCTCTCGGTGCCCGAGGGCGACGACAAGCCCATCAAGTACCCGGGCATCTTCCAGCACGCTGGCGCGCAGCTGCTCAATAAGGTCGACGTGGCCCCGGCTTTCGATTTTGACATGGATAGGTATACTAAGACACTCGATGACCTCAATCCGCAGGCGCCGCGGTTTGCCGTGAGCGCGCGCAAGGGCGAGGGCATGGATGCCTGGTGCGATTGGCTCATCGGGCAGATCGAGCAAGCAAGGGCGTAAATCGGCCGCCATACGGGCGGGCGTAGCCGCAGAGATACGAGATAGGAGCCTCTTTTGAAGCTCATCATCGCCGAGAAAAACGACGCCGCGCGGCAGATTGCCGAGCGTCTGTCCACGGGTAAACCCAAAAAGGACAAGGTGTACAACACCGCCATCTACCGTTTTGAGTGGAAGGGCGAGGAGTGCGTGACGATCGGTCTTGCCGGTCACATCCTTGCGCCCGATTTTTGCGACAGCGTGCTGTTCGATAAAAAGCTGGGCTGGTATTCGGTTACTGAGGACGGCGAGATGCTGCCGGCCGACATGCCCGATGGCCTGGCTCGTCCGCCCTACGACACCAAGCGCAAGCCGTTTCTTGCCGATGGTATCTCCATCAAGGGCTGGAAGCTCGAGAGCCTGCCTTATCTCACCTGGGCACCCGTCATTAAGCTGCCGGCCGAGAAGGAACTCATCCGCTCGCTTAAGAACCTCGCCAAAAAGTCCGACAGCGTCATCATCGCCACGGACTTCGATCGCGAGGGCGAGCTGATTGGTTCGGACGCCCTCAACAAGGTGCGCGAGGTGGCGCCCGACTTGCCGGTCGCCCGCGCCCAGTATTCTTCGTTTACCAAGGCCGAGATCACGCAGGCCTTCGATAACCTTGTCTCGCTCGACCAGAACCTGGCCGACGCCGGCGAGAGCCGTCAGCACATCGACCTCATTTGGGGTGCGGTGCTCACGCGCTACCTGACGCTCGCCAAGTTTGGCGGCTTTGGCAACGTGCGTTCCGCCGGCCGCGTGCAGACGCCGACGCTTGCCCTGGTGGTCGAGCGCGAGCGCGAGCGCATGGCGTTTGTGCCCGAGGACTATTGGCAGATTCGCGGCATGGGCGCCGCGCAAGGCGCTGCCGAGGACGATCGCTTTAAGATCGCGCACAAGACGGCGCGCTTTACCGACAAGGATGCTGCTGAGACGGCGTACGGTCACGTTGACGGTGTCAAGACGGCAACCGTCGCCGGGGTGACCAAGCGCTCGCGCAAGCAGCAGCCGCCCACGCCGTTTGCGACCACCTCGCTGCAGGCTGCCGCCGCAGCCGAGGGTATCTCGCCTGCGCGTACCATGCGCATCGCCGAGTCCCTCTACATGGCGGGCCTCATCAGCTACCCGCGTGTCGACAATACCGTGTACCCCGCGACGCTTGATCTGGGTGCCGTGGTGAGCGATCTGGCAAAGATTAACCCGGCGCTGGCGCCGGTGTGCAAAAAGGTGCTCGCCGGTCCCATGAAGCCCACGCGCGGCAAGGTCGAGACCACCGACCACCCGCCTATCTATCCCACGGGCGAGGGCGATCCGTCCACGCTCGACGGCGGCCAGCGTAAGCTCTACGACCTCATCGCCCGTCGCTTCCTGGCAACGCTCATGGGACCCGCGACCATCGAGAACACTAAGCTCGAGCTCGATGTGAACGGCGAGCCGTTCGTGGCCTCGGGCGACGTGCTCGTGACCCCGGGCTTCCGCGAGGCGTACCCGTACGGCCTTAAGCGCGACGAGCAGATGCCGCCGCTGGAGCAGGGCGATACGGTCGACGTGTTCGACATTAAGCTCGAGGCCAAGCAGACCGAGCCGCCCGCGCGCTACAGTCAGGGCAAGCTCGTGCAGGAGATGGAAAAGCGCGGCCTGGGCACCAAGTCCACGCGCGCGAGCATCATCGAGCGCCTGTACGCCGTGCGCTATCTCAAAAACGATCCCGTAGAGCCGAGTCAGCTGGGCATCGCCATTATCGATGCACTGTCGCAGTTTGCCCCGCGCATCACGAGCCCCGATATGACCAGCGAGCTCGATGGCGACATGACCCGTGTGGAGCGCGGCGAGGATACCGAAGAGCATGTCGTGACGCACTCGCGCGCGCTGCTGGCCGGCGTGCTCGACGAGCTGCTCAAGCACACGCAGGAGCTGGGCGACGCCATCAGCGACGCCGTCACGGCCGATGCGCGCGTGGGCGCTTGCCCCAAGTGCGGCAAGGACCTGGTTATGAAGACGAGTGCCAAGACCCGCGGCAGCTTTATCGGCTGCATGGGCTGGCCCGACTGCGATGTGACCTATCCGGTGCCGAGCGGCGTCAAGGTAAGCCCGCTCGAGGGCGAGGCGGCCGTGTGCCCCGAGTGCGGCGCGCCGCGCATTAAGTGCCAGCCGTTCCGCCAGAAGGCCTTCGAGATTTGCGTGAACCCCACGTGCCCCACCAACTACGAGCCCGACCTTAAGGTGGGCGAGTGCAAGGTGTGTGCCGAGGCCGGACGCCATGGCGACCTGATCGCACACAAGAGCGAGAAGAGCGGCAAGCGCTTTATCCGCTGCACCAACTACGATGACTGCGGCGTGAGCTATCCGCTGCCGGCGCGTGGCAAGCTCGAGGCGACGGGCGAGACTTGCCCCGAGTGCGGCGCCCCCATCGTGGTGGTCAACACGGCGCGCGGCCCGTGGCGCATCTGCGTGAACATGGACTGCCCGACCAAGGAGAAGAAGCCCGCCCGCGGTCGCAAGACCACGACCAAGGCGAGCACGGCCAAGAAGACGACGGCGGCCAAGAAGACGACGGCCAAGAAAGCAACTGCCGCCAAGAAGACGACCGCGAAGAAGTCGACTACCAAGAAAGCAGCCGCCGACAAGTAACGGCGCAGTCGAAACATTGCCCAAAAAAACGAGCGAGGACCCCACGATCCTCGCTCGTTTTTTGACCGGCAGTTAGGGACGTTCCTTTTCTGCCGGCAGAAAAGGAACGTCCCTAACTGCCGGCTCGGGAACGACAGAGCGCTAGTTCACTTCGACGGGTTTGGCGCCGGGGTAGCGCTCCTCAAAGTCTAGGCGGTACTTATTGTCATTGGTGCCCGCCACGTTGTCGCGCGACAGCGGCGCCACGATCTCATTCTTGTGATCCGCAGGCTTGGTGTATTTCAGGCTGATCTCCCAGGCATCACAGATTGCGTCAATGCGGTGATCCAGGTCGTCATACAGGGCAACGATGTCTTTCCAGGAACTGTAGTTCTTAGAGCTCGTCGGGACGTCCAGGTCCTCGACGATGTCGTAATACTGCTCGATGGTGTCCTCTGTGCGCTCGGCGACGTCGGCGAGATTTTGACGGGTGGTGCGATCTTCTTCCAGATAGCTGCCGTTGAAGTTCTGCGCGCAGCCACGGACGTAGTTGTCGAGGTCTTCGAGCAAGTCGTAGTATTCGCTCAGTCGGCGGTAGAGGTTCTGCTCGGAGAGCGTTGCTTCGCCGCCATCCTCGTCGTCATCGTCATCATCGTCGTACAGGCTGTTGGGATCGCCGAGAGGCTTTAGGTCATCTTCGTCGACGTCATGGTGCAGCTTAGCTACCTCGGCAGCCGTCTGCGTGGCGGCGTTGTCGAAAGGTCTGATTGCAAAGAAGATGACCAGGGCGATGATGATCGCCACCAGCACAACGATAACGGCGATAAGCGGCCCGGTGCCGCTCTTTTTGGGAGCGGGGGTCTGTGGCGAAGCGGGCGCGTATGCGGGAGCCGGCTGCTGTTGGGGCGAGCCGCTCGCGACGGGTATGCGCTGCGTGGTCTCGACGGCCGCGGGGCTTGCGGCGGGGTCGGGTCGATAGGCGAGGGGGTCGTCCGCCTTGGCTTGCGGCGTATCGAGGGAACCGGTCTGCTCAAAAGCGGGCTGGCTATCGCTCGCGACTGTTTGCTCAACGGGTGCACCGCACGAGGTGCAGAACTTGGCATTATCTGCAAGAAGCTTGCCGCACGAGGCGCAATACCGAGACATTGCCACTCCTTTCGCCACATTTCAATGCAATACGACGATTATACCCAGCGTCCAAAATTCCCCATCATAAGTTGCGGTGAAATAGGGACTGTTTGGCGGTCTCAGAGCTTCAATCAGTCCCTATTTCACCGCAACTTTGGAAAGGCACCTTTAGCCATTGGGGACGCACCGAGCACTGGGGTATCATGGCTTGGTTGATATATCTGCATTTACGCGCCTTGTAGGAAGGGGCTGCGCCCATGGCTTTTGAGCCCGCTCAACATAGCTTTATCACGCTCGAGGGCGTCGATGGTGCCGGCAAGTCCACGCAGGCGCGTCTGCTTGCCCGCGCGCTCGAACTCGCTGGCTACCAGGTTGTGAGCCTGCGCGAGCCGGGCGGCACCGCCATCAGCGAAAAGATCCGCGCTCTGCTGCTCGACCCCGCCAATACGGCGATGGGCGACACCTGCGAGTTGCTGCTCTACGAGGCGGCGCGCGCTCAGTTGGTGCACGAGGTCATAGCTCCCGCCCTCGCGGCCGGCAAGGTGGTCCTGTGCGACCGCTTCTACGATTCCACGACCTGCTACCAGGCATTTGCCGACGGCCTCGATCGCCAGATAGTGTGCGATGCCAATAACCTGGCCGTCGCGGGAACACACCCGGCGCTCACGCTCGTCTACCACATCACGCCCGAGCAGGCGGCGCTACGCATGGCAGCCCGTGGCGCGGCAGATCGCATGGAGGCAAAAGGCATGACATTCCAGGAGCGTGTTTACCAGGGATTTTGCGCCATTGCTGCCGAGGAGCCAAACCGCGTAAAGCTCATCGACGCCACTGCGACCGTCGAGGAAGTCTTCGAGAAGACGGTCGAGCAGATTCGCGCGTACGGTCTCGTCATTTCGCAAGATGCTGTCGCCGCCGCGCTTGCCAAGGAGGCCGAGTAACATGGCCCCCGCTCAGGCAAGCCTGCTGGCCAAGCTCGACACCCAAGAGCGCGTTCGCGATTTTTTGACCAACGCCGTCGCCAGCGGCCGCGCATCGCACGCCTACCTGTTTTTGGGCGCTCCCGGTGCCGGCAAGCTCGATGCCGCATGGGCGCTCGCCCAGGCCTTCCTGTGCGAGCAGGACGGCTGCGGAGCATGCGACAGCTGCGTACGCGTTGCTCGGCATACGCATCCTGACGTGCACTATTACACGCCCGAGAGCGCCACAGGCTACCTCATTGCCCAGACCCGCGAGCTGCTCGATGACGTGCCGCTGGCGCCCATCCGTGCCAAGGCCAAGGTCTACATCATCGATCGTGCCGAGCAACTGCGCGCTAACACCGCCAACGCGCTGCTCAAGACACTCGAGGAGCCGCCCGAGGGCGTTATGTTCATCTTGTTGGGCACCTCGGCAGACGTGATGTTGCCCACCATCGTGAGCCGCTGTCAGTGCGTGCCGTTTCGGCTGGTGTCGCCCACCGTGGCCGCGCAGGCCGTGAGCCGCGCGACGGGTCAGGATCTCGCGCGTTGCCGCATGGCGGTCGCCGTGGCGGGAAGCCCCACACGCGGCATCGAGTTCCTTAAGAGTGCCGAGCGCCAGGATGCTCGCCGCCAAATGGTCCGCGCCATCGATTCGCTCATCGCTGCCGACGAGGCTGATGTGCTCAGCCGCGCCAAGTCGCTCATCGTCGCCGTTAAGGCGCCGCTCGCCGAGGTCAAGTCCACACAGGAAAAGGTGCTCGAGCAAAACGCCGACTACCTGTCGCGTGGAGCATTGAAGCAGCTTGAGGACCGCAACAAGCGCGAACTCAACGCGCGCGAGCGTTCGGGTATCATGGAAGCGCTGGCGAGCGCGCGGACGCTCATGCGCGACGTGCTGCTGACACTTCAGGACGAGGCGGCCGACGTCGTGAACGAAGACGTGCGCGACACGATCGGGCGGCTTGCCGCCGCGACGAATGTTGCGGGTGCCACCCGGGCGCTCGAGGCGGTCGCGACCGCCGAGCGCAACATCGCCAGAAACGTTACTCCCCAGCTGGCCATCGAGGTCATGCTGTTCGATATCAGGAAGGCACTGAAATGCCGTTAGTCGTACCCGTTAAGTTTACCTACGCCTCGCGCGACCTGTGGTTTGATCCGCAGGATCTGGATATCCTCGAGGCCGATTATGCCATTTGCTCCACCGAGCGCGGAACCGAGATCGGCCTGGTCACGGCCGATCCCTTCGAGGTGCCGCAAGATGAGATCGGCCAGCCGCTCAAGCCCGTGCTGCGCGTGGCGAGCGACATCGACCTGCAGCTTGCCGACGACCTGGCCATCCAGGGCGACGAGGCCATGGTCGATTTCCGTCGTCTGGTCAAAGAGCTCGACCTCGAGATGAAGCCGGTCGGCGTCGAGTACCTGTTTGGCGGCGAGAAGGCTGTGTTCTACTTCGCGGCCGAGGAGCGCGTCGATTTCCGTCAGCTCGTCAAGGACCTGTCCTCGACGCTGCACATTCGCGTCGACATGCGCCAGATCGGCGTGCGCGACGAGACCCGCCTGGTGGGCGGCTATGCCCAGTGCGGCCAGGAGCTCTGCTGTACGCGCTTTGGCGGACAGTTTGAGCCGGTTTCGATCCGCATGGCAAAGGAGCAGGACCTGCCGCTCAACTCGTCCAAGATTAGTGGCGTCTGCGGCCGCCTGATGTGCTGCCTGCGCTACGAGTTCGAGGCGTACAAGGACTTTAAGAGCCGCGCGCCCAAAAAGAAGACGCTTATCGATACGCCGCTTGGCAAGGCGCGCATCCAGGAATATGACACGCCGCGTGAGCAGCTGGTGCTGCGCCTGGAGAACGGCAAAGTCTTTAAGGTCAACCTGGCCGATATGACGTGCTCGGAGGGCTGCAAAAAGAAGGCCGCCGAGCAGGGCTGCAACTGCCGCCCCGACTGCGTGACGCGTGACGTGCTCGAGCGCATCGAGTCGCCCGAGATGCGCCTGGCGCTCATGGAACTCGATCGCGAGAACGGCGTCGACGTGGGCGATGGCCTGTCGAGTGCCGACCGTCTTGCCGGCACGTCGATGCCCAAGCGCCGTCGTCGCGATGCCGAATCCGATGCTCGCGCCGGTCAGGGTCAGGGCGAGGGTCGCGGCCGCGGTAAGGGTCGCGGCAAGGCCGAGGCACCCGAGGCCGAGGGGGCGGCCGATGGCCGTCGCCGCCGCAAGCGCGCGGGTTCGGGCGATGCCGGCGAGGCCGCTCCCGCGGGCAAGAACGCTTCTCGCGAGCGCGAGGTTCAGCAGCCCCAGCAGCAGAATCGCGGCGGTGGCATGAACCCCACACGTCGCCGCCGCCGTCATCTGTCGAGCGAGGAGCGCGAGGACGCCTTTCGCGCCGCAGCTGCTCGCGAGGCCGGTGCCGCTTCCAAGGGCGCCTCGGCCTCCGATGCGCCTGTCGACAAGGGCGGCAAGTCACGTGGCGAGGAGGAGCGCGCGCCGCGTCCGCGCCGTCGCCATTCCTCGGGCGCGCAGCAGAAGCCCTCAGTGCCCTCCGTGGCCGATCAGGTCTCGGATGGCGAGGTCAAGGTCACGCGCCGTCGTCCCGGAGATGGCGGGGGAGCGGCTGCCAAGGCTTCGCGTGGCGCCGCTCGCGACGAGCGCGAGCCGCGCGAGGATCGCGGTGGCGAGGGCTCGGCCGACCAGGGTCAAAAGCGCCGTCGCCGTCGCCGTTCCCGCAAGCCGCGCCAGGATGGTGGCGAGGGCTCGACCCCGTCTTCGTCCGCACCACAACCGCCCGCCGGCGAATAACGCCCGCGAGCGGATTTAGCCCGCCTTGCCCCGAGCGCATCGGGGTATCATAGCGCCGAATCAACAACCCTCCCTGCGACCGAACGTAGGGAGGGTTGTGTCTTGAAGAGCCATCTGAACATATTGAGCCGTCTGCAGGGCGCCGGCGCCCTACCGTTTGCGGACGAATTGCTACCGTTTGCCGAGTGGGTGGCACGCGAGGCGCTCGAGGCATTGTCGCCAACACGATGTGCCGGCTGCGAGCGCGCCGGTGCGCTTATTTGCCAAGACTGCCTGACCGCGCTCACGCTCATCGACCCACGTCATAGCTGCACCCGATGCGGCGCCCCGTTTGGGGATTTGCTGTGCACTGAGTGTTCGGTCGAGGGCACGTCCTCGGCAATGGCGGAGGCGCTCGACCGCTGCCTGGCGTGCGCCGTCTATGCGCATCCGCTGCCGCGCATCATTAAAGCGTACAAGGATGCGGACGAGCAACGTCTGGCTCCGTATCTGGCGGAGCTGCTCTACGACACCGCCCTGCATGCCCAGGTCGTAGCGCCCGATCGCTATGGAGGTGTGCTGTCCGGTGCGGATGCGGTGGTGTTGGTACCGTCAAGATTCTTTCGCAAATTGATCGAGGCGGCCTCGGCCCCGCCTTGCTCTAGCCCTCCGCCTTCTTGCTCAGCTCGTCCATCTCCTCCAGCTTCGACATGTCCAGGTACCTCCTCTTGCCCCATTCGTGCTC
>JAXIXR010000012.1:0-6722 GCA_036304905.1 Collinsella sp. | reverse complement strand
GGGCAAGCCGAAGCCGGTCGTTGGCGTCTACCGCCTGACGATGAAGTCGAACTCCGACAACTTCCGCGCGAGCTCCATCCAGGGCGTCATGAAGCGCGTGAAGGCCAAGGGCGTGCCCGTGGTGGTCTACGAGCCCACGCTCGACGCGCCGGAGTTCTTCGGCTCCGAGGTGACCCACGACCTGGAGGCCTTCAAGGCCGGCTGCGACGTGATCGTCGCCAACCGCTGGAGCGACGAGCTCGCGGACGTGGCGGACAAGGTCTATACACGCGACCTGTTCAAACGAGACTAGGTGGTATGAATGGCAAATAAAAAAGTCTTCGTCACCGGAGCCGCCGGCTTCATCGGAGCGTTCCTCGTCAAGAAGCTGCTCGAGGAAACCGATTACGTGATTGTCGGACTCGACAATCTCAACAGCTACTATGACCCCGGCATCAAGGACGCGCGCCTTCGCATGTTGGCCGAGGCCGACCCTGAGAGCCGCTTTACTTTCGTGCGTGGCGACTTGTGCGATGCCGCCCTCATCGAGCGCCTGTTCGCTGAGAACTGCTTCGACGTCGTGGTGAACCTCGCCGCCCAGGCGGGCGTGCGTTACTCTATCGAGAACCCGCGCGCCTACCTGGAGAGCAACCTCGTCGGCTTCTTCAACGTGCTCGAGGCTTGCCGCCACCACCCGGTGAAGCACTTGGTCTATGCGAGCTCCAGCTCCGTTTACGGCGGCAACAAGAAGGTGCCGTTCTCCGAGGAGGACCGCGTTGACTCTCCGGTGTCATTGTACGCCGCCACCAAAAAGTCCAACGAGCTCATGGCCGCCGCCTACTCCAAGCTCTACTCCATCCCGGCCACCGGCCTGCGCTTCTTCACGGTTTACGGCCCCATGGGCAGGCCCGACATGGCCTACTTCGGCTTCACGGAGAAGCTGCGCCGCGGGGAGACCATCAAGATCTTCAACATGGGCGACTGCCGCCGCGACTTCACCTACGTCGACGACATCGTCGAGGGCGTCAAGCGCGTCATGGACGCCGCCCCCGAGGTGAAGATGGGCGAGGACGGGCTGCCCCTCGCCGCGCACCGCGTCTACAACATCGGCAACTCTCATCCCGAGAACCTGCTCGACTTCGTCGACACGCTGCAGCGCGTGCTGGTGGAGGAGGGCGTGCTTCCCACCGATTACGACTTTGAGGCCCACAAGCAGCTCGTGCCGATGCAGCCCGGCGACGTGCCCGTCACCTACGCCGACACCACGGCGCTCCAGCGCGACCTGGGCTACAAGCCCGCGACGCCGCTCGAGGACGGTCTGAGGGCCTTCGCCAAGTGGTATAAGCGCTATTACGGGGGCTGTTGCTAGCGTGCGAATCGCAATGATTGGGCATAAGCGGTTTGGCTCTCGCGAAGGCGGGGTCGAAGTCGTTGTTACGGAACTGGCGCGTCGTATGGCTGCTCTTGGGCATGAGGTTACATGTTACGATCGCTCCGGCTCCGACGTAATGACCGGCGAGGCGACATCCCTTTCAGAGCGCATCGCTGACGGTGTTCGTATTGTGCCGGTAAAGACAATTGATAAGAAGGGCCTTGCTGCACTTTCTTCGTCCTATTTTGCGACTCGACGGGCGATTAAGGACCGTCCTGACGTGATTCATTACCACGCCGAAGGGCCCTGTGTTCCACTGCCCCTTGCCCGTCGGGCAGGAATTCGCACCGTTGCAACGATCCACGGTCTTGACTGGCAGAGGGCCAAGTGGGGACGACTTGCTAGCACTTGTATCAAGATGGGTGAGAAGGCGGCTGCAACCCAATCGAATGAGCTGATTGTCCTGTCGTCGTCTGCGGAGGGCTACTTCAAGCAGGAATACGGTCGTGAGGCCACTCTCATACACAATGGAGTGGAAATCCGTGAGCGTATTGATGCCAGTTTAATCGCTGAGCGTTGGGGCCTATCTCGTGGCGACTACATCTTGTATCTTGGCCGACTGGTGCCCGAGAAGCGCGGTGATTTACTCGTTGATGCTTTCCGTCGGCTCGGTACCGATAAGCGCTTGGTCATTGCTGGCGGAGGTTCTGACACCGATGCATTTGAGATTGAGCTTAGAAAGCGGGCTGGTTCTGACCCGCGCGTTATTTTTACCGGATTCGTCACGGGTGACCTTCTCGCCGAGCTCTATTCGAATGCATATGTCTACGTGCTCCCTTCCGATGTGGAAGGTATGCCACTTTCTCTTATGGAAGCCATGTCCTACGGTACATGTTGCGTTACGAGCGATGTGCCCGAATGCGCTGACGTTCTTGGAAGCGCCGGCGCAACTTTTGCCAAAGGCAACGTTTCTGAGCTTACTCGCGTCCTTCGCGGCCTTCTGGATAATCCGGAAAGGGCCAACAAGCTCGGCGAGAGTGCTCGCGAGCGCGTGAGAAATAACTATGACTGGGATTCCGTCGTCGAACGGACCCTCGAGCTTTATCAAGGAGAGGCCCGATGAAGATAATCTTGGCGAATTATCGCTACTATGTCTCGGGCGGTCCCGAGATTTATATGTTCAACGTTAAGCGCCTTCTCGAAGACGCCGGGCATACTGTTATTCCGTTTTCGGTCCGCAGCCCGCTCAATGAGGATACGCCATATTCTCGTTATTTTCCCCATGGGAAGAGCGAGTCGGGTGACGCCTACTTTAACAACGTTAAGAAGACTCCGAAGAACGTCGCTCGTTTGCTCTCCTGCGCTTTCTATAACCGCGAGGCATATAAGAATCTCCGCCGTCTCATTCAGGACGAGAGGCCGGACGTCGTTTACGTTCTGCAGCAGATTAACGCGCTTTCTCCGAGCATCTTCAAAGCGTGTCACGATGAAGGCGTAAGGGTTGTCCACAGGCTTTCGGATTTCAATATCATGTGCCCCCGTTCCGATTTCCTTTGCAACGGGGAGGTTTGTACTGCTTGTATCAACGGTGATTACTCCAAGGCTGCCGATATGTCCTGCTGCCATGGCTCGAGGGCCACAACTGCAGTACGCATCGCGTCGATGAAGTTCCACCGCTGCAAGCGCCTGTTTGATTATGTGGATGCATTCGTCTGCCCCTCCGCGTTCACGGCGTCCCTTCTCAAGAAGTCCGGTGTACCAGGGGAGAAGATTAATGTTGTTCCGACGTTTACTACGGCTCCTTCTCGGCCTGAGGTCTGTCCTGCCGCGGGAAAGTACGCACTCTATCTTGGTAGGATCAGTCCCGAAAAGGGCGTTGATCTAACCGTAGATGCCGCCATGCGCAACAGCGGTGTTAGGCTCAAGATCACTGGTCGTACCGACGACGGGTACGCTGCGTCAATTAAAACGGCTGTAGAAGAGGCCGGCATATCGGACCGCGTAGATTTCGTAGGCTTCGTTAAGGGCGAGGAGAAGGAGCGCCTCATTGACGGCGCCGCTTGTGTTCTCTGCCCATCGACTTGGTTTGAGAACATGCCCAACACCGTGCTAGAGGCCTACGCACATGGCAAGCCGGTTGTCGTTTTCGATATCGGCTGCATGCCGGAGCTGGTGGAGAACGGGGAGACGGGATCCGTGCTTCCCCTGGGCGACGTTGATGCCCTTTCGAAAACCATCGCTATTTACCTGGAGAATCCGGATGAGGCAAAACGCCAGGGCATGAATGGCCGCAATGCCGTGCTTACGAAATATACACCGCAGAACCATCTCGAAAAGCTCGAAGCGATTCTTGATCCTGCATGCGCCAAGAAAGAGGACTAATCCACATGGCCGAAAAGGATTCTAGAAGACAGCATGAGCTATGGCCTGATACGGTGAAAGTCATTGCCTGTATCCTGGTTGTACTTGGACATTTTACTCAGTCAATGGTTAAGTCAGGATTTATAACCGCCAGCGCACCGTATGAATGGTTCCAGCTGACAATATATTCATTCCACGTTCCGCTGTTTTTTATCTGCTCCGGTTATCTTTATCAGAAATACTCGCATGTGAATTCTGTCAATGCTTGGTGGTTTAACATCCGCAAGAAAGCCGTCTCGTTGGGTGTTCCGTATTTCGTGTTCACTCTACTTACGCTGGTGATGAAGGCTTTTGCCGGGAATCTTGCCAACAGCGTCGAGATCGGTCCATTACAGACCCTGCTATTTCATCCAGCTTCGCCCTATTGGTTCCTGTATACGCTTTTCTTTGTATTTCTTTTTACGCCAACTGCGTGGTCATCTCTAGCCATGGTTGCGATGCTTGTGTTTTCGTTTTCGCTAAAGCTGATTCATGCGATCGGGGGGGGTGGCCTTCGATGCCGTATGTAGTTGACAGCGTGAGCATTAACCTCATTTGGTTTGTTGCGGGCATGACAATTGCCTTTTACGAGCTAGACAAACAACTCACTTTTGGTGGGGCGCTTGTCGGTGCAGCCTTCCTGCCCATGTCGTTCTTCGCTTATCTGTTTAAACTCGGCTCTTTAGCGTGGTTCTTTGTTGGTTTATTTGCATGCGGCTGCATTTTGTCAGCGTGCGTCACGTGGTCGCGCGGACGTTCGGAGTCCGACGTTTTTACGGCAATTGCGAAATGGACTATGCCCGTATTCCTCATGCACACCATCTTTGCCGCCGGAATTCGCGTTGTGCTTGTGAAGATTGGCGTTACCACGCCTACTGTTCACGTGGTAGTTGGTTTGGCTACCGGCTTCGTCGGCCCTGTTTTCGCGATGCTGGCTATGGAACGTTTGCGCCCGCTCGATTTTCTCGTATATCCGACCCGTTATGTCAAGCCCGGAAGGAATGGTTAACTCATGGCCGAAAAGAAACTCAACGGTACCGTCATCGTCACCTACCGCTGCAACGCGCGCTGCACTATGTGCAACCGCTACAAGGCTCCGAGCCGTCCGGAGGAGGAGCTCTCCATCGAGACCATCAAGAAGCTCCCCAAGATGTACTTTACCAACATCACCGGCGGTGAGCCCTTCATCCGCCAGGACCTCAAGGACATCGTGCGCGAGCTCTACAAGAAGTCCGACCGCATCGTGATCTCCACGAACGGCTTCTTCACCGACCGCATCATCGACCTGTGCGAGGAGTTCCCCAACGTCGGCATCCGCATCTCCATCGAGGGCCTGCAGCAGACCAACGACAAGATCCGCGGCCTGGATAACGGATACAACCGCGGCTACGCCACACTCAAGAAGCTCGTCGAGCTCAAGCACCCCGACGTGGGCTTCGGAATGACGGTGCAGGACCTCAACGCGCCCGACCTGGTGCCCCTCTACAAGATCTCCGACGAGCTGGGCATGGAGTTCGCCACGGCGTCGCTGCACAACAGCTTCTACTTCGTCGAGGCAAAGAACATCATCCACGATCGCCCCATGGTGGCCAAGAACTTCGAGGACCTGGTCAACGAGCTTCTCAAGTCCAACAGCCCCAAGAAGTGGTTCCGCGCCTACTTCAACCACGGTCTCATCAACTACATCTACGGCCAGCCGCGCCTGCTGCCCTGCGACATGGCGTTCGACACCTTCTTCATCGACCCCTACGGCGACGTCATGCCCTGCAACGGCACCAAGGACAAGGAGGTCATGGGCAACCTCAACGAGGAGTCCTGGGACGAGCTCTGGAACTCCGACCAGGCCGAGAGGGTCCGCGCGAAGGTCCGCCACTGCGACCGCAACTGCTGGATGATCGGCTCGGTGAGCCCGGCCATGCACAAGTACATCTGGAAGCCCGGCTGGTGGGTGCTCAAGCACAAGGTGAAGGCCCTGTTCACCAAGAGACCCTACGACATGCACGAGCTCAAGGTCGTGCGCGACTACGAGGAGGGTCGCGTGACCAAGGAGCAGCTCGACGCCTGTTCCACCTGCGACCTATGCGCCAAGATCAACGACGGTCTGTCCGAGGCGTCCAAGGCTGACGCGCACGTTTACGAGACGCATGAGGCGCTGTAGGGCTATAGCGTTGTCGGCATCTGATCTTACTATTTTCGTGAAGATAGCAAGTCTCTTCTTAGTTATTTTGCTTGGAAGACAAGTCATCTTATTTTTCTACTCGCAAGAGGAGGTATCTAAGCTTGCATTGCCCGAAGACGCGGGGCAAAGGTGAATTTGCGTTTGGCGTTATAACTCTTTTCGTCTGCTTATTTGCTTATTGCTCTTCTCTGATAACTTATAGAATTAGTTTTGTTATTTTTGCTTTGAGCATCATGCTGATGATTGCCCTTGCTGTTCGAAGTGGCAGGGTTATGTCCTTTGATCTGAGGGCAATCGTGCCGCTATTGCCATGGGGCGCGGTTGCTGTCATGGCTGCTATCGGATTTGTACTGGGCGGTGGTTATGACCTTTCTGCAACTATTGCCCTTGTCTCCGTAGTTGTTATTAGTTATTTTGCAGTTGAAAACCCTAATTGGATTCTGCCTGCCGTTAAAGTTTTTATTGGGGTGTTACTCATTTTTGCATTGGCAACTATTGCCTGCTATGTAGCACCTCAGCTCTATACTGGTTTTATAAAACCGACGTTTTATTCAAATGTGCCAATGGCAATGGACTATCGATCGGGCTTAGCGTCACACTATAGTCATAATGGAACTTTCTGCACGATAGGCTTAATATTCGCTTCCTCTATGGTACCGTCAAGATTCTTTCGCAAATTGATCGAGGCGGCCTCGGCCCCGCCTTGCTCTAGCCCTCCGCCTTCTTGCTCAGCTCGTCCATCTCCTCCAGCTTCGACATGTCCAGGTACCTCCTCTTGCCCCATTCGTGCTC
>JAXIXR010000011.1:0-253929 GCA_036304905.1 Collinsella sp. | reverse complement strand
GGACATCTTCAAGTACATAGAGCTCTATTACAATAGGGTGCGCATGCATTCCACCCTGGGCTACATGTCTCCAGTGGAATACGAGCGGCAATACGCTTGAGGATCCTTAAAAGAAAGTCCAGTTTATCCTTCCCACTCCAGTAGTTCTTATTTAAGCCGTCCAAGTTTTGGGGTGCAGTTCACACGCGCTGCAGGGTCTTTTTGCATGCCATGTTTAGTTGTGGCCAACGCCTTAGAGAGCGGCAACGACCTCGATCTCGACCAGACCGCCAGCCGGAAGGGCGGCAACCTGGAAGGCGCTGCGCGCGGGGAACGGGGCCTCAAACTTGGAGGCGTAGATCTCGTTCACGGCGGCGAAGTCGGCGATGTCGGCCAGGTAGACCGTGGTCTTGACGACATCGGCAAAGGTAGCGCCGGCAGCGGTCAGCAGGGCCTCGACGTTGGCGAGGGACTGCTTGGCCTGGGCCTCGACGCCCTCGGGCATCTTGCCGGTCGCGGGGTCGATGCCCAGCTGGCCGGACAGGAACACCATGTTGCCGGCCTGGATACCGGGGGAATACGGGCCGATGGCGGCCGGTGCGTTATCGGAAGACACGACGGTCTTGCTCATGTTTTTCTCCTTACGATCAGATAGAGAGCGTGAGCGCGGCGTTCGCACCGGGAGGCACAATTCGGTCTGAACACCGCGCTTGATTGGGATAGTAATCAAGGTTTCTGTTTGATGCAAGAATATTATCAGCTTGCGAGAATATTTTATCGCCCAACGGTTTCCCCGAACCGCTGAACGGTTCTCATGTGGAGCAGCCAGTCCAAGCTGCTGAAGACTTTGTCCTGCTTAGGCTGCGGGCGTCGCCCACCGCAGCGACGTCACTATACTTTTGAATATCTAAGCATTTTGAAAGGCAGGATATGACCGCAACCGCCAGCCGAACCACTAACCGCAGGCCCGAGCTTTTGGCCCCCGCCGGAGGCCCGGAGCCCTTTGCCGCCGCGCTCGCCGCGGGCGCCGATGCCATCTACTGCGGCATGGGCAGCTTCAACGCCCGCCGCAAGGCAACCAACTTTACCGACGAGGCCTTTGAGCAAGCCTGCCGCGCCGCGCATCTAGCCGGGTCGCGCGTCTACGTCACGGTCAACATCGTCATCAAGCAGTCCGAGATGGGCGATGCGCTGCAACTCATCCATCGCTGCTCCACGCTGGGCGCCGACGCCTTCATCATCCAGGACTGGGGCCTGTTCTTTGAGGTCAAGCGCACCATGCCCGGCATCGAGACGCATATCTCAACCCAAGCAAACATCCATGACGACCGCGGAACCCTTTGGTGCCGCGAGCAGGGCGCCGACCGCGTGACCCTCTCGCGCGAGCTTTCCATCGACGAGATTGCCGCCATTCACGATGCCGCGCCCGATGTGGACCTTGAGGTCTTTAGCCACGGCGCCATCTGCTTTTGCTACTCGGGTCTGTGCCTGCTGTCGAGCTTTGCCATGGCGGGCCGCTCGGCCAACCGCGGCATGTGCGCTCAGCCCTGTCGCCTGCCTTACGAGCTGATCGACGAGAACGGCCGCGCGCTCTCCCCTGCCGGTCGCGAGCGCGCGCTATGCCCGCGTGACACCAACACTTCGCAGCTCGTTCGCCGTCTGTATGACGCCGGCGCCGCATCGCTCAAGCTCGAGGGCCGCATGAAAGCGCCCGATTACGTGTACTCCATCGTTGATGTGTATCGTCACGAAATTGACGACATGCTATCCGGAGCCACCGTTGCCAAGAACGAGGAAGCCGCCCGCCAGCGCCAGCTCAAGCGCTGCTTCAACCGCGACTTTACGCACGCCTATCAGGACGGTACCTCGGGCGACGAGATGATGAGCTATGAGCGTTCCAACAACCGCGGCCAGATCGTGGGCACGGTGCTGGGCAGCCGCCCGGCCAACCGCGATGTGCGCGGCCTCAAGCCCGACGACCGCCGTCGCCGCGCCG
Organism: Collinsella sp.; assembly: GCA_036304905.1. Taxonomy (GTDB): domain Bacteria; phylum Actinomycetota; class Coriobacteriia; order Coriobacteriales; family Coriobacteriaceae; genus Collinsella. The sequence goes on along the minus strand of JAXIXR010000011.1, from coordinate 251,954 downwards.
CCATCGCCCGCATTGAGCTGTTTGAGCCCGTGGGCAAAGGCGACCTGCTGGAGCTTCGCCACGATAACGAGTTTGACCAGTTCCTGACCACCATTGCCGCCGATGATGCCGCCGCCGGTGACATCATTGAGTGCCGCGTGCCCCGCAGCATGCCCGAGGGCTGCCGCGTCCGCGTGATTCGAAGCCAGCGCGCCATCGACGCCGCCGGCGCCGCGCTCAAGCGCGATGTGCTGCGCCGCCGAGCTGTTGACGTGTCCGTCGTGGCGCGCCTGGGCGAGCCGTTTACTGTCACACTCACCTGCTGTGACAACCCCGCGCTCACCGCCACCGCCACGGGCTTCACCGTCGAGGCCGCCAAGACCCGCGCCGTCGAGGCATCCGATCTGGTTGAGCACGTCGGGCGCATGGGCTCCTCTCCCTTTGAGGCCGCGAGCTTTGAGGTGGCCCTCGACGCCGGCTGCGGTATGGGCTTTTCCGCCGTGCATAAGGTGCGCACCGCTGCCTGCAAAGCATTGGAGGAGGCCATTCTGGCGCCGTACGCGGAGCGCGCGAAAACGCTCGAGCTGCCGGCGATTGTAACCAGTGATTCCCGCCCCGCGCCCGAGCACTACCGCGATGAGCCGCAGATCTGCGCCACCGTCACCTCGCTCGAGGCCGCCGAAGCCGCTCGCGCCGAGGGTGTAACGCGCATCTACATGACCACCGACGCACTCGATGCGGCCGAGCTCTCCCCCGCCGATGCATTTGAGCAGGGCATCGTACCCGTGCTCGACGAGGTCTGCCGCGCCGTTGACCACGTACGCGTCGACCCGTGGGTTGTTGCCAGCGCCACGGTCGCTATTGGCAACATCTCTGAGCTTGCCCTGGCCGCCCAGGTTGGCGCCACGGCCGAGATTCGCTCTTGTCTGCCGGTGCACAACACGCCCTGCATGGAGGCGCTTGCCAAGCGCGGAGCCGGTGCGTTTTGGCTCTCGCCCGAGATCACACTCGACGAGATTGTCTCGCTCGGCGCCGCCGCGCCCGCGGCTCTGGGCATCACCGTCTTTGGCCGCCCGCGCGTTATGACGAGCGAGCACTGCATCCTGCAGGTGGCCAATGGCTGCATCCACGATTGTGCCAGCTGCCGTCTGCGCGCCCGCAAGCTGTCGCTCAAGAATATCGACGGAAAGGTCATGCCCGTGCGCACCGACATCCACGGCCGTTCTCGCCTGTACGACGCCTACCCCATCGACCTCACGCCGCAGGTACCACAGCTGCTCGACGCCGGCGTGCGCCGCCTTATGGTCGACGGAACCCTGCTCGAGACAGATGAGGTGGGCCGTGCCGTCGCCCGCGTCCGTCGTGCCATCGAAGCAGCGCATGCCGGCCGCAAGCCCGCCGCCCGCCTGCGCGGGGCGACCTCGGGCTGCATGTTTGTGGGAATCAGCTAACCGAAAGGCTTACACGTGAACGAAGAACCTCAAGTCCTTTATTGCGACGCCTGGCTCATGGCCATCGATAAACCCGCCGGCATGATCGTCCACGGCGACGGCACCGGCGAGCGCACGCTCACCGACTACGCCAGCGATCTGTTGCTGGCGATGGGCGACGGCTTTGCCGCGACTGACATGCAGCCGCTCAACCGTCTGGACCGCAACACCACCGGCGTGGTGCTGTTTTCGCTCGACAAACAGACGCAGCCCGCCTTTGACCAGATGGTGATCGACCACGCCTTCGAAAAGCACTATCTGGCGCTGGCCGAGGGCAAAATCGACTGGAACGAGAAGCTCATCGACAAGCCGATCGCCCGCGACCGCCACGATAGCCGCAAGATGCGCGTCGGCGCCAGCGGCAAGCCGTCGCAGACGCGCGTGAAGGTGCTCAAGCGCCTTAAGAGCCGCCGTGGCCTGCCCACGCGCTCGTATATCGATGTCGAGTTGCTCACCGGCCGCAAACACCAAATCCGTGTGCATCTGGCAAGCGAGCGCCATCCCCTGGTTGGCGACGACCTGTACGGAACGCCGCGTCCCTGCGGCCTGATGCTCCACGCCCACAGCGTGTCCTTCACGCATCCCGTAACCGGCGAGCACATCCACATCGAAGCCCCCTGCCCCTGGGAGCCCTAAAACCTGCCAAAAAGGGACAGGTTTATTTTGGCAGGTTTTATCTGGGCAAACGTCAAGCCGTCACGATGGCTCAACCACGGTCCCAAAACGTCTCGATCCGTAACAGTTAGAACCCTTTTTCCGGTCTATCTGTTACAGATCGAGACATTCGAATCCCCCTCAAGGGAAAATCTCAATCTGTAACAATAACTCGTCAAAATCGATCCCAGCTGTTACAGATTGAGACAAAGGGGCGGCGCGGTTCGAAAGTATCTCAATCTGTAACATCTAACCCACTTTTAACGGTCTAGTTGTTACAGACTTAGACAAAACCGGCAGACAACGAAAGTGGCAACGCCCGTAATGGACGTTGCCGCTTTTCTATTGAGAAAACTACTCGGTTTTCGTTACTAACCGCCGCAATGGGGACAGGCACCTTTGTGGTGGTTTTGGCCTTGTCCCATCGCTAGACCGTGATGACGTTGTCCATCGACTGGTACTTGGCGGGTACCTCGCCCGCAGTGATGATCGTTGCATCGCGGAAGTCCGCGAACTTGACGGGCGCCACCATGCCAAATTTGCTGGCGTCCGAGATTACGAAGCGTTTGGCGGTATGGCGCATCGAGACACGCTTGACCTGCGCTTCCTCGATATCCGGTGTGGTGAAACCTTGCTCGGCGGCGATGCCATTGGAACCCCAAAAGCCGCAGTTGAAGTTATAGCGGTCCAGAGTTGCCAAGGCATCGGGACCGACGAGCGCCTCGGTCTCGGGCTTGAGCTCGCCGCCCAGCACAACGGTGCGCATACCGCGCAAAGCGAGGCGCTGAGCATGGAGCACAGAATCAGTCACATAGGTGACACCCTCGAGATGCGGAAGATGTTCGATGAGCTTGAGGGTCGTGGAGCCCGAATCGATATACACAAAGCTCTCAGGCTCCACCAGGGCCGCGGCACGGACGCAGATACGCTCCTTGTCGTCGTTATGAAGATCGCTGCGCTCGCCGATCGTCAGGTCGCGCGTCACGTGCGCGCGCTCCAGACTCGTCGCGCCTCCGTGCACCTTGGCGATACGGTGTGCGCGGTCGAGCGTCTGCAGGTCGCGCCGAATGGTGGACGCCGTCACGCCCAGGGCTTCAGCAAACTCCGGCACGGTAACCGAGCCAGCCTGCTGCACCATCGACACGATCGCGTTGAGCCTATCTTCCGCAAGCATCGCTTACTCCTCCTCGGGGTACACGACTCCCCAGTCGGCGCGAAGCTTGGTCATAAGCTCCATAACATCAGAAGCATAATCCAGCAGCTCGCGCTTCGAATCATCGCCGGCAACGGCCTTCTCCAGGTCGGCCATCTCGTAGCACAGTGCGTAGGCTTCGGTGCCAGCGTGGACCTCCTCACGGTGACCGTCCGCAGTCCACACGATGGTCGCATGGTCGGCGCGCGGATACTCGTTGACCTCGATATAGCACTTATCGAAACTGATGACCGAGCGCTTCGGCTGCTTGGAGTGGAGCGTAAGACTCACCACGCCCAGCTGCTGCTCGGCGTTGCGGCAGACAATGCCACCCGCGACGTCAACGCCAGTCTCGCAGGTATTGCCCAGAGACACGACCTCGGCTGGTTGGCTGGCCATAAACAGGCGCATGACGGAGAGCGCATACACGCCAATGTCGAGCATGGCGCCGCCGGCAAGGCTACGGTTATAGAAGCGGTTGGTCAGGTCGCCGTACTCCTTATAGCTGCCAAAGTTGAGCTGGGCGAGGTTCATGCGGCCAAAGTCGCCCGCATGCATGCGACGGCGCAGCTCCTGATACAGCGGCATGTGGAGCACCGTGGTGGCGTCCATAAGGACCACGTTATGCTCGTCGGCGATGGCACGGGCCTCGTCGAGCTCGGCGGAGTTGAGGGTAATGGCTTTCTCGCAGAGCACATGCTTGCCGGCGGCCAGCGCGGCACGCAGATAGGTGATATGCGTGTTGTGCGGCGTGGTGATATAGACGGCGTCGATATCCGGATCGGCATAGAGGTCCTCAACCGTTTCATAGACCTTCTCGATGCCATACTGCTCAGCAAAAGCCTGGGCCTTGGACAGCGTGCGGTTGGCGACGCCCGCAAGCTTGCGGCCGGCCAGCGCGAGGGACTGGGCCATTTGGTTGGCGATAACGCCACAACCGATCACAGCCCAGCGAAGCTCGGGAGCCGTAAAGATGTCGTTAGGGAACGGCTTATCCTGGACCGAAGCGAACGCTGCTTTTGCGGCTGCCGCGGAGTCGAGTGGAGCCTGCTTGGAATCTGCCATGAATACCTCCTGCGTCGTGAAAAGTCTTTCAATTCTGACAGCTATATATTCGCACAAATACGCGTGTATGTGCGTACTTCTGCGTATATAACCGCCAAACGGTCAAAATACAACCGCAGACGGCGCATATACACGCATGGTCACGCAATCCTGCGCACGCAAATACGCACAAATGCGCACTAATCATTGCTCAGAGACGGGGAATTCTACTTAGAACTTCAAAGACAGGATGATCCGCTTCACCACGTCACTCATGGCGCGCTGCAGCTCTAAGGACCGTCCCAAACTGCCGACAGAAAAGGAACGTCCCCAGGCGCCGGCATTTCAAGAGCACTCATTTAAGTCTGTCCCCAATGAGTGCAATCACTCATGTAAGCCTGTCCCCAATGAGTGGGAGTAATCAGAGACCCTTTGCGAGGGAGGCCGGACGTGGCCTTCCTCGTTTTTATTCATGGACTTTAGTCCGTGCCGCACGGCACGCGCGGCATAGAAAGCCACCCGCTCAGCGGGTGGAGGCCAATTTCCGCTACGCGACAAAACCTTCCCCCTAGCATGAGGATTGTTCAGGTCATCATGCTAGGGGGAATGTGATTGCTGTGGCCCAGAAAGCCGACAGCCTCGCGCACACGAAATGGCTATGCAAGTACCGCATCGCACCGAGGTCAAGCTCGTCGCCGCCATCGCCGAGAAGCACCCCAAGGTGCGCTTTGCCGTGAGCTACACCTCGGCCTACGCCGACCTTTACGACCGCATGGAGCAGGCCCTGCGCGAGCGCGTGGCCAACGCGGTGGAGATCGTCCGCTCCGACATCAGCCCCGCGCTTCTTGTCCACACCGGTCCAAACCTCGTGGGTGTAGCGGTCCAGGGACTCTAGCGGAGGCGGGGCGTTCTGCCCAAAAACAAATGCAAAAGACGAGCGCTTCTTGCCGCCCAATTGGCAAGAAGCGCTCGTCTTTTCTTAACGCGTTGTATGGCGGAGAGAGCGCAAGTTACGCGAGCGCCCTTCTTGCCAGCTCGGCCGCGCCGAGGATTCCTTGGTCGCCGCCGCAGCCCGGGGCGCAGATGTAGCTCTCCATGTCCTTAAGCTCGGCGGTCTGGATGTAGCCACCCAGATATTCGAGGGTCTTCTTGCGGACGATGCCGTAGAGCTGCTCCTGGTGCATCACGCCGCCGCCGAGGACGATGCGGTGAGGCGAGTACATGAGCACGAGGTTCGCACACATCTGCCCCAGATAATCCCCCTCGAGCATCCACACCTCATCGTTGTCCGCGAGCTCGGCCGCGGGCTTTCCCCAGCGCGCGGCGATGGCGGGGCCGGAGGCGAGGCCCTCGAGGCAGCTCGCGTGGCTCGGGCAGACGCAGCGTCCTTCCTCGGTGGGACGGGTCCTTACCAGCATGTGGCCGGCCTCGGAGTGCAGCATGCCGTGAAGGAGCCTGCCCGCGCACATGACGCCCGCGCCCACGCCGGTGCCGATGGTCACGTAGACGGCGTCCTTGAGCCCCTTGCAGCAGCCGAAGACCGCTTCGCCGAGGCAGGCAACGTTCACGTCCGTATCGTAGGCCACCGGAATCCCGAGGGCGTCGGCAAACGCGGCGCGAAGACCATAGTCTCGCCACGCGAGCTTGGGCGTTTGGAGGATGGAGCCGTAGCGCTCGTCGGCGGGGTCGACGCAGGTCGGGCCGAAGGCGCCGATGCCCAACGCGTCCACATCGCGGGCGGCGAACCACTCGATCATCTGCGGGACGGTCTCGGCGGGCGCAAGCGTCGGGGTCTCCATACGGTCGAGGACCTCGCCGTCGCCGGACACCACGGCACAGACCATCTTGGTCCCGCCGGCCTCGAGGGCGCCGAGCCTCATTTGCTTTTCGCTCATGTGATCCTCCTTACAAAGGGACGCCCGCAGTCATGGTCAACCGCGGACGCCCATAACGTTGGCTTGTTTCGAGGCGACCCTACCTGGGCACGCGGTCCTGCCTTGCGGCAAACGGAGCGAGCACGGCGTGCGGCTCGCTTTGGTACCAGTAGGCGACGGTGGAGATGTCGTCCTCGCGCTCGTAGAGCTTGATGTCGTCGTTGCCGAGGTCCTGGAACGTCACGCGCAGGTCCTCCTTGAACGAGATCGGGTCGGGAAGGTGCCACCTGTAGAGGCCGTGCCTGGGCAGCGCGTCGTCGTTGGTCGCGAGCATCGGGTTCGGGTTCGGCTTGCCCGCGCTGAAGCGGTCGCGCGTGGCGTCGCGCGTCGAGCGGTACGGGTAGCCGGCGAACAGCGTGTTGAAGCACTGCGCCTCGGGCAGCGCGTGGGGCGGCCTGTCGAGGAAGGCCCAGGCACCGCCAAAGTAGTCCTCGGCTCCCGTCGAGGTGACCGTGGGGAACTCCTCGTCGCCGTCGAGGAAGAACTTCATCTCGCCCTCGCCCCACCAATAGCGCTCCAGGGCGCACAGGGCCATGTAGGTGCCGACGTAGTAGCCCTTACCGCGCACGCCGTCGAGCACGGTGTAGTCGACGCCCCTGCGGGTGCTGCGCTCGCGGTTAAAACGGGCGTGGAAGTACATGGCGTCGTCCGGCACGTCGGTGAGCGCGTAGTTGAACGTGTAGAAGATGTACTTAATGAACCCGGGGTGCTCGCTCGTAAGCGTGACTTTGGCGTGCTTCCTGAAAGGCATCTCGAAGTAGCAGTTCATGCCGCCCGTCGGGTTCACGCAGATGGGCATCGAGTTGACGATGGCGCGCTCACCGAAGCCGTTGCAGAAGAAGTCGCCGACAGGGCACTCGACCGAGGGGGTCTCCTCGTCGTCCCAGTAGAAGCGCAGCACGAGGTCGCGCATGACGAAGCTGCCGGCGGCGGTCTTGTCGGGGACGGTCATCCAGATGTGGCGGATGATGCCGGGGCCCTCGATGTCCGCGAGCGTGATGGTCTCGCCGGACTCAAGGGGCACGCAGCACGAGCCCTTGCGGCCGACGCCGAGGTGGCTGGCCGACATGGCGGCGTGGCCCTTCTCGCCCGTGATGTTCTCGGGGGTGATGGCACGGCTTTCCTCACCGCCGTGCATCCACACGTCTTTAAGGAACTCTCTCATCGTCGACCTCCTCTATTCGTCGTCTTCGCACTCGGCGGAACTGGCACCGTTCACGTAGACGATCTGCTGGCGCGCCTCGTCGACGAGGGCGTCGAAGTCGAGTTTCTCGTCGGGGCGCGCGAGCGCGACCGTCATGGCGAGCGGGAGGTTGACACCCGCGATCACGTGGATCCGGTCGGAGGCGAAGCGGGAGAAGCGCTGGTTCACGCTGCCGCCGAGTGCGTCGGTAAGGACGACGACCTCGTCAGTGCCCGAAAGCGCCGCCTCGACCGCCGCGTCGAGCCCCTCGCCGTTGTCGTTCACATAGGCGCAAACGGCGGTGACGGCGTCGCTCTTACCCGTAAGGAACTCGAGGGTGTCCTTGAAGCCCTGGGCGAGAAGGGAATGGCTCGCCACAACTATCTTTCTCATTGATTCACCAATCTCTTGGGTCGAAGCTAGGCGAGGATGCCGGCGGCGGAGGCGACCATCGCGAGGACGATCACCACGAGGATGAGGGCCGTCATGCTCGCGTTCTTCTTGGTAAGAAGGTAATACGCACTTCCCGTGATGGCGGCGGGGATCATGGCAGGCAGGATCTTGTCGAGCAGCGGCTGAATCTCCATCGAGACGTCGCCGAAGCTGAAGCTAATCGGGCAGGTGACGCCGATGACCGAGGCGATGAGGCAGCCGACCACGGTGAGGCCGAGCACGGAGGCGGCGGCAGTGAGGTTGGGAAGCTTCTCGCTGAAGTCGGTGACGAGCTTCACACCCTGCTTGTAGCCGAACTCGAGGGCGTGCATGCGGACCCAGAAGATGGCCAGGATGAGCGCGAACCAGATGCCGGCTCCCACGGGGTTGCCCTCGATGGCCATGTAGGCGGCGATGGAGCCCATGATGGTCGGGATCATGGTCATGAGCAGGGAGTCGCCGACGCCGGCGAGCGGTCCCATGGTGCCGATCTTCAGGTCTTGGACGGCGTCCGCCGCCGCGAGGCCGTCACGCTCCTCCATGGCCACGCAGGCGCCGAGGATGATGGCGGCGAGCCAAGGCTGGGTGTTGTAGTAGCGGAAGTGGTTGTTGAGCGCTTGCTTATAGTCCTCGTCGTTCGTGTAGATCTTCCTCAGGATCGGCGAGAGGGCGTAGGCGACCGAGGCGCCCTGCTGGGTCTGGTAGTTGAAGGTGCACACGCTCATGAGCCAGCGCCAGTTCGCGTTGCGCAGGTCCTTCTTGGTGACCTTATAGCCGGAGGGCTTGCCCTCGGCGGCGGTGATGTTCTCGTTTTCCATGGTTACTCATCCTCTCCGATGAAGGCGTCTGCGGAAGCGTGGGCGGTGAGCTCGGCGTCCCTCTCGACACGCTGGTAGAACGCGATCGCGAGGGCAACGCCGACGATGGCGGCACCGATGATGGGCACGTTCAGGAAGGCCGAGAGGAAGAAACCGGCGAGCAGGTACTGGAAGTACTTGGCGGTTGGCATGTAGCGGAGCAGCATGGCGATACCGATGGCCGGGAGCATCTTGCCGGCGAGGGTGAGGCCGGAGAGGAACCACTGGGGCATGACCTCGAGGAGCCAGTTGACGGCGGGCTGGCCGAGCGTCACGGAGACAAAGACGGGCAGGGCGGCGCACAGGCCGAAGAGCGCGGGGCAGACCCACAGGATGGCGTTCATCTGATTGAACTTACCCTCGTTGCAGAACTTCTGGGACTTCTCGACGACAAAGCCGTTGAGGATCTTGACGACGACGTCGAGCTGGATGCCGAGCATGCCGACCGGCAGGCCGATGGCGAGGCCCGTGTCGGAGCCCAGGGTCACGCCGTAGGCGGTGGCGATGATGGCCATCGTGCCGTAATCGGGAATCGACGAGCCGCCGAAGCCCGCGACGCCGAGCTGCATGAGCTGGATGGTGCCGCCGATGACGAGGCCGGTCTGCCAGTCGCCCATGACCACGCCGGTGATAAGGCCCCAGAAGACGGCATAGTTGACGAAGATCATCGGGATGCCGTAGTAGTCCACGTGCTTGATGAAGGCAAGCAGGGTCAAAAGGACGACCTGCAGGATAGTGAAGTTGACCATGATCCCTCCTTAGATGAGGTCGGCGACGGAGACGGGCTTGTCGGCGGGCACGAACTGTGCCGTCACCTTGACGCCGTGGGCGATGAGCGCCTTGTAGCTTTGGACGTTCTCGGCGGAGGCATAGGCGCGCTGGGTGAGCTGGACGCCGCCCTCCTTGACAAGAGAGCCGCCGACGATCAGCGACGGGAGCTCGATGCCCGACTCGACCAGGTGAAGCATCGTCTCGGGTTCCTTGGCGATGACAAAGACCTTCTCGCGGTCGTACTTGCCCGCCGCGAAGTTCTTGAGCGCGGTCTCCTCGGAGATGATCGAGACGGCCATGCCCGCGGGGCGCGCCATCCTCATGGTGGACTTCAGGACCTCGTCGCCGGCGACCTTGTCGTCGATGACCATGACTCGGGTTGCGCCCGACACCGGGGCCCACTGCGTCACGATGATGCCGTGAAGCAGGCGATTGTCGATTCGTGCCATAACAACACTCATGTTTGCTCCTATCAAATCAAGTTTTTCATTCAGCACTGCCTTGGCGCTATCCGGATTCGCGCCGGGCGAGGGATTATCGGATTATTGAAGACGCGCGGTCAGATCGTGACGGCGCGGGGGGTCACTCATCGAACAGGAGGCTCGAGGAGCCGAGACGCTCCTCTCGCGCCGGGGCGGCGCTCACGCTGATGTAGTCGAAGACGTAGGCGATCTCGCTTACAGGAACCTCCACGCGATAGCGCGTCGAGATGCTCGAGAAACTCTGCCTGAAGGACTCGATGAAGTCGATGTGCTCTTCCTCGAAGCGATCCTGGCCGACGTAGGTCTCGATGGGGTTGCGGGTGACGAGGCGCTCGACGAGGCAACAGAGGTGAACGTACAGCCCGATGATGGCGTTGCTGCTGATCTTCTCGCCCGTTCTGCGCTGAAGCTCGTGCACGGCGCTCTCGATCTCGTGGAACAGCCGCTCCGGGTCGAGGATGGTGATGGAGCGGATAACGTTCTGCAGCGTCATATTCGAAAGCAGCTTCTCGTGGAAAGAAGCGAGCTCGGAGACGTCGAGCCACCTGCCGAACACGGCATCGACCTTCGAGGCGGACGCCGTCGACATAATGTCTTCGAGGGCGACGAAGGGAACGGAGGCAATCCTGGGGTCTCCCGTGCCGATGACGGCGCAGACGCGGTGCTCGGAGAAAACGGCGTCGTTCGACCCGTTCGCGGCAAGCTGCTTGAAGGGCCTCGTGAGCAGGCGCGCGCCTATGGTGCGCGGGAGGCTCTGCGAGACGAGCTGACGTATCCTCTCGGCCGCGTCGACCCCGGACTCGGAGCAGAAGACGATGGCGTCCTCACGGTTGACGCGCTCGATTACCTTGCAGTGCGTCACGCACACGGCGGTCGCATCGCCAAGAACCTCGGCGATGGACTTGCCGCCGAGCAGCCCGGACCCGATCTCGAGCGCGAGCCCGGTGGAGACGTTGTTCACCACCCCGATGGTGGAGTCGGTAACGTTCTCGAGGGCCTTATAGGCCTCCTCCAAAGAGCCCATGTCAACAAGAAACACGACCCCGGTGCAGTAGGAATGGCGGTCGACGAGGCGCTGGAGCGGACCGACGATGTCCTTCAGCTGCTGGTCGTAGGGCATGTCGACCGCCTCGTACACATGCACGCCGAGCATACGGTTCGCCGCGTCGGCGATGCTCGTCGCCGTCGAGTAGCCGTGTGACAAGATGACGCAGAGCGTCCGAAGGGCCTTCGCGTCGCGAGACTCCGATGCGACGCACAACGTCAGAAGCGTCTTCGTGAAGTGATCGAGCGAGATTCCGAGCGCCCCTTCCATGTCTGCGGCGACCTGATCGGAGACGCTCGAGGCAAACGGCAATTCGGAGGTCACGGCACCGAGGAGATGGGAAATTTGCTCCGCACAGGCAGACTTTCGCTTAGCCAGGCCGATGCCCGGCCACAACTGCAGGCAAATCTCCTGGGCCAGTAGAAAAGTGACCTTCCTCGAAAGCTCGATGCCATAAGAAGAGCCTGCGTCGGCAAGGACCGCGCCCACGACGCGCTCGAAGGCGCGCGACCTCGATGAGGCGACGCCGTGGCCGAAGATCAAGTGATCCTCAACGCCGCGCACAGCGGAGACAGCTTGCGAGACAAGCTCGGAGACAGAGAGCTCCCCGGCGCAGAATCGCTCATCGAGAGAGCACAGGGCATCGAGCGCCTGCTCGACCGGCCCTGTGCTCTCGGCGGCATCCAGGGACGCGTCGATCAGAACGCCATCGTCGGGCTGTTGATCGATCTGCGCGGAGGAGAGGAGTCCGCTGGGAAGAAGATACGGGCGAACGACGACGTAGTCGCCCTCGCGATTGAGGAACGCTTTGGCGCAGCAGTTCGTCACGCAGGCGCGCAAGCCGGCGATGTTATCGGAAAAGTCCGCGTTCACGAGGCAACGGTATGCGCCGCGGCTGATCTTCACATCAGAACCGATTCGGCACCCCTCGCTGCGCAGGAAGCTCAAGATGAGATCCTCGCGCTCCTCGGGGGTCCGCTCCTTGAGTGAGGGGACGCGGGCACAGATGGGCATTTTGCTGTAGGCCGAGGAAACCTTCGGGTCATCGGCGGAAAGCGTCGTCGAAAGAACGAGGCGAGCGCGCGGCGCATCCTGGGAGGCATCGAGCCCGAGGGCCGTCGCAAGGCAGTGTTCCATCGCAGAGGGAGAGAGTGCCTCGATGCCGTTGACAAAGACCACACCCCCGCGCGATTTCGCGATCGACTCGTCAAGAAGCCCGTTGAACGAGGCGGCGTCCGGGACCCCGGCGCAGTCGATGCGCACATAGGAGGAGTCGCGGGACAGCAAGCCCTGGTTCTTGCCGTACTCGTACACAAGGCGAGAAAGGAAAGACTTACCGACACCCACGCCGCCGCTCAAGAGGATGGGCAGGCCGAACGGAGGGTACTGAACCGCTGCCTTGCACTGCTCGACAACGGAGCTGAGGCTAAGGTCGAAGCCCACGGCACGCGCGAAGTCACGGTGATCGGCGATTCCCGTCGCCTGGATGAGGTCGGCGAGCGAGGCGTACTCGCTTGCAGAGAGCTTTACCTGAAAACGCTTCTGGAACGCGCGGCGATGAAAATAACGGACAGGCCTGCCCGCCACCTTAACCACAAGGCCGGCGCGAACAAGGTCGTTGAGGTACTGGCTCGCCAGACTCCTGGAGATGATGAGCGTCTCGGCGATGTCGGAGGTGGACAGACGGGCAAGGTCGTCGAGCGAGACGGCAGAGGTGAGGGCCTCGAGATGCTCGAGAATCCTGTCCCTCATGTCGACGGGCTTCTTTGCCAAGCTGTCCTGTGCGGTCTTGTCCATGACTTCTTACCTCCTTGTACAAGGAGTATAAGGGGAACACAGAGAACGGAAGGGGGCGCGTGGGGGAATCAACAGCCCCGAGGAGAAGTTCACCACTTGAGGGGCAGAAAACAACGGCCATTGAACATTCAGGGCCGACGCTCAACACTTCGGCTCGACACTTCGCTTTGGAAAGGGCCCTGCGCGCCGGGGTCCCAACATAAAGAAGGGCCCCGGCGCGCAGGGCCTAAAGCTTAACCATGCGCGCGGCGATGTGGGCGCAGTCGAAGACGGTCTTCTTCTCGAAGGTGTTGTAGTCGACGACCTGGCCCTCGGCGCAGGGCTTGTCGCTGATGGCGCGCGCGACGACGAGGGGCACACCGTTGAGATAGGCGGCCTGCACGATGGTGCAGCCCTCCATCTCGCAGCACAGGTCGCCGAAGGTCGCGAGGATGCGCGCCTTCTGTTCCGCGGGCGAGACGAACTGGTCGCCGGAAACGACGCGGCCCTCGAGGACCTTAATGTCGGGGGCGACGGCGGCTGCGGCGGCGCACGCCGCCAGCAAGGGCCGGAACGGATCGCGCAAGATCAAGGCGTCGCCCGGGAGGTCGGGCGTTACCGTCAGCCGGCGCCGCGTCTGCCGCATCATGAGGGAGAACGGCCTGGCCGGCACATACGGCAGGAAGAGGTTCAAGGTGCACCCCGGGGCGGTCAACGAGGCCGACGTGCCGAACGTCGTCGCGCGCGGCTTCGGCGGCAGGGCGCCGCGCACCCATATATGCAGCGACCTGGCCTCCGTGCGCGTCGGGGCGTCGTGGAACTACGTCTGCCTGCTCGTCGACCTCTGCAACGGGGAGATCGTCGGCCACTCCGCAGGACCGAGGAGGGACGCGCGAGCTCCGAGCCAAGCTCTCGGATTACGTGCACTGGTACAACAACTTCAGGATCCACTCGACACTGGGCTACATGTCGCCGGTCGAGTTCAGGGAGGCGGGACCGCCCCTCCCGGAATCGTCCAAATTGGTGTTGCCAATCCATAGCCAATCCAGTCATCATCTCCGCGAAGGCGGACGTCAGGAAAAGCTCGGCTTGAGCTCGGTCGGACGCGGTCTGTGGGGCATCATTCAGGCACAGGGGGTCTCCTTGTCTTCTTCGGTCGCAACCTGAATGATAGGAACGGCCCCTTCTCTCTTTCCCTTTCGTTTTCGACGCGTCACTCTCTCGGCGGGCTTAAGGCCCGCGCTCGCGGGTGCAGGGGCTGCGCCCAAACCCCAAAAACTTAACGCCGTGCTCGAAGCGATTCCGGACGTCAGCGTAATCTCAAATCCCGTTAGTCAACTCATGAGCAAGCCACCTGAGACTACTCATTTCTCCTACTGGCAATGATGACCTGCGACCTGCAGTTTTGCAAACTGTTTGAAAGCCACCTGCGTTGATTCACTTCCTATTGCAGCTGGCGTCTTGCACGCGAAAAGGCATTTGAGTTTCAAAACGGGCGTTTCGGCGCTATCGAGCCTTCAAAGGCATCCCGCCGCGCCCTTTGGGACTAAAACAAAAACTCAAAGCCCTGAGTTCGAAAATAGTTTTTGGAGTTGTCCCGACTTTTGTCACCGAAGCCGACGAAACGCGACAGGGTGTCACCTGGCGGCACTCGATTCGAGACGGCACCGAAAACTGGATGCAACCGGAATGACGGGACGGCAGAACCGAAGCCATCGAGTAGCGATAGAAAAAAGCCCGGGTGCCGTGGGGGCATCCGGGCCTTTGCTAGCAACTTGATGTTGCGGGCAGCTTAGAACTTGTGGCCGCACTTCTTGCAGACGCGCAGCTTGTTCTTGCCGTCCTTCTCGTGACCGACGCGGGTAACCTTACCGCACTCGGGGCAAACGAGATTGACGTTGGAGGCGTCGATGGGAGCCTCCTGCGAAACGATGCCGCCCTGCTGGTTGGCAGCGTTGGGCTTGACGGCCTTCTTGACGACCGAAACGCCCTCGACAACGACCTTGTTCTCGGCGGGGAGAGCACGCAGGACAACGCCCTGCTTGCCGCGATCCTTACCAGAGAGAACCTGGACCTTATCGCCCTTCTTGATATACATATATCTCCCCTAACTACAGGGTCTCGGGAGCGAGCGAGACGATCTTCATGTACTTCTTGTCACGAAGCTCGCGAGCGACAGGCCCGAAGATACGGGTGCCGACGGGCGAACCATCGTTGTTGATGACAACGCAGGCGTTCTCATCAAAGCGAATGTAGGAGCCATCCTTGCGGCGGATCTCCTTAACGGTGCGAACGACGACGCAACGGACAACGTCCTTCTTCTTGACGTTGGCGCCAGGGGTAGCCTCCTGGACAGCACCGATGAACACATCGCCGATGCCTGCATAACGACGCTTGGAACCGCCAAGCACCTTGATGCAGCGAATCTTGCGAGCGCCGGAGTTGTCGGCGACGTTCAGCATGGTTTGCATCTGAATCATGGTAGATGTTCCTCCGAACTAAGAACCGAAGAGAGGTGCGCAGCCTTTAGACGGCCTGTGGTATGCAAACCAGGCATACGCACATCTTCGGAAACGTACAAGTCGTAAGAGCGACTGCTTATTTAGCGCGCTCGACGACCTCGATGAGGCGCCAACGCTTCATCTTGGACATAGGACGGGTCTCCATAACGCGGACAGTGTCGCCCACGCCAGCCGTGCACTCCTCGTCGTGAGCGTGCAGCTTCTTGGAGCTGGTCATCATCTTGCCGTACTTGGGGTGACGCTTGCGCTCGGTGATGGTGACAACAATGGTCTTGGCACCGGAGACGGAGGTAACGACACCCGTACGGACCTTACGCGAGTTACGCGAATCAGTCATGTTCTCTCCTTAGGTCCTACTCGGCGACAGCGGACTTCTCCGCTGCGATCTCGCGGGCGCGCTGCTCCGTGAGGACGCGAGCGATGTCCTTCTTCACGGTGTTGACGCGAGCGGTGTTGTCCAGCTGGCTGGTGGCCATCTGGAAACGAAGGTTAAAGAGCTCGGCGCGCATTTCCTTCAGCTTCTCAACGAGCTGAGCGTCCGAGAGCTCACGAATCTCTGCGGGCTTCATTAGTTCTCCTCCTTGGCGGCGGCGGCGTCCTCAGCAGCCCACTTGGCCTCGAGAGCGGCCTCCTCAGCCATCTCCTTCTCGATGCGCTGCTCAGCGTTCTTAGCAGCAACAATCTTGGTCTTGATGGGAAGCTTGTGCTGTGCAAGACGCAGAGCCTCGCGAGCGACCTCCTCGGGCACGCCCTTGACCTCGAACATGATGCGGCCGGGCTTGACGACGGCCACCCACTCCTCGGGGTTACCCTTACCAGAACCCATGCGAGTCTCGGCAGGCTTCTTGGTGATGGGCTTATCGGGGAAGATCGTGATGTAGACACGACCGCCACGCTTCATGTAGCGGGTCATGGCAATACGAGCGGCCTCGATCTGACGGTTGGTAATCCAATGGGCCTCGAGAGCCTGGATGCCAAACTCGCCGAAATGCAGCTCGGTATTACCCTTGGCCTGGCCCTTCATGGAGCCACGCTGCACCTTGCGGTGAAGAATACGCTTAGGGGCAAGCACTACTGACCCCTCCTCTCGGAGTTACGACGACGAGGACGGGAAGAGCCCTCGAGTGCAGGGTTGGGAACAGGCTGGCCCGGGAGCTTCTCGCCCAGGTAGATCCAGACCTTCACGCCGCAAGCGCCCATGGTGGTGCTGGCGACAGCCGTACCGTAGTCGATCTTGGCACGGAGGGTGTGCAGAGGCACGCGACCCTCGCGGTACCACTCACGACGGCCCATCTCGGCACCGCCGAGACGACCGGAGCACTGGATACGGATGCCCTTAGCGCCGGCCTTGCGGGCGGACTGGACAGCCTTGCGCATAGCGCGACGGAAGGCAACGCGGCCCTCGAGCTGCTCGGCGATAGACTGAGCAACGAGGTTGGCGTCGAGCTCGGGGCGCTTGATCTCGACAACGTCGACGGAGAGCTGGCCCTTGGAGACGCCAGCGACCTTCTCGAGCTCGGTGCGGAGGGTATCGATCTCGGCACCCTTCTTACCGATGACAACGCCGGGGCGAGCGGTGAGGATGATGACCTTCACCTTGTCGCCAGCGCGCTCGATCTCGACGCGGGAGACAGCTGCGCGGGAAAGACGCTTCTCGAGGTACTTGCGGATCTCGAGATCGTTACCGAGGGTCTTAGCGTAATCCTTCTCTGCGAACCAGCGGGAGCGCCAGTTCTCGGTGATGCCAAGACGGAAGCCGGTGGGGTAGACTTTCTGACCCATACAGCTTTACGCCTCCTTTCGAGGAGCAACGACGACGGTGATGTGGGAAGTACGCTTCAGAATGCGAGAAGCGGAACCCTTGGCGCGGGGACGGATGCGCTTAAGCGTCGGACCCTCGTCAACATAGGCAGCGGCGACAACCAGGTTGTCGGCACGCAGACCGTTGTTGTTCTCGGCGTTCGCAACGGCGGAACGGAGAACCTTCTCGACATCCACGGCGACGGCGCGGTCGCAGAAGTGAAGGATGTCGAAGGCCTGAGCGACAGGCTTGCGGCGGATCAGATCGACCACCAGGCGGGCCTTGCTGGGGGAAACACGCACGTACTTAGCGACGGCGCGAACCTCGGTGGCCTCAGTTTCAATAGACTTAGTTGCCATTTACGGTTAACCCCCTATTTGGCCTTGTGGCCACGGAACGTACGAGTCGGCGCGAACTCGCCGAGCTTGTGACCAACCATGGACTCGGTAACATACACGGGCACATGCTTGCGGCCGTCGTGGACGGCGATGGTGTGACCAACCATCTCGGGGAAGATGGTGGACGCGCGGGACCAGGTCTTCACGACGTCCTTCTTGCCAGCCTCGTTCATCGCGGTGATACGCGAGAGAAGGCGAGTCTCCACGAACGGGCCCTTTTTGAGACTTCTGCTCATAAGTGCTTTCTCCTAAAACTCGGTATCCGAAATTACTTCTTACGGCGACGAATGATGTGCTGGTTCGAGACCTTCTTCTTCTTGCGCGTACGAAGGCCCTTCGTCGGCTTACCCCAGGGGGTAACAGAGGGACGACCAGAGGTGTGGTTCTTGCCCTCGCCACCGCCGTGCGGGTGGTCGACAGGGTTCATGACGGTACCGCGGACGGTCGGGCGCACGTTCATGTGACGCTTACGGCCGGCCTTGCCGATGACGATGTTGGAGTGATCGGCGTTGCCGACCTCACCGACGGTGGCGCGGCAGGTAACGAGGATGCGGCGCATCTCGGAGGAAGGCATACGGACGATAGCGTACTTGCCCTCCTTACCCATCAGCTGGCAGGAGTTACCGGCGGAACGGGCGATAGCAGCGCCCTTGCCCGGCTGGAACTCGACGGCGTGGATGAGCGTACCGACGGGGATGTCGGCGAGGGGCAGAGCGTTGCCCGGCTTGATGTCGGCGTCAGAACCGGACATGATGGTCTGACCGACCTCGAGGCCCTTGGGGGCCAGGATGTAGCGCTTCTCACCGTCAGCGTAGTGCAGCAGAGCGATGCGAGCGGAACGGTTCGGATCGTACTCGATCGTGGCAACCTTGGCGGGCACGCCGTCCTTGTTGCGCTTGAAGTCGATCACGCGGTAACGACGCTTCACGCCGCCGCCCTGGTGGCGGGTGGTGATGCGGCCGTTGTTGTTACGACCGGCCTTCTTGGGCAGGGGCTCGAGAAGAGACTTCTCGGGCTTGGTGCAGGTGATCTCGGAGAAGTCGGAGATCGTCTGCCAACGCCTACCAGCGGAGGTCGGCTTAAGGTGCTTTACAGCCATTACAATCCCTTTCAATAGGAATCCGTTAGCCATCGCAGACAGGGATTCGAGGTTCTGCCTCGGGTGCGATGACACCGGACGTATACACGGTTCCGGGCGTGTCCATTTAATACGCCCAAAACCTTGAGCTCTCGCCTCCCCTATTTGGGAGGCATGAGCTCACTCAACAGCAGCGAGTCTTAGGCCTGGTTGCCAAAGACCTCGATGGTGTCGCCCTCGGCCAGCGTGACGATGGCCTTCTTCCAAGAACGGGTCTTGCCGGCGACATAGCGCACGCGCTTGGTCTTGGGCTTGACCGTCAGGGTGTTCACGCGAACGACCTTGACGCCGAAGATCTCCTCGACAGCGTCCTTGATCTGATACTTGTTAGCATCCTTGGCGACCTCGAACGTGTACTTGTTCAGCTCCATGCCGGAGAAGGAACGCTCGGACACGATCGGACGGATGATGATCTCGTGGGCGGTCATTTATGCAAGCACCTCCCCGAAGTGAGCGGCGATGTCGGCGGGCATCAGCACGGCGTTGTTGTTGACGAGATCGTAGGTGTTGGCCTCGTCGGCAGTGATGATGAACGTCTTGGGAATGTTGCGGAACGACAGGTAGGCGTTGACGTCCTCATCGCGAACGATGATGGTCAGACGCTTGCCCTCAAGGCCGAGAGCCTTGAGCATGGCAACGGCAGCCTTGGTGGAAGGCTTCTCGAAGCCGTAGTCGTCGACGAGCACAAGCTCGCCATCGGCCAGCTTGGCGGACAGCGCGGAGCGCATAGCCAGCTTGACCTCCTTGTTGTTCATACGCTTAGCGTAAGAACGGGGCTTGGGGGCGAAGACAACGCCACCGTGACGCCACTGGGCAGCACGGATGGAACCCTGGCGGGCACGGCCGGTGCCCTTCTGACGCCAAGGCTTCTTGCCGCCACCGGAAACCTCAGAGCGGCCCTTAGCGGACTGGGTGCCCTGACGCCAAGAGGCCATCTGGCACTTGACGATGTGATGCATAACGTGGATGTTCGGCTCGATGCCGTACACCTCAGCGGCGAGCTCGGCCTCGGCGACCTTCTTGCCCTCGCTGTTCTTTACTTCAAACTTTGCCATTTAAGTGTTCTCCTTGGTATGACGCTGGGCTAAATGGGCTGGGCCCTTAGGCCATACGGATGGCGACGAGACCATTCTTGGCACCCGGGACAGCGCCCTTGACCAAGATGAGGTTCTGCTCGGCATCGATGCGGACAACGGAAAGGTTCTTGACGGTAACGCGCTCGTTACCCATGTGACCGGCCATCTTGACGCCCTTGAGGACGCGCGCAGGATAGGCGCACTGACCGATAGAACCGGGGTGACGCTGGAAGTGAGAACCATGCGTCATAGGACCGCGGCGCTGACCCCAGCGCTTGATGCGACCCTGGAAGCCCTTACCCTTGGAGGTACCGATGACGTCGACCTTCTCGACATCAGCGAAATCAGCG
Organism: Collinsella sp.; assembly: GCA_036304905.1. Taxonomy (GTDB): domain Bacteria; phylum Actinomycetota; class Coriobacteriia; order Coriobacteriales; family Coriobacteriaceae; genus Collinsella. The sequence continues at coordinate 231,830 of JAXIXR010000011.1, read as the reverse complement.
ACGGTGACGACCTCGCCGACCTTGTGCTCCTCGCCGTTCTCGACGCGGACCTCACGAAGGAAACGGACAGGCTCGACGCCAGCCTTAGCGAAGTGACCAGCCATGGGCTTGTTCACGTTCTTGGCCTTGATGTCGCCGAAACCGATCTGGACGGCGTCATAGCCGTCGGTTGCCTGAGTTTTAACCTGCGAGACAGCGCAGGGGCCAGCCTGGATGACCGTGACGGGAACGACGTTGTCGTCCTCGTCCCAAACCTGGGTCATGCCAATCTTGCGGCCGAGAATCATGCTGATCAAGATATGATCCCAACTCTCGCGTGGTCTTGGGACAATGCGTACACCACCGAGCGTACGCCCCTAGAGGACCACTACTTACACGACGTGCTCCCCAGCCTTGTATTGCGTCCGGACTACCTGACAACCCTATTAAGCAGGCATTTTGTCCAGCCAGAATACTCCCCTGGTTTCACACAGCTGTTTAGTATACACGGCTACGGGCGTATCCATCGAGATTCATATTTCACTCACATTGTTTACGCAGGTAAAGTGCGTGGCACGTTCCCAGTGTGCGGCGGAGGGGGCGGGCCTGAGACATATTAAGGTTGCTGCTCTACAGTCCTGCTCACGACGGAGAGCACATTAAGTGCTCTCCTGTTCGTGCGGAACTCGCGACAACCTTAATATGTCTCAGGCCCGCCCCCTCCGCCGCACACTGGGAACGCCACGTTGATGTCTGCTAAACCTTGCTCGCTCAGGCTAATGACTTTGTTGGGGGTCCACTATTTGCTGGAGGGTGAACTTGCATTGCATTGGCTCGCCTTCTGCTTGTGGCTTTGCCTCATCGAAATCGAAGATCATGATGGCGCAGTTGGGGAGTTTTGTTGGGAGCTTGAAGCCCTCTGGGGCTGCAGCCTTGATGAATTGGCGGCTGGCGCTGCCGTGGCTTACTGCTAAGAGGGTTTCTATGCCCTCGGCGCCCATGAGATTGGTGAGGGTGTCTACCATGCGCGCTTGCAGCGCCTGGCTTCCTTCTCCTCCGAAGGGGACCAGATCCTCGCCCGGATCCCAGACGTCGGTGGGAAGGGCATCGTGGGGGCCTTCTTCGAAGGTGCCGTAGCAGCGCTCGATGATGCCTTCGCAGGACTCAACTGCTGCGTCCGGGCCAAGGAGTTCGGTTGCAACCAGCTGAGCTGTGTCCATGGCTCGGCCTAAGGGCGAAGAGACCACTTTGTCGGGGACAACGCCGTGGGCTTTGAGCCATGCGGCTGCCATTCCCGCTTGTTTGCGGCCAAGGTCGGTCAGCGGTGAATCGCAGCGGCCCTGGACCAGCTTTTTGACGTTGAACTCCGTCTGACCGTGGCGGAGCAGATACAGCCTCTTCATATTCTCCCCTTCTGTATAACTTGCTTTGCCGGCACAGCCCTACTCGTGGGTATGCCCTACGTAGTCTTCGTCGATCGTAATCTTGGCAATCGACTTGGGGTATTCCGACTCGACCCGTTTCGCCAACTCGTGCTTTAGGTCCTCGGCCCCCATGTCCAAATCCGAGGGTCGCACGCAGTCAAAGATCACATTGGTGTGCGTGGGGCCCGGCACACAGCGCAGGTCATGAATCGAGAGGCGGCTATCGATCTCCTGAGCCATGGCGTGAATGCGCAAGCGCATGCTCGCCAGCTTGGGGTCATCGGTCACGATGGGATCGTAATGGAGCGTGACGATCATGCCGTCCTCGTCCCTAAACGACTGCTCGATGTTATCGAGCGTGTCGTGGCTTTCCAGCGGGCTGGCCTCGGCCGCCATCTCGGCGTGCGCACTTGCAAACTTCCTGCCCGGACCGTAATCGTGAACCATTAGGTCATGAACGCCCAAAACGCCGGGATAGCTCATGATCTTGTCTCGGATGTGTTTGACCAACTTGGGATCGGGCGCCTGGCCCAAAAGCGGGCTCACTGTATCTTGGATAAGCTCAAAGCCGCTCCAGCCAATATAAGCGCCAACGGCAAGTCCGACCCAAGCATCAAGATTGATATGCATCACCTGGGAAACAATTGCGCACGCCAGCACAGCACCCGTAGCAAGGACATCGTTCTTGGAATCCTGAGCGGTCGCATGCAGCGTCTCGGACTCAATGCGGTCACCGAGCTTTTGGTTGAGGGCCGCCATCCACAGCTTAACAACCATCGAAAGCGCCAGGACTGCCACCAGGGCAAGCGAGAACTCGACAGGTTCGGGGTGGATGATGCGCTCAAACGAGGACTTGATAAGCTCAACGCCAATCAGCAGCACGAGCGCCGCCACGACCAGACCCGAGAGATACTCGTAGCGACCGTGGCCGTAAGGATGCTCGGGGTCGGCCGGCTTGCTCGCCAGCTTAAAGCCCAGCACGCTCACGATATTCGAGCTGGCATCGGACAAGTTGTTCATGGCGTCCGCCACAATCGAAACCGATCCCGACAGCACGCCAATTGCGCCCTTCGCAGCACAAAGTGCAACATTAGCGAGAATACACACCACGCCCGTCAACGTGCCCACGCGCGTACGGTCACCCTGCGCACGACGAACAATCCACTCGACCATCTATATCCGCCCCCACGGCACTACCCATATATCTATTGCTCAAACGGATTGTAGTGTAGCCACTTTGTCCCCCAGATACAAAAGGCCGCAACCCACACGAGCCGCGGCCTTGGAACATGACAATGGAATCGTCCTTTTGTCGCACAGGTCTATGCGCTTGCTTCAGCAGCGCTCACCATCGTTTCGGGCGAATCGGCTTCGTCTTCTGCCGTCTGCTCCTTCGTCGGCACCACGCCAAAGCAGTAGCTCAGCGCCGCAGACACCGCAAATGCCGTGCCGCCGGCAGCGCAGCACCACAGCAGGTTCGAAATACCGCCCGTGGCAAAGCCAATGACCATGAGGACATTCGTCATGCCGATGGTATAGGCCGTAACGTGGCCCACGGCCGCAACAAGGCCTCCGACGGCGCCGCCAATGGCCATGCACGTCAGGCACCTGCCATATTTAAAGCCGCAACCGTACAGCGCCGGCTCGCTTACGCCGCCAAGCACGCCCGAGATTGAATAGCCCAGCATGAGCGCCTTCTCGTCCTTATTCGCAATGCGAAGCGCAGCGCCAAAGGGCATGCCCCAAACAGCGAACGTTGCCATTGTCGCGGCGATCAGGATGCACGAATCCGTTCCCACACTCATAAACTGCGCGTACGCAAGCGATAGGACAACATTGCTGACGCCCGCGATCTTTAGGAACTCCCAGCCAGCGGCAAGCCCCATGAGCGTGAGCAGCGACACGATGCCACCGGAATTGCCAAGCATAAACATAAGCTGGCCCAACAGCATGCCCAGATAGCTGCCCGCCGGCGCCGTAATGCACAGCGAAACCGGAACCATGACAAGCATGGTTGCAAACGGAACGAACGAAAACGCCACGGCCTTAGGGATAACGCGCTTAAAGAAACACTCCACTCGCCATAGCACGGGCACCGAGATGAGAACCGGAATAACAGTCGTCGTGTAATCGTTGACCGGCGCGGGAAGCAGACCATACACGGAAGTCATCGATGCCCCCGTCGTCGAGGCGGCATCAACGAGCTTAAGCAGATCGGGTGCAATCAATACGCCGCCCAGCATCATGCCCAGCTGCTCCGAGCAACCGAGCTGGCGGGCGGCCGCCCAACCAAGATAAATGGGCAAAAAGTAGTAGCCGGCGTTATAGAGCCAACTGTAGAACAGGCGATAGATTTCGGAATCGGCAGACCACAGGCCCAGCATGCCCTCGCCCATAATGACGGCGACGGTGCGGAACAACGCCGCGCAGACAATAAACGGCAGCGCCGACATCATGCTTTTGGACAGATAGTCCACCACGGCCATGGCGTTTGATGAAACCGTCGTTGCAAACGTGGTGTTGGAAACTTGTGACATGGAACGCCTTTCCCAATGTGACATGCGGGCTGCCCCTTTGTCACATCGTGCGGTACTGACCGATTGCGCGGTACTTTTCGTAGCGGAGGTTTGTGAGGGTCGCCTCGTCGAGCTGCCCAAGCGTATCGAAGGCATCAAATGCCGAGGACATGACGGCACCGGCGATCTCCTCATGCGACAGGCCCCTATCGTCAACAATGCCGTCGATGATGCCGAGCGCCAACAGATCGGGAGCCGTGAGCTTCAGCGCCTCGGCGGCCTCATTCGCGCGGTCGGTATCCTTCCACAGGATCGACGCACAGGCCTCGGGGCTCACGACCGAATAGGCCGAGCTCGAGAGCATCAGGATGCGGTCGGCCACGGATAGCGCCAGCGCGCCACCAGAGCCGCCCTCGCCTGTCACCACCGAGACAATCGGCGTCTTAAGGCCGCTCATCTCCATGAGATTCTGGGCAATCGCCTCGCCCTGGCCGCGCTCCTCGGCACCGATGCCGCAAAACGCGCCCGAAGTATCGACCAGGCACAGAACCGGTCGACCAAACTTTTCGGCCTGGCGCATAAGGCGACGCGCTTTGCGGTAGCCCTCGGGATGTGCCATGCCAAAGTTGCGGCGCATGCGCTCTTTGGTCGTGGTGCCGCGCTCGATGGCGATGACCGTTACGGGGCGCCCGTCTTTCCAGCCAATGCCACCCACCACGGCGGCGTCATCACCAAAGTAACGGTCGCCATGCAGCTCCACAAATCCGTCCAAGCCCAGCGAGATCATCTCGCCCGCCGTGGCACGATCTGCCGAGCGGGTCTGCTTGACAATCTCGAGCGCGGTTTTTGGTGGCGCCGAGCGCTTAAACAAGTGTCCCAGCTTTTTGCCGCGGCGACCCGTATGCACGATTTCATGCGGTGCCCCCAGGCCGGGCGCGTGCCCTTCGTGCAGCGCCAGCAGCTCGCCTACCGTGAGCGCAATCTCGCCACGCGGAACAACGGCATCGCAAAAGCCGTGCTCCATTAAAAACTCGGAGCGCTGGAATCCCTTGGGCAGTCGCTTGTGCATGTTCTGCTCGATCACGCGCGGGCCGGCAAATGCCGTCAGGGCATCGGGCTCGGCCAGGATAATGTCACCCTCCATGGCAAAGCTCGCGGTTACACCTCCGGTCGTGGGGTCGGTGAGCACCGTGATATACAGGCCGCCCGCCTCGCTGTGGCGCCTAACCGCCGCAGAAATCTTGGCCATCTGCATAAGCGAGGTCACGCCCTCTTGCATGCGCGCACCGCCCGAAACGGTAAAGCCGACAACTGGCAATCCCAGCTCGGTCGCACGCTCAAATGCGCGACAGATCTTCTCGCCCACCACGGAGCCCATCGAGCCCATCATAAAGTTGGCGTCCATAAAGAAGAGCGCGGTATCGCAACCGCAGATTTTGCCCCTGCCGCACACAACGGCGTCGCGCTCGCCCGAACGCTCGCGCACGCTCTTAAGCTTGTCGGCATAGCCGGGAAACGAGAGGAAGTCCTCCGACGCCAGATTGGCATCCCATTCCTCAAACGTGCCCTCGTCGACCGTCATGCGCATGCGCGCGCGACCGCTCACGCGAAAGTGTTTGCCGCAACGAGGGCAGACCTCGAGGTTGTCGTGCAGGCGTGCTTCATCGATCACGCGGCGACACTCCGGGCACTTGATAAACACGTGGCGCGCGGGAAACTCGGCGCACGACTCGGTCATCGGCCCCTCGAGGACGTTGACCGTCTTTGCTTTTCTATTCATCAGCATAGAGATGCCCCATCAGATCGGTGTGGTACATGCCCGACAAGAACTCGTCGTTTGCCAGCACGTCGAGCTGAAGCTCGCTGTTTTCGCTCACGCCCTCAATCACGAGCTCGCCCAGGGCCGAGCGCATCTTGCGAATGGCGCCGTCACGCGTGGGCGCACACACGATGAGCTTGCCGAGCATGGAGTCGTAGTACGGCGGAACTTTCGCACCGGTAAACATGGCGGAATCCCAGCGCACGCGCGGACCACCCGGCACACGCAACGCGGTGACCGTTCCGCATGACGGCAGAAAGTCCGGCGTTTCGGCATTGATGCGGCACTCCATGGCGTGGTTGCGGACCGGCATATCCTCCTGCTCAAAGGGCAGAGGCTGGCCGGCTGCCACGCGCAGCTGCCACTTGACCAAGTCGGTATCGGTCACAAACTCCGTAACCGGATGCTCCACCTGCAAGCGCGTGTTCATTTCCATAAAGTAGAAATTGCCGTCGTCCGAATACAGGAACTCGATGGTACCGGCTCCTTCGTAGCCGACGGCACGAGCCAGGTCACGCGCTGCCTTGTGCATGCGAGCACGAATGTCGTCGTGTCCGTCGAGGCACGGCGCGGGGCTCTCCTCGATTAGCTTTTGGTTGCGACGCTGCACCGAGCACTCGCGCTCGCCGAGCGAAAACACATGGCCCTGCTTATCGGCCATAATCTGCACCTCAACGTGATGCGCCGGCGCGACGAACTTCTCCATGTAGCACTCGCCGTCGCCAAAGACGGCCTCGCCCTCGGCACGCGCCTCGATGAACGCCTTTGCCGCATCTTCCACGCGCTCGACCTTGCGAATACCGCGACCGCCGCCACCTGCACGCGCCTTAATGAGCACGGGACAGCCAATGCGCTCGGCCTCGGCCGTTGCCTCCTCGGGGCTTTTGAGCAAATCGCAGCCCGGCACGATGGGCACGCCCGCCGCGGCAGCCGTTCGACGTGCGGCGTCCTTGTCGCCCATGCTGTCGATCACCTTGGCCGAAGGACCAACAAACGCCAGGCCATACTTGTCGCAGTCGCGCACGAAGCTCGCCTTCTCGGAAAAGAAGCCATAGCCGGGATGAATTGCCTTAGCTCCCGACTTTACGGCACAGGTGAGCACGGCATCGTCGTTGAGGTAGCTCTCGGCAAGACGCGGGCCACCGATGCAATACGCCTCGTCGGCAAGCTGCACGTGCAGCGCGTCCGCATCGGCCGTGGAATAAACAGCGACGGTCTTGATGCCCATATCGCGGCACGCGCGGATAACACGGACCGCGACTTCGCCGCGGTTGGCGATGAGCACTTTGTCGAACATGGAGCCTTCCTTAACTTTCGTGCATGAGTGCAAAAGACATATCGGCGCGGCAGCAAACCTCACCGTTGACGCTCGCGGTACCCGTCGCAAAGCGGAACGGCCCGCGCGCACGCGTGATGGAGCACACCAGATCCACCGTGTCGCCCGGGCGCACCGGACGCTTAAAGCGCACCTTGTCCAGACTCGTGTAGAACGGCGTCGCGCCGCGCGCCTCCTCATCGCCCATCAGCAGCACGCAGCAGTTTTGGGCGAGCATCTCGCACTGGATCACGCCGGGGACCACCGGGTTTCCCGGAAAATGCCCCTGCAAAAAGTATTCGTCGCCCGTAATCGTGATCTTGCCGTGGGCCTCGTCGCCCACCAGCTCGGCTTCGTCGAGCAAAAGCATCGGCTCGCGATGCGGTAACAGCTTCTTGAGCTCTTCTTTGTTCATGGATATCACCTATCCGATCCTCATGAGGCAGCTGCCAAACTCCACGAGGTCGCCGTCGGCCACGCAGATCTCGAGCACCTCGCCATCCGCCTCGACCGTCACCTCGTTGAGAACCTTCATGGCCTCGATGATGCAGAGGGTCTCGCCGGTCTTGACCTTGGAGCCCACGTGCACAAACGGCTCGTCGCCCGGCGCCGGGGCAGCATAGAACACGCCGACCATGGGAGCGGTCACCTCGGTGCCCTTGGGCTCCGGTGCGGCGGCAGGCGCCTGCGCGGCGGGCTCCGGTGCGGCGGCAGGCATGGCGACGGGAGCCACCGCCGGAGCAGTCACGGCACCCGGCATAGGCATGGGCACGGCAACCGGCTGTGCGGCGCTCGCGCGCTCGAGTTCGACCGCGGTGCCATCGGGCTCCTCAACGCGTACGCGCGTGAGGCCGCGGTCCTCCATAACATCGGCTATCTCGGCAAGTCTTTTGGAATCCATGCTCTAGCTCCTCGTATATCTACGCAGCGCGATGGCGGCGTTGTGTCCGCCAAAGCCCAGGTTGGTCGAAAGCGCCCAGGTAAGGTCGGCGCGTACCGCGCGATTGGGCGTGTAGTCAAGATCGCAGGCGGGATCGGGCGTGTGGTAGTTAATGGTCGGCGGCACCACGCCTTGTTCGAGCGCCATGGCGCAGGCCATGACCTCGATGGCGCCCGTGGCACCGATCATGTGGCCGGTCATCGACTTTGTCGACGAGACGTGCGCGGCGCGCGCCGCGTCCTCGCCGAGTGCACGCTTAATGCCCGCCGTCTCGGACGAATCGTTAAGCTTGGTCGAGGTGCCGTGGGCATTGATGTAGAGACCCTCGGAAGGCTTGACGTCGCCCTCGGTCACCGCCAGCGATATCGCGCGGGCAATGCCGGCAGCCTCGGGATCAGGACTCGTGATGTGATAGGCATCATCGGTGTTGCCGTAGCCCACGACCTCGGCATAAATGTGCGCACCGCGCGCCTGCGCATGTTCCATGCTCTCGAGTACCAGCACGCAGGCGCCCTCGCCCATCACAAAGCCGTCGCGGTCTGCATCGAACGGACGGCAGGCCGTCGCGGGATCGGGGTTGGTGGTCAATGCGCGGCAGGACGTAAAGCCCGCAACGGCATCGGGGATAATTGCAGCCTCGGCGCCGCCCGCGAGGATCGCGTCGGCATAGCCGTGCTTGATGGCGCGGAACGCCTCGCCCACCGCATGGGCCGAGGTTGCGCACGCGGTCACCACGGGCAGGGTCGGGCCCTTTGCCTTGTGGCGGATTGCGATATTACCCGATGCCATGTTGGGGATCATCATCGCGATCATATAGGGCGATGCGCGGCGGGGCCCACGTTCGGCAATCGTATGGACGTTGTCGACGAGCGTCGTCATGCCGCCCACGCCCGAGCCCACGTAGACGCCCAGGCGCTCGCGATCGATGGCGCCTTCGACATCAAAGCCCGCATCGTGCATGGCTTCGTCCGAAGCCGCCATCGCAAACTGAACGCAGGGGTCGAGATGCTTGGCGTCACGCTTGCCAAAGTACTCGTTGCCGTCAAAGCCCTTGACCTCGGCTGCCACCTTGACGGCAAACGCATCGGTATCGAAGTGCGTGATCGGGCCGATGCCGCACGTGCCGGCGCACATGGCCGCCCAGGTGGCAAGCGCGGTGTTGCCGAGCGGCGACACGGCACCGATACCGGTGATTGCAACTCTCTGTTCCATCATGGTCTCCTCATCCAAGCCGTTCTTCGGCCCTGGTTTCTACATCGCCATTCCGCCGTCGACGCGTACGACTTCGCCCGTAATGTAGGCAGCCGCATCGCTCACTAAAAATCGCACCACACCGGCCACCTCTTCGGGCTGCGCCATACGCTTAAGGGGAATCTGCTCCTCGGTTACCGTACACACCTTCTCCGAGAGCTTTGCCGTCATATCTGTCTCGACAAACCCGGGGGCGACCGCGTTCACTCGTACACCGCGGGGCGCAAGCTCGCGCGCCACCGCCTTGGTCAGGCCGATCACGCCCGCCTTGGAGGCAGCGTAGTTGGCCTGCCCGGCATTGCCCATCAGGCCCACAACCGAGCTCATGTTGACGACGCAGCCGCCGCGCTGGCGCATAAAGGTCTTGGTGAGCGCACGCGTCGTGTTAAACGTTCCTTTAAGATTGACATCGAGCACGCGATCGAAGGCGTCATCGCCCATGCGCATGAGCAGGCCATCGCGGGTGATGCCAGCGTTGTTGACGAGCGCCCAAATGGAGCCAAAGTCGTTGAGGACCGCTTCCACGCACGCGTTGACGGCAGCGGGGTCGGCCACGTCACATTGATATGAGCGCGCCGTGGCGCCAGCCGCCTCGCAGGCGTCGCACGTCTCGCGCGCCGCATCGACGCTGCCGGCATAGACGACGGCGATATCGTAGCCATCCTCCGCCAGACCGATAGCGCAGGCGCGGCCGATACCCCGCGAGCCGCCCGTGACCAGTGCCACGCGACGTGAGTCGTTGCGCTCGAGCGCGCCATTGTTCAAGTTGCCCATGTCATTCCTTTCGGGTTACAGCCCTGTGGACTATGCGAGCTCGTCGGCAATAGCTGCGACCTGCTCGGCCGTCTCGCACGAATACACACGAACGTCGCTCAACGTACGCTTGATCAGGCCGGACAGCGTTTTGCCGGGGCCGACCTCAATAAATGTGTCGATGCCTTGATCCTGCAGAGCATGCAGCGTATCGACCCAGCGCACGGCATGGCTCACCTGATTGGCCAAGACATCCGATGCCGTCTGGGGGTCCGCCGGATAGGGCGCCGCTGTCATATTTGCCAAAACAGGAATGAGCAACGGGGACGGCGCGTGACCGGCCTCAATATATGCGGCAAGGCCACAGGTCGCCTCGGCCATATAGGGGCTATGAAATGCACCCGACACCGCGACCTTCATGGCGCGGCCGCCAGCCTCTTTTACTAGGACGTCGAGGGTCTGCAGCGCATCGGGCGCTCCGGCCACAACCGTCTGCTGGGGACTGTTGTAGTTGACCGGCCAGCAGTCCTCGCCGGCCTGCGCAGCCAGGTTCTCGACTTGCGCAGCATCAAGTTTGATGACGGCGCGCATGCCGCCAGGGTGACGCTCGGCCGCCGTGGCCATCAATGCCGTGCGCTCACACACGAGCTCAAAACCCGCTCGCGTATCGAATGCCCCCGCAAAGCTGAGTGCAGCGACCTCGCCCAGCGAGAATCCCGCACAGGCGGCAGGCACCACGCCGCGCTCGCGCAGGGCGACGGCGACAGCCAAGTCGTGCACGAACACGCAAGGCTGCGTGTTCTCGGTCTGCGAGAGCTCCTCCTTGGAGGCGCTCCGGCACTGCTCGCTCGTCCCCGGGCGCACCTCATCGGCAATGACGAACACCTCGGCGGCCGCCGGCGATTTCTCGATCAAGTCGACGCCCATCGCGGGGTGCTGGGCACCCTGGCCGGCAAACAAAAACGCTACGCCACCCATGCACACGCACCCTTCAGGACGTGCTCGGCGCCATCGACCAGGTCGTCAACGATTTCGCGTGCGCTCTGGCGTTCGTTGACCATGCCGGCAATCTGTCCACACAAAAACGAACCCTCTTCGTAGTTGCCGTCCTTGGCGGCCTTACGCAGCGCACCGGTTCCCATAGCACCGAGCTCCTCGGCACTCGCGCCGGAACCCTCGCTCTTGGCATAGGCGTTGGTGAAGGGGCTCTTGAGGGCGCGCACTGGATGTCCCGTCGAGCGACCGGTCGCACGCGTCGAAGTGTCGTTGGCCTTCAGGACCATCTCTTTGTACTGCTCCGAGACGGTGCACTCGTCTGCGACCAGAAAGCGCGTACCCACTTGCACGCCTTCGGCGCCCAGCATAAAGGCGGCCGCCACGCCGCGGCCGTCGGCAATACCGCCGGCGGCCACGACGGGAATGTCGACCGCATCGACGACCTGCGGCACCAGTGCCATCGTCGAGGTCTCGCCAATATGGCCGCCCGATTCGGTACCCTCGGCAACAACCGCCGTGGCTCCACGACGTGCCACGAGGCGCGCCAGCGCCACCGAGGCAACGACCGGGATGACCTTGATGCCCGCCTCGTTCCACGCCTTCATGTACTTGGCGGGATTGCCGGCGCCCGTCACGACGACCGGCACTCGCTCGTCAATCACGACCTGCGCGACCTCGTCGGCAAACGGGCTCATGAGCATGACGTTGACGCCAAAGGGCTTATCCGTCTTGGCGCGCAGCTCATGAATCTGGTCGCGAAGCCAGTTGGCGTCGGCGTTCATGGCCGCGATGATGCCTAAGCCACCCGCCTCGGACACTGCGGACGCCAGCGAGGCATCGGCAATCCAGGCCATACCGCCCTGGAACACGGGCTTTTCGATGCCGAGCAGATCGCAGAGAGGAGTCTTGAGCATCTCTACTTCTCCAATGCCGCCTCGACCGTATCGGCGAACTCGCCGACCGTCTTGGGGTTCTCCTCGGTATCGAGCTCAATGCCAAACTCGTCCTCGACGGCAACGAGGATCTCGACGGTGCCCAGGCTGTCGAGACCAATCTCCTCGAGCGTGGACTCGGGCTTCATCTCGACATCGTCAAGACCGGCGGTCTCGCGGATAACGTCGCAAACGCGCTCGAAGGTCTTCTGATCTGCCATGGTAGTTCTCCTTTGGTTGTGCCCTAGGGCGTTTTTATTTCCTATGTGCGACTACTTCCAACGAAGCAGATAGCCACCTATATCCAGGCCGGCGCCAAATCCAACGAGGGCGATGGTGTCGTCCTCATTCAGTGCGTCGGTACGTGCCAGCCGGTCAAGCGCAAAGGGAATGCAGGCGCTCGAAATGTTGCCGGTCTCGCGTAGCGTTCGAACCACGCGCTCGTCTGGCACGCCGAGACGCTTGACCGCCTGGCTCAGGATTCGTTCGTTAGCCTGATGGAATACAAAATGATCGATGTCTTCGACCAAAATGCCCGCATCGATCGCAAGCTTATGGACCGTGTTGCAGATGGCGTTGACGCCGAACTTGAACACGCGGCGGCCATTCATGGACAGCACGCTCGCGCTATCTGCGGAAGCCTTAAACGGCGAGGTACCGACCAGACCGGGAACGTGCAACGTCTCGACGTCGGGCGCCGTCGAAAGCTCAACGGCAAGGGGGTTGTCACCCCCAGCTTCAATCACTGCGGCGCCTGCCCCATCGCCAAATAGCACGCAGGTGGCACGGTCGGTCCAGTCGAGCGCGCGCGTCATCTGCTCGGCAGCAACAACAAGCACGCGCTCGGCACGGCTGCGGGCGATATAGCCCTCGGCGACATCGAGCGCAAATACGAAGCCGGCACAAGCCGCCGAGACATCGAAGGCAGGGCACGTCGCGCCTAGTCGCTCAGCAACGGCACACGCCTCAGCGGGAACAAGGTGGTCACCCGTCGTCGTCGAGCAGACGATCAGATCCAGCTGGCTCGCGTCGATTCCGGACACCTGGAGTGCCCGCTCGCTCGCCGCTACAGCAAGGTCGTCAAGTAACTCGGTGGTGCAGACATGGCGGCTCTTGATACCGGTGCGGGTAAAAATCCACTCATCCGAGGTATCGAGGAACTCAGACAGCTCGTCATTGGAAACACTGCGCTTAGGAAGCGCCGAGCCTGTTCCAAGAATCGTGAAACCCATCACTAACCTCCTTTGAGTTGTTGACGTGTTTACATCGACCAAGAGAGGATAGCGCATTTCAGTCGTTGTTGACGTGTTAACATTAAATTGTCCAAATGCGACAAAGGCTTCACATTGTGTCTATCTCTCGACACCATTGCGCGATTGCCTTATTAACTTAGGAGGTAGCAGCCGTTATGGATGCCAAATTAACGATCGTCGACGTAACCGGATCGACCAACGATGACCTGCTCGAGGCAGGAAAACAGGGTGCGCCGCACGGCACAGGACTTGCCGCCCGCGCGCAAACGGCAGGACGCGGCCGGCGCGGCCACAAGTGGGATTCAACCGCCGGCAACCTATTGCTTTCGATTGTCCTGCGTCCATGCGTTAATCCCGCAAAGTACTCTGGTCTTGCCGCCGTCAGCGGCCTAGCGGTGCTCGAGGCGCTCGAGGCGCAAGGTCTTGCAAACGAGATTGGCCTCAAATGGCCCAACGACCTGGTCGCGCGAGGACGCAAGCTCGGCGGCATTCTGGTCGAGGCCGCACGCGATAACGAAGGCAAACCTTTCGCCGTCTGCGGCATTGGTGTCAACGTAAACTACACGCCCCAAGAGGTGCCCGATGGCGGCCTGGCGGCAATTGGCCTCTCGGACCTCAACGAGAGCGTTCCCGCCGTCGACATGCTCCTCGATGAGGTCTATCACGCAGTTATAGACGCTGTAGATACCTGGGCAGAGCGCCTCAACGCCATGGAAGAAGACGTCGGACCGCTCGCGCCCGTCCACAGCGAATATATCGCTCCCCTCAATTGGATTGGGGAGCACGTTATCGCCCGCTCCCCCGCTGGGGACGAGCTGGCGCGAGGCATCTTTAAAACCGTCGATGACTTTGGTCGAGCGTGCATCGAGACGGAAGGCGACTTACGATCCTTCCATTTTGAGGAGGCATCGCTGCGTCCCATGGGTAAATAAGGCGCCATAGCCACCCATTCGGCCGCATTACCTGGGCCCCAAGGCCACCATTCAAAACAAAAGAGCCCCGCTGCCGTTATGACAGCGGGGCTCTGTAAGCTATGAGCGATATCGCTTAGAGCTTGATGTCGATGTCGACGCCAGCGGGGAGGTCGAGACGCATGAGCGAATCAACAGTGCCCGAGGTGGGGTCGAGGATGTCGATGAGGCGCTTGTGGGTGCGCATCTCGAACTGCTCACGGGAGTCCTTGTTCACGTGCGGCGAGCGGATAACCGTGTACAGGTTGCGCTCGGTGGGCAGGGGGACAGGACCGGAAACGCGAGCGCCGGTCTTCTGAGCGGTCTCGACGATGAGCTTCGCGGACTGATCGACGACCTCGTGATCATAGCCCTTGAGGCGAATGCGGATCTTCTGGGTAGCCAACTTAAACCTCCAAAGAGTGCGAGAGATGCTCTCGCGGATTACGTAACAGGGAGCTCGAACTTAGGCGTTCTTGCTCATGACCTCGTCCACAATGGACTTGGGCGCGGGCTCATAAGAGTCGAACTGCATCGTGTAGGATGCACGGCCCTGGGTCTGGGAGCGAAGGTCGGTAGCGTAACCGAACATCTCGCCCAGCGGCACCTTGGCACGGATGAGCTTGCTGTTCTTGCGATCCTCCATGCCCTCGATCTTGCCGCGGCGACCGGAGAGGTTGCCCATAACGTCGCCCATGTACTGCTCGGGGGTCTCGACCTCGACAGCCATGATCGGCTCGAGCAGCTGCGGATCGGACTTCTTGAGGGCGTCCTTGATAGCCATGGAACCGGCGATCTTGAAGGCGGCCTCGGAGGAGTCGACCTCGTGGTAAGAACCGTCGAACAGGGTGACCTTGACGTCGAGGACCGGGAAGCCGGCGATAACACCGGTGTTCAGGGCCTCCTGGATGCCCTTGTCGATGGACGGGATGTACTCCTTGGGCACGACGCCGCCGACGATAGCGTTGACGAACTCGTAGCCGAAGCCCTCCTCCATCTTCTCGAGCTTGATGACGGCGTGGCCGTACTGACCGCGACCGCCGGACTGACGGACGAACTTGCCCTCAGCCTTCTCGACGTCGTGACCAGCGGTCTCGCGGTAGGCAACCTGGGGCTTACCAACGTTAGCGTCAACCTTGAACTCGCGGAGCAGACGGTCGACGATGATCTCGAGGTGCAGCTCGCCCATGCCGGCGATGATGGTCTGGCCGGTCTCGTGGTTGGTGGACACCTGGAAGGTCGGGTCCTCCTCGGCGAGCTTGGTCAGAGCCAGGGACATCTTGTCCTGCTCGGCCTTGGTCTTGGGCTCGATGGCAACGTCGATAACGGGCTTAGCGAACTCGATCTTCTCGAGGACGATCTCCTTGCCCTCTTCGCACAGGGTGTCACCGGTGGTGGAGTTCTTGAAGCCAACGCAAGCGACGATGTCGCCGGCGGCAGCGTCGTCACGGTCGATACGCTCGGCAGCGTTCATCTCGAGGATGCGGCCGAGGCGCTCGCGCTGACCATTGGAAGCGTTGACCACGTAGGAACCGGACTCGGCGCGGCCGGAGTAAACGCGGACATAGGTGAGCTTACCGACGAACGGGTCGGTCATGATCTTGAAGACCAGGCCGGAGAAGGGCTCGTCGAAGGAAGGATGACGCTGGATCTCCTCGCCGGTGTCCGGATCGGTACCGGTGACGGCCTCAACGTCGAGCGGGCTGGGCAGGTAGTCGACGACAGCGTCGAGCAGCTCCTGAACGCCCTTGTTCTTGTAGGCGGAGCCCACGAAGACGAGGTTGAGCTCGTTGGCCAGAACGCCCTTGCGCAGAGCAGCCTTGAGCTCCTCGACGGTGAAGTCCTCCTCCATGAGAATCTTCTCCATGAGCTCGTCGTCAAAGCTGGCAGCAGCGTCGAGGAGCTCCTCGCGCTTGGTGGCAGCGATGTCGGCAAACTCAGCCGGGATCTCGTCCATCGGCTCGGGGTAGGTCATACCCTTCTCGTCGGCCTTGAAGTCCCATGCAGTCATGGTGACCAGGTCGATGACGCCCCAGAAGTTGTCCTCGGCGCCCATCGGGACCTGAGCGGCCACGGCGTTAGCGTCGAGACGATCCTTCATGGTCTCGATAGCGTTGAAGAAGTCGGCGCCCACGCGGTCATACTTGTTGATGAAGGCGATGCGGGGGACGTTGAAGGTGGAAGCCTGACGCCAAACGGTCTCAGACTGGGGCTGAACGCCGGCAACGGCGTCGAAGACGGCGACAGCGCCATCGAGGACGCGCAGGCAGCGCTCGACCTCGGCGGTGAAGTCAACGTGGCCCGGGGTGTCGATGATCTGGATGCGGTAGTCCTTACCGTCCTTGTTCCAGAAGCACGTGGTAGCAGCGGAGGTAATGGTTACGCCGCGCTCCTGCTCCTGAACCATCCAGTCCATGGTGGCAGCGCCCTCATGGACCTCACCGATCTTGTGGGTCTTACCGGTGTAGTAAAGAATACGCTCGGTCGTGGTGGTCTTACCAGCATCGATGTGGGCCATGATGCCGATGTTACGGGTATCGGAAAGCTTGTACTTAGGCTTAGCCATGTTAGTTCCTTACCTTAAACTTACCAACGATAGTGAGAGAACGCGCGGTTGGCCTCGGCCATCTTGAAGACGTCCTCGCGCTTCTTGACGGAAGCGCCAAGACCGTTGGAGGCGTCGAGGATCTCGTTAGCGAGACGCTCGGCCATGGTCTTCTCCTTGCGAGCGCGGGAGAAGTTGACGATCCAGCGGATACCCAGAGCGGTGGAACGACGGGAGTTGACCTCCATCGGGACCTGATAGGTAGCGCCACCGACACGCTTGGGCTTAACCTCGAGCGTGGGCTTGACGTTGTCCATAGCCTTCTTGAAGGTAGCGAGAGCGTCGCCACCCTCGGACTTCTCGGCAACGATCTCGAAAGCGGTGTAAACGATGCGCTCAGCGGTGGCCTTCTTGCCGTCAAGAAGGACCTTGTTGATGAGCTGAGTCACCAGGCGGTTGTTGTAAACGGCGTCAGGCTGAACCTCACGACGATTAGCTGCTGCACGACGCGGCATGTGAAATCTCCTTAAGTGTCTACCGTGCGGCGCTTAGGCGGCACACGGCGAAAGTATCAAAACGTTATCTGGCTTATTTAGCCTTGGGGCGCTTAGCACCGTACTTGGAACGGGCCTGCATACGGTTCTGGACCGGAGCAGCGTCGTAGGCGCCACGGATGACGTGATAACGGACACCAGGGAGGTCACGGACACGACCGCCGCGGACGAGCACGATGGAGTGCTCCTGCAGGTTGTGGCCCTCACCCGGGATGTAAGCAGTAACTTCGATGCCGTTGACAAGGCGAACACGGGCAACCTTACGAAGAGCCGAGTTCGGCTTCTTGGGGCTCGTGGTGAAGACGCGGGTGCACACGCCGCGCTTCTGGGAGTTGTGCTGCAGAGCAGCGTTCTTGGACTTCTTGGGCACGGAACGACGGCCCTGGCGAACCAGCTGGTTAATAGTAGGCAAAGCGTACTCCTTCTCGAATGATTCCAGCTTTCTGTAAAGTGCAACGGCTTGAATCGAGGGGTCAGCATCCCCCTACGAAACACGCAGTTCGATAGGATACGTGCCGTTAGCTGTGCCGTCAACAGACCACGCCGCCGGGCGTATCCTAAAATGAGCACATTTCCGCAAAGCCTACACAAAAGGAATCCCCTCCTGTGCGCAGGGGCAGATTCCCGGCCCGGGCGGCGCGGGGGTTAAGTTTGCTGCTCTACAGTCCTGGCTCGCACGGAGAGCACATTAAGTGCTCTCCGGCTCGTGCGGAACTCGCGACAAACTTAACCCCCGCGCCGCCCGGGCCGGGAATCCGACGTGCTCGTTGGGGCAACGTTACCTGCCAAAAAGGGACAGGTTTATTTTGATCGGTTTTATCTGGGGAAACGTCGCGCTCCAGCGGTAATCTGCTCTCATCTGTCGCATGGAAATCGGCGGCGTTTCCATTTAACGCAAAAGAGGCCGCTTCCCCTAGTAGGAAGCGGCCTCAGACCTTACGAATAGACGATAGTAAAGGACTCTTCCGTTTCGGTCTCTCCTGTTGACGTGTACCTCGTGCCCTCAAGCGTTACTGAGACCACTTGGTCGACATCAATCAACTTCGTTGGCACCCAGATGTCCTCTCCGCTATTGCGCGTATAAGAAAAATATAAGTTGAACGCCCCTGCGTCGTCATCTTCGATAATCTGCTCCGATCCATCCTTGTAGGTAACCGTCAACTTCTTCGTGACTGCGTCAATGCCCAAATCATCGATGTGTGTCTGGATAGAAAACGGGCTGATCTCGAGAGGCGAGTCATCGGAGCGGAGTTCCTTTGTATCGACGTACGCTCCAACGCTAAACTCGGGCGTCGATGCCTCGAACGGCTTCGCATCCTCGCCTTCGCCCTCGGTCCACGAGATATTCCAGGTGACCGCATGTTGAAAACCTCGCTCGCGATCCAAAGAAGCAAAGTACATCGTGCCATTAATGACAGTATCGCTTGATGTGTCCTTATCAATGGTGCAGCGTGTGTCAGCCCATTCTTCGCCGAAGTTCATGCTGGGCGTGCCGATGCCTTGTTCTTCTTCACCATAGAGAACAAGTTCGCCTGTCTCTGCTGCCGGCTTGTAGTAGTTAACGCCATTTGGATTGGACAACGTAAACGTCACGGCTCCGCAGCCGTTTTGGTCAATAGCCATCTCATGGATATCGAGCGTATAGCCATTACCCTCGACGGACAGATCAACCTTCTGGACTGCGCCCTCCAGGCTTTGGGGCGCGATACCGTCACCAAACTCTCTGGTGTAGGTATATTGAGTCCCCGATGAGCCACCGTTGGTCCAGGTAATGGAATCCCCGTTGCCGTGGTTTCCCCAGGCTGAGGCAAAATAGCCGGAATTGACAACGGCGTAGGCGACCCCTCCAGTCGCCAAAACTCCGGCAAGACGTCCGATTACGGCAACATAGAGAGGCTTCGCGTGGCCCTTTCGATGAAGCGGCTCACCCGCAGCGGTATTTAGGACGCGATCTGCAAGGTCGCTATCGGCTTGGATGGACTCGAAGGCCTGCTTGATTTGATTGGATTTCACGGTCGCCCTCCTCTAAGATGAATTTGAGCTTCGATCGACCGCGAGCTAAACGCGTTCGAACGGTCGCGGCTGGTACATGCATCAACTCGGCAATCTCTGAGGTCGAAAAGCCCAGGTAGTAATAGAGCACGATGGGAACGCGGAATCGCTCCGGAAGTCGCATAACGTCTGACAGGACCGCCTTGGTCTCATCCTGCGCCGCCGAAAGCGAATCGGCCAGATTCTCAATATCCTCCACACGCCTCCATGGCTTTCGAAAGAGCGATTTGCATTCATTGATCGTGACCCGGACAAGCCAGCGGCGAAGATGTTCCCAACTTTCAAAGTGCCCATCGCTTTTAAGCAACTTAAGAAAGACATCTTGGGCAACATCGTCGGCATCGGCACGATCGCGCAGGTACGTCAATGCGATTCGAAACACGACATCACGGTGATCCTCGACCGCCTGTCTAAATGCTTGTTCTTCCATAATCACCTCCCGGTGACGTTAATAATTCTTGGTGAGGCCCTCACCTTAGATACGCTCTTGTCGGGCGAAATGTTTCAAATTCAAGCAGGAAAAACCTACCAAAATATACCTGTCCCTTTTTGGCAGGTTTTCTTTAACAAAAAGACCCGCTTCCCTGTTGGGAAACGGGTCTTTGGAAGGACGGTTAACGTACTAGGAAATTACTCCTCGTCGTTGTCCTTTGCCTCTTCGGCGTCGTCGGTGTCCACGAGCTGGTTGAGCAGCTCGTCGAGGGACGCCATGTCCTCGTTGATCGCGCCGTTGGCGGGAGCCTTCTTGTCGTCGATCGGGGCGCCCAGGAGCTCCTCGTCGGCGTCGGCGTGATGCGTCGGCGTGGCGGAGGTGCCCAGCAGGATGTCGTCCGGACCGTCGGGGCTAAAGACCATCTGCAGCAGCTGCGAGAGGTCTTCCTCGTCGGCAACGTCGTCGTTGTTCTCGAGGATGTAGAGCAGGTCGTGGGCCTCGAGGCCGTCACGGAGCTCCTCGATCGCCTTGGCACCGATGCCATCGATGCGCAGCAGATCCTCCTCGGACTTGCCGACCAGGTCGCCGACCGTCTCGATGCCGACCTCGCTGAACTTGTTGGTCCAGCGCTGCGACACGCCCAGGTCGTCGAACAGGTACAGGCGAGCCTTCTCGGCGGAGATGGTGTGGCCGTTGCGGGTGAACGAACCGTCAGCACCACCGAACTCGTCGTAGCCGGCCCAGTCGAGCTGCTGCGGGAGCTGCTCGTCCAGGTCCTTGAGCTCCACAGGAGCCCACTCGGGCAGCGACTTGGCGTTGGGCGAAGCCGGGCCGTCGATGTCCACGTAGCCGTCGGCCGTGCGATACGTCAGCTTGGCGTTGGCGTACGGCTTGAGGCCGGTACCAGCCGGGATCTTCTTACCGACGATGACGTTGGACTTAAGGTCGAGCAGGTGGTCGACCTTGCCCTCAATAGCAGCCTCGGTAAGGACGCCGGCGGTACGGATGAACGAAGCGCTCGACAGCCAGGAGTCGATGTTGGACGCGACCTTGAGCGTACCCAGGATGACGGGCTCGGCCACAGGAGCCTGACCACCCAGACGGGCAACGCGCTCGACCTCGTCGGCGAACTCGTAGCGGTCAACGTACTGACCAAGCAGGTACTTGGAGTCGCCGGGGTTGGTGATCTGAACGCGACGCAGCATCTGACGTGCGAGCACCTCGATGTGCTTGTCGTTCAGGTCGACGCCCTGGCTGGTGTAGACGTCCTTTACGCTCTCGACGAAGGTGTGCATCGTCGACTCGATGTCGGTCAGCTTGCGCAGGTTGCGGAAGTTGACGAAGCCCTTGGTGATCTGGTCGCCGGCGCGAACCTCGCAGCCGTCCTCGATCTCAGGCATGAAGCGCACCGAAGCGGGGACGCGACGCTCGTCGAGGACACGGGTGTGATCCTCGGAGTCGGTGAGCGTCAGCACGTACTCGGACTTCTCGGGCTTAATCGAGAGGTGACCGGAGTACGGAGCCAGCTCGGCCTCGCGGCCCAGGATCTTCTCGTTGACGTTGCCGACGATATCGAACATACGGCTGACCGTAGGCAGACCCTGCGTAATATCGTCGACGCCAGCGACGCCGCCGGAGTGAATGGTACGCATCGTAAGCTGCGTACCGGGCTCGCCGATGGACTGGGCGGCAATAATGCCGACGGCAGTACCGATAGCGACCGGACGACGGGTGGAAAGATCCCAGCCGTAGCACTTCTGGCACACGCCGTACTTGGAGCGGCAGGTGAGCAGCGCGCGAAGCTTGACCTTCTTAAGGCCCGCATCGACCATCTTCTGGATGTCGGCGACCTTCTCGATGTAGCCGTCCTGCTCAAAGAGCACGGTGCCATCGGGGGCCACGACGTCCTCAATGAAGCAACGGCCGACGAGGTCGGTGTTGAGGTCGGTGGTACCGGGGATGATGAGGTTGTAGGTGACGCCCTCGTGCGTACCGCAGTCCTCCTCGCGGACGATGACGTCCTGGGCCACATCGACCAGACGACGGGTCAGGTAACCAGAGTCCGAGGTGTGGGATGCGGTATCGACCAGGCCCTTACGGGCACCGTAGGTCGAAATGAAGTACTCGAGCGGCAGCAGGCCCTCGCGGAAGTTCGCCTTAATGGGAAGGTCGATCGTCTCGCCGGACATGTCTGCCATCAGGCCACGCATGCCGCCGAGCTGACGCAGCTGGGTCTTAGAACCACGGGCGCCGGAGTCGGCCATCATGTACAGCGGGTTCTCCTCGTCGAACATATCGAGCATGAGCGCTGCAACCTTGTCGGTACAAGCGGTCCACTCGTTAACGACTTCGATGTGGCGCTCCGTCTCGTTGATGAAGCCCTCCTCGAAGTACTCGTTGATCTGGTCGACGTTGGCCTGGGCGCGGTCGAGCAGCTCCTGCTTCTCGGCAGGGATGAGAGCGTCCCACACCGAGATGGTGAGGCCGGCGCGGGTAGCGTAGTGGAAGCCGGAGTACTTGATGGCGTCGAGGATCGGGCCGACCTTGGCCTCGGGGTAACGATCGCAGCAGTCGGCAACCAGCTTGGCCACGTCGCCCTTGACCATCTTGTAGTTCATGAACTCATAGTCTTCGGGCAGGCACTGGCGGTTGAAGATGATGCGGCCGATAGAGGTCTCGAAGCGCGCGGTCTTATTGCCGGTGACATCGTAGTCGACAAACTCGTTCTTGCCGTTCTTGACGCGGAAGATACGGGTGCCGTCCTCATTGATGACGTTGGCATCGGCAGCGGACACGCGGACCTGGATCTTGGCCTGCATGTCGACCTCGGAGCGGCAGTCATAGGCGTGCAGCGCGTCGTCGAAGCTCGAGAACACGTGGTTCTCGCCCGGCAGACCCTCGCGGACCTGGGTGAGGTAGTACACACCGATGATCATGTCCTGCGAGGGGATGTTGACCGGCTTGCCGGATGCCGGCGAGCGCAGGTTGTTCGCAGAGAGCATGAGCACGCGGGCCTCGGCCTGAGCCTGGCTGGACAGCGGCACGTGGACAGACATCTGGTCGCCGTCGAAGTCGGCGTTGAAGGGCGAGCAGACCAGCGGGTGCAGGTGGATAGCCTTGCCCTCGACCAGCACCGGCTCAAAGGCCTGGATGGACAGACGGTGCAGGGTCGGTGCACGGTTGAGCAGCACGACGCGGCCGTCGATGACCTCTTCGAGGATATCCCACACAAAGGTGGCACCGCGGTCGATAGCGCGCTTGGCGCCCTTGATGTTCTCGACCTTGCCAAGCTCAACCAGGCGCTTCATGACGAAGGGCTTGAAGAGCTCCAGCGCCATGGTCTTGGGCAGACCGCACTGGTGCAGCAGCAGCTTGGGGTCGGTAACGATTACCGAACGGCCGGAGTAGTCGACACGCTTGCCCAGCAGGTTCTGACGGAAACGACCCTGCTTGCCCTTGAGGGCCTCGGCGAGCGACTTGAGCGGGCGACCGCCACGGCCAGAGACCGGGCGACCACGACGGCCGTTGTCGAACAGGGCATCCACGGACTCCTGGAGCATGCGCTTCTCGTTGTTCACGATGATTGCAGGGGCGTCCAGGTCGAGCAGGCGCTTGAGTCGGTTGTTACGGTTGATCACGCGACGATACAGGTCGTTGAGGTCGGACGCGGCGAAGCGGCCGCCGTCGAGCTGGACCATCGGGCGCAGATCGGGCGGAATGACCGGGATGACATCCAGGATCATGTTCGCGGGGCTGTTGCCGCCCTTCAGGAAGGCGTCAACGACCTCGAGGCGCTTAACGGCCTTCTCGCGCTTCTGCTTCTGGGAATCCTCGTCGGCGATGATGGCCTTGAGCTTCTCGGCCTCGGAGGGGAGGTCGATGGCAGCGAGCAGGTCGCGGACGGCCTCGGCACCCATACCACCCTTGAAGTACATGGAGTAGTAACGGGTCATCTCGCGGAACAGCGGCTCATCGGAGATGAGGTCGCGCTCGGTGAGCTTCATGAAGGCGTTGAAGGCGTCCGTGCGGAGCTGCTTCTCGTCCTTGCACTCTTCCTCGATGTCGACGATGCCAGAGGCGATCTCCTCGGGGGTCAGCGGCTCCTCGTCGGAGAACTCGTCAAAGTTCTCGGGGTTGCCCTGCTCCTTGAGGGACTCAATCTGGCGGGCGCACTCGGCATCGATCTCTTCCAGATCGGCGGCGAGCTCCTCGCGCAGGTCGTCAGCGTCGGCCTCGCGAGCCTCGTAGTCGACCTCGGTGATGATGTAGCTGGCAAAGTACAGAACCTTCTCGAGGTCCTTGGACTTGATGTCGAGCATACGGCTCATCGGGAAGCTCGTGGGGCTCTTGAAGTACCAGATGTGGGACACGGGAGCGGCGAGCTCGATGTGACCCATGCGCTCGCGACGAACCTTGGCCGAGGTGACCTCGACGCCGCAGCGCTCGCAGACGATGCCCTTAAAGCGGATGCCCTTGTACTTGCCGCAGGAGCACTCCCAGTCCTTGGCGGGACCGAAGATCTTCTCGCAGAACAGGCCGTCCTTCTCGGGCTTGAGGGTACGGTAATTGATGGTCTCCGGCTTCTTGACCTCACCGTGCGACCAGGAACGGATCTGGTCGGCGGAGGCAAGGGAGATCTTTACCGAGTCAAAATCAGTAGTTTCGAAATCTGCCACAGTCAACTACTCCTTATCAGTGGTCGTGGCGGCGACAGCCTCGGGTGCCTCGGCGGTCTCGGCATCCTGGGCCTCGACGTCGGTGTCAACGCCGGCGAGCGCAGCCAGGTCGTCGAGAGCAGAGGTCTCCTCGGCGGTCACAGGGGCGGAGGCGTCCTCGTCGGCATCGTGCATGGGCTCGATGTCCAGTGCGAGGGAACGGATCTCCTTGACGAGAACCTTGAAGGACTCGGGGATACCCGGAACCGGGACGTTCTCGCCCTTGACGATGGACTCGTAGGTCTTGACGCGGCCCACGGTATCGTCGGACTTGACGGTCAGGATCTCCTGCAGGACGTTGGCAGCACCGTATGCGTACAGTGCCCAAACTTCCATCTCGCCGAAGCGCTGGCCGCCGAACTGAGCCTTGCCGCCCAGCGGTTGCTGGGTAACCAGGCTGTAAGGGCCGGTCGAACGGGCGTGGATCTTGTCGTCGACCATGTGGCCGAGCTTGAGGATGTAGGACGTACCCACGGTAATGGGCTCGCGGAACTCCTCGCCGGTGCGGCCGTCGAACAGGCGGGTCTTGCCGCGCTCGTCAAGCTGGGTGACAAACTCGGGGCGCATGTGATCGCCGAAGGCAGCGGTGGCCTTGTTGAGCATGTTCTTGTTGGCGCGACGGATGACCTCGGCGATCTCGTCCTCCTTGGCGCCGTCGAAGACGGGCGTCGAGACGAAGAACGGACCGGGGACATACTTGTCGGAGTCGGCATCCTCGGTATCCCAACCGCAGGCAGCAGCCCAGCCAAGGTGGCACTCGAGCAGCTGGCCAACGTTCATACGCGAAGGAACGCCCAGCGGGTTGAGGATAACGTCGATCGGGGTACCGTCAGCCATGTAGGGCATGTCCTCGACCGGCAGAACGTTACAGATAACGCCCTTGTTGCCGTGGCGACCGGCGATCTTATCGCCCTGCTGGATCTTACGACGCTGGGCGACGTAGACGCGCACCTGCTCGTTGACGCCGGGGGCCAGGTCGTCGCCGTTCTCGCGGCTAAAGCGGACGACGTCGATGACGCGGCCATAAGCGCCGTGAGGCATCTTAAGGGAGGTGTCGCGAACATCGTGAGCCTTGGCACCGAAGATGGCGCGCAGCAGGCGCTCCTCGGCGGTCAGAGCGCTCTCGCCCTTAGGCGTGACCTTGCCGACCAGGATGTCGCCAGGACCGACCTCGGCGCCGATGCGGATGATGCCGTCCTCGTCGAGGTTGGCAAGCATGTCCTCGGAGAGGTTCGGGATCTCGCGAGTGATCTCCTCGGGGCCGAGCTTGGTGTCGCGGGCGTCGATCTCGTGACGGGTGATATTGATGGTCGTCAGCAGGTCCTCGGCCACCAGGCGCTCGGACACGACGATACCGTCCTCGTAGTTGAAGCCTTCCCACGGCATGTATGCCACGGTGAGGTTCTGGCCCAGTGCGAGCTCGCCATGATCGGTCGAAGGACCGTCGGCCAGAGGCTCGCCCTGCTCAACGGTGTCACCGACGCGCACGAGCGGACGGTGGTTAATGCAGGTGGACTGGTTGGAGCGCTGGTACTTGGCCAGGTGATACTCGTCCATGCCGCCGGCGTGCTTGACGATAATCTTGGAGGCGTCGGCATAGATGACTTCGCCGGCGTTCTTGGCCAGGGTAACCTCGCCAGAGTCCAGGGCGGCGCGACGCTCCATGCCGGTACCGACATAGGGAGCGGCGGGGTGAACCAGCGGCACGGCCTGACGCTGCATGTTGGCGCCCATGAGCGTACGCTTGGCGTCGTCGTGCTCGAGGAACGGAATCAGCGTGGCTGCGACGGAGAGCATCTGACGCGGCGAGACGTCCATGTAGTCGACGTCCTCGACAGGCACGTCGGCGGGAGCGCCGAAGGAGCCGTCGAAGTCGCGGGTACGGGCGATCACGGTATGCGGACGGACGATCTTGCCCTCGGCATCGGTCGTGATGAACTCGTTGGTCTTGGGATCGAGCGGCGTGTTGGCCGGCGCGATGACGTGCTTCTCTTCCTCGTCAGCGGTCATCCAGTCGATCTGGTCGGTGGCAACGCCGTTCTCGACGCGGCGGAACGGAGCCTCGATGAAGCCGTACTCGTTGACGCGGGCGTAGAGGGCGAGCGAGCCGATCAGGCCGATGTTGGGGCCTTCGGGGGTCTCGATCGGGCACATGCGGCTGTAGTGCGAGTTGTGAACGTCGCGGACGGCCGTCGGCACGTTGGTGCGGCGGCTGGAGCCGGACTTGTGGCCGGCAAGACCGCCAGGGCCGAGTGCGGACAGACGGCGCTTGTGGGTCAGACCGGTCAGGGGGTTCGCCTGGTCCATGAACTGCGAGAGCTGCGAGGAACCGAAGAACTCCTTGATGGAGGCCACGATCGGGCGGATGTTGATGAGCGACTGCGGGGTGATCTCGTCGATGTCCTGGGAGCTCATGCGCTCACGGACGACGCGCTCCATACGGCTCATGCCGATACGGAACTGGTTGGCGACGAGCTCGCCGACGGTGCGGATGCGGCGGTTGCCAAAGTGGTCGATGTCGTCGACCTTGAAGCCCTGCTCGCCGGCAGCGAGGGACAGCAGGTAGCGCAGCGTCGCGACGATATCCTCGTCGGTGAGCACCGTGACCTCTTCCTCGGTGGTGAGGTTGAGCTTCTTGTTGACCTTGTAACGGCCGACGCGGGCCAGATCGTAGCGCTGCGGGTTAAAGAGCAGGCCCTCGAGCAGGCTGCGGGAAGCGTCCACGGTGGGAGGCTCGCCCGGGCGCAGGCGACGGTAGATCTCGATAAGGGCATCCTCGCGGGTGAGAGCGGTATCGCGCTCCAGGGTGCGCTTAATCACATCGGAGTTGCCGAGCAGCTCGATGATGTCGTCGTTGGTGACGGCGATGCCAAGGGCGCGCAGGAACATCGTGGCGCTCTGCTTACGCTTACGGTCGATGGAGACCATGAGCTGGTCGCGCTTGTCGACCTCAAACTCAAGCCAGGCACCGCGGGACGGGATGATCTGGGCCTTGTAGATCTGCTTGCCCGAATCCATCTCGGAGCTGTAGTACACACCCGGGGAACGGACGAGCTGCGAGACGACGATACGCTCGGTACCGTTGATGATGAAGGTGCCCTGATCGGTCATCATGGGGAAGTCGCCCATAAAGACGAGCTGCTCCTTGATCTCGCCGGTCTCCTTGTTGGTGAGACGGACGTCGGTCAGGAGCGGGGCCTGATAGGTCATGTCCTTCTCGCGGCACTCCTCGACGGTGTGCGCAGGGTCGCCGAACTGATGCTCGCCGAAGGTAACCTCGAGAACATGGTTCTGGCTCTGGATGGGGCTGGATTCCTTGAACGCCTCACGAAGGCCCTCGTCCTTAAAACGCTCAAAGGATTCCCTTTGAACAGAGATAAGGTTGGGGAGCTCCATGGCCTCCGGGATTTTCCCGAAGCTGACGCGCTTGCGCTCAGTGGCAGTGTATGCGTAGGTCACCAGGTTTTTCCTCCTTCACGGAAATGCTCGGTGGGTTGGCGAGGCATAGCTTCGCCAGTTATCGCAACCTAATAGTTTATCAGGTACCGACCGTTGGGCAAGAAAAGCCTTGACGCGATTGAGTTTTTGGAGTAGCAAAGTTTTTCGACAGAAAACACGCAGGTAGATGTATATGTATCGAACATCTGTTCATATATTTTCTGTGAACAGAGAGCCGGCAATCGCAGCTCTTATAAAAAACGGGCGCGAACCGAGGTCCGCGCCCGTAAATGTCGATGCCCGAAGGCTTACTTGCGCATCAATCCGCCGCGCTCGTCGATGGCGTCCCAGAAGGCGCTGGCAAAGCGAGGATCGCTTGCGGCCATGAGGGCGTTGGTGGCCATCCAGCCAGACGGGGTGCCGGTGTCGTAGCCCGACAGCGGGTCGATAACGACAGCGTACATAGCCTCGCGATCGAGCGAGCGGGCCATGGCGTCGGTGAGCTGAATCTCGCCGCCCTTGCCGGCCTGCTGATCAGCGAGCAGGTCCATGACCAGCGGGCTCAGCAGATAACGGCCGACAATGTACAGGTTGGACGGAGCCGCCTCGGGAGCGGGCTTCTCGACCAGACCGCCGATACGCCAGACAGCGCCCGGCTCTACATCGGCAACGTCCTCGGCGCCCTCGAGCGAACCGACGCGCTCACCGGCGATAACGCCGTAGCGGCTGACTTCCTCGGGCGAGCAAGCAGCGACGGCGATAACCGAAGCGCCACCGTGCTCCTTGGAAACGGCGAGCATCTTGTCGCAGATGTCGCGGTTAGGCACAACGTAGTCGCCCAGAAGAACCAGGAAGTTCTCCCCTGCCACGGCGTCGGCAGCAGAGCGGATAGCATGGCCGAGGCCCTTGGGCTCGTACTGATAGCGGAAGTCGACCGGCATACCGCCAGCGTGGGCGACGGCATCGGCATAGGCGTTCTTGCCGCGCTCGCGCAGCAGGTTCTCGAGCGAGCGATCGGGCTGGAAGTAGTTCAGCAGCTCGGGCTTGCCGGGAGAAGTAACGATGATGGCGTCGTCGACTTCCTCGGGGTCGAGCGCCTCCTCGACGACGTACTGAATGACGGGCTTGTCGAGCACCGGCAGCATCTCTTTGGGCGTGCACTTGGTGCCAGGCAGAAAACGCGTGCCAAGACCGGCGGCGGGGATGATTGCCTTCATGTTATTCAAAGATCCTTTCGCAGGCGCAAAAGCGCCCCATGCGTGCGGCACACAGCCGCAGACCAAATTGCGATACTTAAGCATCTTACCGCTGGAACTATATGTCGCTACAAGGCAGAGACAATTCTTCAGCAGGTCAACGCAAATTATTGCTCGAATGGTGCAATTTTATTGCCCAACGGCAGGACACCCGATACGACGCAAATCACAGAACATGGCAGTTTAAGCAACCGATCTCGAGGGACCGAAAAACAAAAAAGACGGGGCTCGCAATGCGAACCCCGTCTGCAAAGAAATCTGGCGAGAAAGCCTGATTACTTGAGGGTGACAGCAGCGCCAGCAGCCTCGAGCTTCTCCTTGGCAGCCTCGGCGTCCTCCTTCTTGGCACCCTCGAGAACAGCCTTGGGAGCGCCCTCGACGACCTCCTTGGCCTCCTTCAGGCCAAGGTTGGTGAGCTCACGGACGGCCTTGATGACCTGGATCTTGTTGTCGCCGAAGCCCTCGAGCACGACGTCAAACTCGGTCTTCTCCTCGGCCTCAGCAGCGCCAGCAGCGGGAGCGGCGACAACAGCGGCAGGAGCAGCGGCGGAAACGCCGAAGGTGTCCTCGATAGCCTTAACGAGCTCGGAAGCCTCGAGAAGGGTCATTTCCTTAAGAGCATCGATGATCTCATCGGTGGTAAGCTTAGCCATTTCTAAGTCCTTTCGGTTTCCGTGCGAATGCACGGAGATCAGTTAAAACACGGCGCGAATGCGCCAGGGGTGCGGCGTTGCCGCCGCGGGTGAAAACAGCGACTAGGCTGCCTTCTGCTCGGAGACCTGCTGAATCGAACGAGCGAGACCAGAGGAAACGCCGTTGACGCAGACAGCGATGTCGCGAGCGAAACCGGAGATGAGACCGGCGATCTGGCCGAGAAGCTGATCCTTGGTGGGCAGCTCGGCGATAGCCTTAACATCATCAGCGGAAACGGCCTTGCCGTCGGAGATACCGCCCTTGATCTCAAGGACGCCCTTGGACTTAGCGGAGAAGTCCTTAAGGGCCTTAGCGGCCTCGACCGGCTCGGACTCGTAGAACACATAAGCGACGGGGCCGGCGAGAATCTCGTCGAGCTCGGGCTGCTCCTGGTTCTTGAGAGCGATCTTGACCAGGTTGTTCTTGTAGACCTTCATCTCGGCACCGCACTCGCGAAGCTGATGACGCAGCTCCTGAGCCTGCTTAACCGTCAGACCGTTGTAGTTGACGACGAACAGACCGGCGTTCTCGGCGATACGGGACTCGATCTCTGCAACCTTGTCGATTTTGTACTGCTGGGGCATGAATTACACCTCCTCGAATTCTTTCCGGGCACGGTCCGCCACAAGGACGTGACGGGGGCATGTCCAAAAAGAAAGCCCCCGCGCTGCATGAGCGACGGGGGCGAGAAGACATATCTACTCGACCACCTCGGCTGGCGGGAAGTCCCATTAAGCTCGCGGGTAAGACCCGTTTGCGCCGGCTGTCTCTGGCAGCGGATTCGTGCGTGAACCGAAAGTATTATGGCGGGGACCCCGGCGTCGGTCAACGGGCGCGAGGATTCGTACACAAACCCTGCATACGCTCCGACCGGGAGGGGCAGGGCGAATTTTCCGCTCGATCAAGTCCTGGGCTCGCACGAAGGCCACATTAAGTGGCCTTCGGCTCGTGCGGAATCTACGGAAAACTCGCCCTGCCCCTCCCGGCCGGAGCTACGTTGCCTTTGCTGCGAATCCTCGTGTCCGTTGGCCGGCGCGCCCCACGCATAACCCTTATGTCGGTGGGCTGATGTGTTGCGTCCCGTTGGGCTATAAGGTTGAAATGAAGGTGGACAGGCGATTTAGGCCTTCGTCCAGGTTTTCGTCGGAGACGCAGTAGCTGAGGCGGATGTGGCCTTCGGTGCCGAAACAGTCGCCCGGGACTAGGGCTACGTTGGCCTCTTTGATGGCTTTGATGCAGAAGCCCTCGCTGGTTAGGCCGAACTTTTTGATGCTCGGGAAAGTGTAGAAGGCTCCTGCGGGCTCTACTACGTCGAGGCCCATGGCGTCTAAAGCTGCGAGCACGCGTTCGCGACGGGCTCGGTAGACTTTGAGCATGGGGGTTGGGTCGACGGTCAGGGCTCGGGCCGCGGCGTCCATCTCGAAGGAGACGGCGCTCGATACTAGGTATTGGTGAGCTTTTGCGATCTCGGCGATGACGGGTGCCGCTGCTGCGAGCCAGCCCAGGCGCCAGCCGGTCATGGCCCAGGGCTTGGAGAAGCTCTCGATGACGACCGTCTGATCGCGAAGCTCCGGGTGATGCTGGGCAAAGCGCTCGTAGCCATCCACATAAACCAGGCGGTTGTATACGTCGTCGCAGACCACGTAGATGCCCGTCTGCTCCGCCACGTGCGCCACGGCGTCAAGCGAAGCCGCGTTGAGGATACAGCCCGTAGGATTGTTGGGCGAGCAGATGACGATGGCCTTGGTCGCCGGCGTCACGCAAGCACGAAGCGCATCCTCGTCAATCTGAAATTGCGCAGGCTCCGTATCCAAAAAGACTGCTTTGGCGTGGTTGGCCACGACGATGCTCTCGTACAGGCCAAAGGCCGGCGTGGGGATAATGACCTCGTCGCCGGGGTTGAGCATAGCCATGAATGTTGCCGACAGTGCCTCGGTCGCACCGTCGGTCAGGATGACCTCATCGGCGGAAAACGCCAGGCCCGCGTCATCCATATATTTGGACAGTGCATCACGCAGGGCGGGGCGACCGTTGTTGGGCGGATAGTGCGTGTCACCGCGGTCCAGTGCGGCGGTCACCTCGGCGCTAATCACATCGGGCGTGGGAAAATCGGGCTCGCCAAGCGCAAGCGCGATGCACCCCGGGTGCTGGGCGGCGAGCGCGTTAATCCGGCGGATGCCGGAGGGCTTGAGCGTGGCAAGCGAGGTATTCATGGGCAGACGCATGGCGTTCCTTTCGTAAGGGTTGCACTAGGATAGCGCGGCGGGGCGCCGCCAGACGGTGTAACCTAAACGGAAACGAGCCGGAAAGGAGATGGCATGGAGACGACCGCGCGTGGCGACGTACCAAAGACACTGCAAACCATTGCGTATATCAGTATTCCCAATAGCGCCGATCTTGATTTTTTGCTCTGGGACCTGCAGGATGCCATCGCCGCCTATGCCCGGTTTTCCGGCACCGTACTCCCCCACCCGGTTGACTTGAAGGCGGATAATGCCGACGGCGTTGCCGATGGCATCGTGCTGGCCATTGAAGATATGGCTGACGATGAGACGTTGACTGCTATCGAGCAGGCGCTTGAGCGCTTTGGCAGTACGGGAACGCGTGTCTATGCCGTGATCCAAGCCGCACAAGAGAGCACTGAGCAGGCGCGTGGGGCCGCCGTTCGCCTGCACAAGGCATGTGAGCGCCATGACCAATTGTGGTGTGGCGGCGTTGCCATTTGCGCTGGCAGCGGCATTGCGGCGCTTCGCCATTCCCCACGCATGGGCCTCTTGCGCCGACCATTTTCGGAAGCGATGGATAAGCTTGTGGGCGCTGTGCGCATGGGCTGCTCCGTCGAGCATGCACAGCGACTTGGCGGCGGCAATGCCGGTAGCGTCGATGCCGACGGCATGGTGCGCGCCAGGCCCGCGCTGCCCACACCGATCTGGCATGCCATCATGAAACGCCTCGGCACCCATGCTCAATCAAGGATCTAGACTACCGTGCGATCCAGTCAACGGCTTCGCGCCAACGCTCAACAAGACGTTCCAGACGCCAAGCCGCGTTAGCGGGACTAGTTGACGGCAATACGACAGCGGGCAGGCCTGTCCGCTCCTTTAGATAGCGCTTATAGAGGCGCCCCGCCGTACCTCCGTTACACACCACCAGCTCAATAGGCGCATTGCCCGTAATGCGCTCAATATGTGCCGGAACGACGTTTTTGATGCTGGCGTCGCTCGAGCCCTTAATGTCGCAGCTCTCGATCACATCCCACAGGGCCACGCCGCCGTTCAGCAGCATGGCCCGCTTGGCGGCAATGGAGGCATCGAGCGTCGCGGGCTCACCGTTTGCCAAAGGATCGCCCTCGTTGGACGGCACGGATACACCGAGGCACGCGGCCATCACACGCCAAAAGCGGTTCTGCGGATTGCCATAGTAGAAGGCATTGGCACGCGAGAGCACCGAGGGAAACGACCCCAGCACCAAAACGCGCGAGCGCTGGTCGAACACAGGCTCAAACCCATGCTCAATATGTTGATAGTCCTCGTCAGACACGGCCATGGGCTAGGCTCTCAACAGATAGCGCACCTCGTAGGGTGCAAGTTCAAGGGTGCCCGTCAGCTCGACCGTGGGAGCATCGTCGGCAAGCAAGTCGACGAAGGAGCCGTTGAGTTCGCCGGCGCCAAAGGTGTAAGGCTCGCCCACGGCGTTCACCGCCACGAGCACCGTCGCGTCGTCGCAGGCGCGCTCGAACAGCAGCTGCTTGTTCTGGATCACCACGTTGCGATAGGTACCGTAGTTGAGAGCACGGGCCGCCGCGTCGTCGGCCGAACGAAGGTGTGCGAGCTGCGTGATGAACGCCGTCAGCTCGTTGGGCGCAGGCTCATCGAGCGCAGGTCGCAGAGCCCAGTCACCATCGGGGTCGCCCTTTTCGCCAGGAATCCCCCACTCGCTGCCATAGTAGACGCACGGAATGCCCGGCATACCAAAGAGCATGCCGTAGGCGGGACGCAGGCAGGATTTGTCGGTGAGGATACTTGCCAGGCGCGGCACATCGTGGTTGTCGACAAACGAAAGCAGATGTTTGCCGCGGTAGATGCACCAAGGGTCGCCGCCAAACTGACGGTGCAACGAATGGGCGATCTCGAACATGTTGACCGAGTTAAAGCTGGAATACAGGCCCTTGTAGCACTCGTAATTAGTGCACGAGTCGAGCATCTCGTCGTTGACGATTTGGTTGTAGTCGCCGTGGAGCGTCTCGCCGATCAGCACAAAGTCGGGCTTGAGCTCACGGGTAAAGACGTGCAGGCGGCGCATAAAGTCGCGGTCGAGCATATAGGCAACGTCCAGGCGCAGGCCGTCGACGCCAAAGACCTCGGCCCAGCGGCGCACGGACTCGAGCAGGTAATCGACCACAGCGGGATTTTGCAGGTTGAGCTTCACAAGCTCAAAATGGCCTTCCCAGCCCTCGTACCAAAAGCCATCGCCATAGCAGGAATCGCCGTCAAAGCTAATGTGGAACCAGTCCTTGTACGGCGAGTCCCACTTGCGCTCCTGCACATCGCGGAAGGCCCAAAAACCGCGGCCGACGTGGTTGAAGACGGCATCGAGCACCACGCGGATGCCATGGGCATGCAGCGTGTCGCATACGGCGGCAAAGTCGGCGTCCCCACCCAGGCGACGGTCGATATGGCGCAGGCTGCGTGTATCGTAGCCGTGGCTATCAGATTCGAGCGGTGGGTTGATGAGCACAGCGCCAACGCCGAGTTCCTGCATGTAGTCGGCCCATTGGGCGACCTTCATGATAGGAGCATCGGGGTTGGGCGCGGCGTTGGCAACCTGGGCGAGCTCATCCTCGGCAACGGGCGCGGCGTTTTCGCGCGGAGCCCCGCAAAAGCCCAGCGGATAGATCTGATAGAACGTCGTCTCGTATGCCCACATAGCAACCTCCCGGTAAGCTCAACACAACGACATCCATTGTATGCCCAGCTTGTATCCCCTCCCCCAAAATAAGTTGCGGTGGAATAGTTCCTGCTTGGGCCTTCAAAGGCCTTAAACAGGAACTATTCCACCGCAACTGATGAGGGGACGTGGCTAGGCGACGGGCTTGGCGCGGCGGATGGCTGGGAACATCACCGTGATGGCGAGGATAACGCCCACGACGGCAATCGCCCCGCCCACAAAGCCGATCCAGGCGATACCGGGACCCGAAACCACGGCTCCGCCGATCGCGGTACCCGTGCCGATACCGAGGTTGAACAGGCCCGAGAAGATCGACATGGCGACGGCCGACGAATCTGCCGGCGTGTGCTTGATGAGCTCGGCCTGAAACGCCACGTTAAAGGCCGTGGCGCAGCAACCCCACAGTGCGCACACAGCGAGAACCGCAGCGAGTGACGATGCGGCCGGACCCATGAGCAGCAGAGCCACCGGCACGCCGGAGAGCGTGATAGCCAAGAACGGGAAGCGATGCCCATCGAACAGGCGGCCAAACAGCCAGCTTCCGAGCAAACCAGAGCAGCCAAACGCCGTCAACGTCATGGTAATGGCGCCCGCATCGACGTGCGCGACCTGCGCCAGGAAGGGCTCGATATAGCTGTAGCTTGCGTAATAGCCGGTCGCCATGAAGACCGTGACTGCGTAGAGCGCGATGAGGAACGGGTTCTTGAGCAGCTCGGGCAGCTGCTTGAGCGTAAAACGCTCGCCCGCTGGCATGGCAGGGAACACCGTGGCCTGGTAGACGACCGCGACAGCAGACAGCGCTCCGACCACGGCAAACGTCATGCGCCAGCCCACGGCCAAGCCAATGGCGCGACCGAGCGGCAGGCCAAAGATCTGTGCGATGGAAGAGCCCGTGGCGATCATGCTGATAGCGAGCGCCCCGTGGCGTGTGTCAACCAGGCGCGACGCCATGATCGAGGCGACCGACCAGAACACGGCGTGCGCGCAGGCAACCACCAGGCGCGCGCAGACTAAGATGGGATAGGTCGGTGCCAAGGCGGACAGGAACTGGCCCAGCGAGAACACGGCGAGCACGCCCAGCAGCATCCGCTTGAACTCGAAACGCGAAGCGAACACCATGAGCGGCAACGACAGCAGCATGACGCCCCAGGCATAGACCGAGATCATGATGCCCGCCTGGGCCTCGGTGAGCGAGAACGACGCGGCGATATCAGTCAAAAGGCCGATGGGCATAAACTCCGACGTGTTGAACACGAACGCACAGCAGGTGAGCCCGACGAGCGGGAGCCACTGCCTGAGCGTGATGCCGTCTTGCCTTGCCTGACTCATATATAACGTCTCCAATCATTTTGAGCGGAGGCGATTATATAGCAACGGCCCCGCATCCGTCAGCAACAGATGCGGGGCCGAAAACAATTCGATACACAGAGGTTGCGCCGTCAATTCATAACTAAGCCAACCCCAGCAACATGCCCGCCGAATGCACGACAAACGCCACGATCCAGGCGACCGTCACTTGAAACGCGAACACGGCAACGGCGTAGCGCGCGCCCAGCTCGCTCTTGACGGCGCCGATGGCTGCCACACAGGGCGGGTACAGCAGCGTAAAGACCAGGAACACATAGGCAGTGAACGGCGAAAACATGGTCGACAGTGCCGCGGGCGAGGTCGCGCCCAAAAGCACCGTGAGCGTCGAGATGACGCTCTCCTTGGCGATGAGTCCCGTGACGAGCGCCGTCGAGGCGCGCCAGTCGCCAAAACCGAGCGGGGTCAACACCGGCGCGATGATGCTACCCAGACCGGCAAGCAGACTCTGCGACTGATCGGCGACCACATTAAAGCGGATGTCGAACGTCTGAAGGAACCAGATGACCACGGTAGCGGCAAAGATAATGGTAAAGGCCTTGGTAATAAAGTCTTTGGCCTTATCCCATGCCAGCATCACCGTCGTCTTGACGCTCGGCAGGCGGTAATTGGGCAGCTCCATGATAAACGGCACCGGGTCGCCCTTAAATGCCGTGCGGTTGAGTACCAAAGCCGCGATACAGCCAACCGCAATGCCGATCAGATAGAGCGAGACCATGGCGGGAACCGTCGCCTGTGGGAAAAACGCCCCGCACAGCAGACCATAGACCGGCAACTTGGCCGAGCAGCTCATGAACGGCGTGAGCATGACCGTCATCTTGCGGTCGTGCTCGGATGGGAGCGTACGGGTCGACATGATAGCCGGCACGGTGCAGCCAAACCCGACGAGCATGGGTACAAAGCTGCGGCCCGACAGGCCAAAACGACGCAGCACCTTATCCATGACAAAGGCCACGCGCGCCATGTAGCCCGAGTCTTCCAGAATGGAGAGGAACAAGAAGAGCACGACGATAATCGGCAGGAAGGTCAGTACACTACCCACACCCGTAAGCACGCCGTCGACAGCCAGCGAGCGCACTACGTCGTTGGTGCCGAACGCCTTGAGACCCGCATCGGCCGAGGCGATGATGGCAGCGATGCCGTCCTCCATAAGTCCCTGCAACGCCGCGCCGATCACGCCAAACGTCAGCCAAAAGACGAGACCCATGATCACCAGGAACGCCGGAATGGCCGTGTAACGACCCGTCAGGATGCGGTCAATCTTGACGGAGCGCACGTGCTCGCGGCTCTCGTGCGGCTTGACGACGCAACGCCCGCACACGTCGCCGATAAAGCCGAAGCGCATGTCAGCCAGCGCAGATAGACGGTCGGTGCCGGCCTCGCCCTCCATTTGGCTAATGATGTGCTCGATGGCGTCGAGCTCGTTGCGGTCCAGGTGAAGCGCCTCGGTCACCAGCTCGTCGCCCTCAACCAGCTTGGTCGCCGCAAAACGCACGGGAATGTGCGCCGTCGCGGCATGGTCCTCGATAAGGTTGGCGATGCCGTGAATGCAGCGATGCAGCGCGCCGCCGTCCGGACCATCGGGCGCGCAGAAGTCCAGGCGACCGGGACGCTCGCGGAACCGCGCCACGTGCAAGGCATGATCCACCAACTCGCCAATACCCTCGTTGCGGGCAGCACTAATGGGAACAACAGGCACGCCCAGCAGGCTCTCGAGCAGGTTGACGTCCACGGCGCCGCCGTTGGCCGTCACCTCGTCCATCATGTTGAGCGCGATGACCATGGGTCGATCGAGCTCCATAAGCTGCAGCGTCAGGTAAAGGTTACGCTCGATGTTGGTGGCGTCGATGATATCGATGATGGCGTCGGGGTGCTCATCCAGGATAAACTGGCGGCTTACGATCTCCTCGCCCGTGTACGGCGACAGAGAATAAATGCCGGGCAGGTCGGTAACGCTTGCCTCGGGGTGGTTGCGGATGGTGCCATCTTTGCGGTCGACCGTCACGCCAGGAAAGTTACCGACATGCTGGTTGGAGCCCGTCAGCTGGTTGAACAGCGTGGTCTTGCCGCAGTTTTGGTTGCCGGCGAGGGCAAAATGCAGCGGTGCGCCCTCGGGCACGGCCGTCTTTGCCGCGCGGGGCGAATACGTCCCCTCGCCCAGGGCCGGATGCTCCGTCGTGCCGATTGCAGCGTTAGCGCGCGGACCCGTATCGGTGTCGTGAATGCCCACGAGCTCGATGCGAGCGGCATCGTCCTTGCGCAGCGTCAACTCGTAGCCACGCAGGCGAATCTCGAGCGGGTCGCCCATAGGGGCGTACTTCATCATGGTGACTTCGGTGCCCGGCGTTAGGCCCATGTCCAAAATATGCTGTCGGAGTGCCTGATCGTCCGATGTCACCGATGCGACAACGGCATCCTTTCCAATCTCGAGTGTATCGAGTCTCACGTCCGCGTTCCTCCCCCGGCGCCCACAGGGCGTTGCATTTTGTTTATCTTGGCTAACCGTTTGCCATGGCTAACCATTTAACCACGCATGATAGCGCGAACACACACCGATGTTCAATCGACAGATTGCCGCTCTGGCGGGCTTGCAGCGTCAAGTGGTTACGGCGTTTGGTAAAACCGCGTAACTAGAAACCGTGACGCTCCAGGAAGCGGAAGGCTAGGCGAATCCAAGGACGGACCGCCACCTGCTTGTCCTCGTTGTCGACCGCGGTGTTGGCGTTGCCGAGCGAAAGGCCGTGGCCGCCCTGGTCAAAGACGTGCATCTCGCATGCGACGCCCTCCTCGGCCATGCGCTGCGCAAACGGATAGACCTGCGCGATCGGCGCCGTCTTGTCGTCGGACACGCCCCACACAAAGGTCGGCGGCATCTGACGCGAAACATGTGTGGTGGGGCAGATATCGGCCAAATGCTCGTCAGTTGCCTCGCCGCCCGTCACCATCGACAGGTAGTCGTTGAGCAGATCGCGCCCCGTCTTGCCGCCCGTCTTGGGCACGCGCAAGTCAATGCGCGGATCGCGCGTCTGCATGTCGCGCACATAGGCAAAGTCGAGCAATGGATAGCCCAGCACCACGGCATCGGGACGAATGTCGTCCGGACGCGCCCCGGCAAGTGCCGCGAAGGGGCCGGTCTTCCACTGTGTTGCCAGCGAGGCGCAGATCATACCGCCCGCCGAGAATCCCACGACGCACACGCGCTTAGGATCGACATGCCACTCGTCGGCGTTGGCGCGCACCGTGGCGACCATCTTGGCAAGATCTGCCTGGGGGTGCGGAAAGCTCACGTCACCCGTAGAACTCGTGACATAGTTGAGCACAAAGGCCTGGTAGCCGTGATCCAAAAACGCAAACGCCACGGGATCCTGCTCATGCGGAGCGATATGCGTAAACGCACCTCCGCCACAGATAATCACGACAGGGCGGCGACCATTCGGTTTATCGGGCAGCGGCTCGGCACCCAAATACGTAAAC
The DNA here is from genome assembly GCA_036304905.1 of Collinsella sp. Classification (GTDB taxonomy): domain Bacteria; phylum Actinomycetota; class Coriobacteriia; order Coriobacteriales; family Coriobacteriaceae; genus Collinsella. The sequence goes on along the minus strand of JAXIXR010000011.1, from coordinate 192,230 downwards.
GTCGCCGGATATTCCTCGGTCGGCTCCTCGCCCCACAGGGCATGGTTCTCGACAATCATATGTGCTCCCTTCGCGCAAATTATGTGCCCTTGTTTTTCGCCTTCAAGCGTACCCCACTTGAACCCGTGGCGCAGAAACACTCCGACAATAAGTTTCCCTTCAACTGATATATCACATAATCCCAGTTCAGAGGTATCGTTGAGCAGCGTAAAATAGGGGCGTTGACCAAGCCGCGAAACACATGCGAAACGTTTCCGGCAAACCAAACGCGCGATATGCGCCTATTTAAGTTGGAGGCAACTATGGGTCTGCTCGATTCGCTTAAGTCCACCTTCACCTCGACCGGCGAGGCGTCCGTTCCGCCCGCAGCAAGCTTCGCCACCCGCGAAGGCGTCATCTATGCCCCCGTCAACGGCGTGCTCGTCAACCTGGACGAGGTTCCCGACGAGACGATCGCCTCGGGCATGCTTGGCCAGGGCTATGGCATCGAGCCCATTACCGGCACCATCTATGCGCCCGCCAACGGCCGCATCGGTGCCACCACCGTCACCAACCACTCCATTGGCATGATCACCGAGGACGGCCTGCGCGTGTTTATCCATGTCGGCCTGGGCACCGTGGAAATGAACGGCAAGGGTTTTGCCCGCTTTGTCGAGATGGGCGATGTGGTCAAGGCAGGCCAGCCGCTCATCAGCTTCGACCGCGAGGCCATTAAGGCCGCTGGTCACGAGGACATCGTGACCGTCATCGTCTCCGAGCTCGATCGCCTTAAGAGCATCGACCATGTCGGCGAGTCTGGAACGCTTATCGGCGGCAACCCGCTCGTCAAGCTGGGCGACCCGCTGCTGGTAGCCAAGACCAAGTAGCCAGGCCCCGCGCCACACAGCCAAAAGGCACCTCGTCAAGCGCCCGCGACCATTTGGCCGCGGGCGCTTTTCGTTTGAAAAACCATCCCGCCAATGCCTTATCTGTATAGCCCAAATGAGCCGAGCTGCTAGAATATCGAACTGTATGGATAACTATCATTCAACCGTTATGGGAGGATACGTGAACCGCACCAAAATCGCGCAGCTCTATGCCGATGCCGAGTCGCTCGGCGGCCAGACCGTCACCGTCGCCGGCTGGGTCAAGTCCGTCCGCGACATGAAGAACTTTGGCTTTGTTACGCTCAACGACGGCAGCTGCTTCCGCGACCTGCAGGTCGTCATGAACCGCGAGGCACTCGACAACTACGACGAGATCGCCCACCAAAACGTCTCGGCCGCACTCATTTGCACCGGCACCGTCAAGCTGACCCCCGATGCGCCCCAGCCTTTCGAGCTTTCTGCCACCTCCATCGAGGTCGAGGGCGTCAGCGCCCCGGATTACCCGCTGCAGAAGAAGCGCGCAACCGTCGAGTTCCTGCGCACCCAGCAGCACCTGCGTCCGCGCACCAACCTGTTCCGCGCCGTGTTCCGCATCCGCTCTGTCGCGGCTGCCGCCATCCACCGCTTCTTCCAGGAGCAGGGCTTTGTCTACGTCAACACCCCCATCATCACCACGAGTGACTGCGAGGGCGCCGGCGAGATGTTCCGCGTGACCACGCTCGACCCCAAAAATCCGCCCCTCACCGAGTCCGGCGAGGTCGACTGGAGCCAGGACTTCTTTGGCAAGCATGCAAGCCTCACCGTGTCCGGCCAGCTCAATGCCGAGAACTTTGCCATGGCCTTTGGCGACGTGTACACCTTTGGCCCCACCTTCCGTGCCGAGAACTCCAACACCACGCGCCACGCCGCCGAGTTTTGGATGATCGAGCCCGAGATGGCCTTTGCCGACCTTAACGACTACATGGACAACGCCGAGGCCATGCTCAAGTACGTCCTTAAGGACGTTATGGCCACCTGCCCCGACGAGCTCAATATGCTCAACAAGTTTGTGGACAAGGGTCTGCTCGAGCGCCTGGACCATGTCGCCAACTCCGACTTTGCCCGCGTTACCTACACCGAGGCCGTCGAGATCCTGGAGCAGGCAGTCGCCGACGGCCACAAGTTCGACTACCCCGTGAGCTGGGGCATCGACCTGCAAACCGAGCACGAACGCTTCCTGACCGAGGAGCACTTTAAGCGCCCGACCTTCGTGACCGACTACCCGGCTGAGATCAAGGCATTCTACATGCGCATGAACGAGGACGGCAAGACCGTCGCCGCCGCCGACTGCCTGGTTCCCGGTATCGGCGAGATTATCGGCGGCTCCCAGCGCGAGGAGCGCCTGGATCTGCTCGAGGCCCGCATCAAGGACCTGGGCATGAATCCCGAGCAGTACAAGTACTACCTTGACCTGCGCCGCTACGGTTCCTGCAAGCACGCCGGCTACGGTCTGGGCTTCGAGCGCTTGGTCATGTATCTGACCGGCGTGGGCAACATCCGCGACGTCCTGCCGCACCCGCGCACCGTGGGCAACGCCGACTTCTAATCGTCGGACGCTAGCTCGCGTCGCCACACGCCAACGCTCATCGCACAAGCGTCTCTCGACATCGGTCGAGAGACGCTTTTTTCAACAGCATCCGTCAAGCTTTTGGCAAGTTTTTGGTCAGTTGAGTAGGGCTGTTGAAAACTCAACCCGCCGTTTGCCGACGACTACCGACCGCCCAGAGCGCCCTGCGCCCCTGGGAAAGCCCCGCGTCCTAGGCTCCATACCGTCGCCACCCAAAACGGAAAGGACGTGGGCACGATGACCGAAGCCGCTGTTGAAACCTACGACACCACGACGAGAGGCGCCGCCTCGATGGCAGCCTATCGCGCCGTTCGCATCCTGCAGCTCTTGAGCGAAAACACCGGCGAAGACAAGGCCATACTTTCCGATGAGCTGATCCGGCGCCTCTCCCATCCCGACGACCCCGCCCGCATGCCCATCTCGGCGGCGCGGCGCAGCATCTACACCGCCATCTCCGCGCTTCGCCATGCCGGATACGAAATTGAGTACAAACGCGGCGTGGGCTACAAACTTCTTACCCGCCCGCTCACCGATGAAGAGATCATCCGGCTCCACGGTATGGTCATGCGCAACCGCTCCACGCCTATCGCTATCCGCAAGAGCATGGCGCAGCACTTAGTTGCCATGGCGAGTGCCGACGTTCGCGGCTACCTCGATACACCCGAACCCGTTCCGAGCGCAGGCAGCAAGGCTACCAAGGCAACACGCACGCCCATCAAGCGCATCGACACGTGCGAGCTCGTCGAGCAGGCCATCGACCATGGAACCACGGTGAGTTTTGATATTTCGAGCGTCACGGCACGTGGCGAAACCGAAGTAGCACGGATGACACTCCGCCCCTTTGCCATCAGGCAGCGTGATGGCATCTCGTATTTGCTGGGAACGGTCTATGACGCCCGAGGTGCCGATGACACGCTGCGCACCGCAGAGATTGGTCGCATGAGAAACGTCACCACACGTCTCCTCGACGGCAAGAAGCTCTTCGCCGCCCTCGACGAGGAGGACGACGCCTCCTCCGCCGCATAAGACCCTCCGCCGCCCATTCGACTACCCGTACCGCCCATCCGATTCTGTATTAAAAACCCGCCAGGCTGTTGTAAAAATGGACATCAGCGCTACTATAGTTCCACTTGCACTTTGTCCCAGTGCAGTGTTTCCAGCCATTTTTATACTGGGGGTAATGATATGAAGGACATCACCATCAGTCGCAGGAGCCTTCTGGTCTCCGCCGGCCTGCTCGCGCTCGCCCCGCTCGCCGGATGCGGCGGCAACTCTGGTTCCGGCTCTGCTGCCGCCGGTTCCGACTACACCATCGGCGTTCTGCAACTCACCGAGCATTCCGCACTCGATGCCGCCAACGACGGCTTTGTCAAGGCCATCAAGGAGAGCGGCCTTAAGGTCAAGATCGACCAGAAGAACGCCCAGAACGACCAGTCCACGTGTAAGTCCATTGCCGACAAGTTTGTGGGCGACAACGTCAACCTGATTTATGCCATCGCCACGCCCGCCGCGCAGGCTGCCGCCGGCGCCACGGCCGATATCCCCATCGTGGGCTGCGCCATCACCGACTACGCCGCCTCCGGCCTGGTCCAGGACAACGACAAGCCCGGCACCAACGTCACGGGCGCTTCCGACCTCACCCCGGTCGCCGAGCAGCTCGAGATGATGCAGAAGGTCCTGCCCGACGTTAAAAAGGTCGGCCTGCTCTACTGCACCGCCGAGTCCAACTCCGACGTCCAGATCAAGGCCGCCAAGAAGGAGCTCGACAAGCTGGGCCTCGAGTACACCGATTTCACCGTCTCGAGCTCCAACGAGATTCAGTCCGTCGTCGAGTCTGCCGTGGGCAAGGTCGACGCGCTGTACTCCCCCACCGACAACACCATCGCCGCGGGCGCCTCGCAGGTGGGCCAGATCTGCAAGGAGAACAAGCTTCCCTTCGTGACTGGCGAGGAGGGCATGTGCATGGCCGGCGGCCTGTTCACCCTCTCCATCAATTACGAGGATCTGGGCTACGCCGCGGGCGAGATGGCCGTCAAGATTCTGAAGGGCGAGGCCAAGCCCGAAGACATGCCTATCAAGCACCTCTCGAGCAAGGACCTGGTCGTCGTCAAGAACGACGAGATGGCCGAAGCCCTGGGCATCGACCTTTCCGCTCTGGACGCGTAATGCTATACGCGGCATGCGTCTAGAGCCCGTGCTCGCGCTTTAGCTGCGTTATTCAATATCTGAGCCACAGGGGCGGGCGCTGTAGACCGGCGTCCGCCCTGCTTGTTTCAGGTAAAACAAAACGTCTGTCCGCAGCTCTTCTATGCATTGTTACCGCTATTATGGTGAATCACGTGTCCACCCTATCCTAGGAGGTATGAAGCATGCTCATTGCATTGCAGGGCGCCGTTTCGCAGGGCGTCCTCTGGGGCATTATGGTGCTTGGCGTGTTTATCACGTTCCGCCTGCTCGACATTCCCGATATGACCTGCGACGGCAGCTTTGCCCTCGGCGGCTGCGTCTGCGCTGTGCTCATCGTCAATAACAACGTCGACCCGCTGCTCGCCGTGCTGGCCGGTATGTGCGCCGGCGCCATCGCGGGTGCCGTCACGGGCATTTTGACCACCGTCTTCGAGATTCCCGCGATCCTCGCCGGAATCCTCACCCAGATCAGCCTGTGGTCCATCAACCTGCGCATCATGGGCAAGTCCAATACGCCAATTCTTGCCAAGGGCACCGTGTTCTCGGCCGTCAGCAATATGACCGGTCTGCCGCAGTCCACCGTTGCCATCATCTTGGGCATCCTGCTCGCCGTGGCTATCGTTGCCATCCTGTATTGGTTCTTTGGCACCGAGATCGGCTCGGCGCTGCGCGCCACCGGCAACAACGAGTACATGATCCGCGCTCTGGGCGTCAACACCAACTCCACCAAGATGATCGCCCTCGTGCTCTCCAACGCCCTCATCGGCCTTTCGGGCGCGCTTATCTGCCAGAGCCAGAAGTATGCCGACATTGGTATGGGCACCGGTGCCATCGTTATCGGTCTTGCCGCCATTGTTATCGGTGAGGTGCTCGGCCGTCTGCTGCCCGGCGGCCTCACGCAGTTTAGCGTCCGTCTTGCCTCCGCCGTCTTTGGCTCCGTGGTGTACTTCCTTATCCGCGCCATCGTGCTGCAGTTGGGCATGGACGCCAACGACATGAAGTTGCTCTCCGCCGTGATCGTCGCCGTGGCCCTGTGCGTGCCCGTGGTTTGGGAGCGCTATAAGCTCCGCAGCTCCTACACGAAGGGGGATGAGGCAGATGCTTAAGCTCTCGCACGTCAAGAAGACCTTTAACAAGGGCACCGTCACCGAGAAGCGCGCGCTCACCGGCGTCGACCTCACCCTGAATGACGGCGACTTTGTAACCGTGATCGGCGGCAATGGCGCCGGCAAGTCCACGCTGCTCAACATGATCGCCGGCGTGTACCCGCTCGATTCGGGCGTTATTGAGCTCGACGGCACCGACATCTCGCGCCTGAGCGAGTCGCAGCGCGCCAAGTACCTGGGCCGCGTGTTTCAGGACCCCATGCGCGGTACCGCTGCCGACATGCAAATCGCCGAGAACCTGGCCCTCGCCAAGCGTCGCGGCCAGCGTCGCGGCCTTTCGTGGGGCGTCACCAAGGCCGAGAAAGATGAGTACGTTGAGCTGCTCAAGCGCCTGGACCTTGGTCTGGACACGCGTCTCAACGCCAAGGTCGGCCTGCTCTCGGGCGGCCAGCGCCAGGCACTCACCCTGCTGATGGCCACGCTCACCAGGCCGCGCCTGCTGCTGCTCGACGAGCACACTGCGGCCCTCGACCCCAAGACGGCCTCTAAGGTGCTCAACCTGACCGAGGAGATCGTCGACGAGAACCACCTGACCACGCTCATGGTCACGCACAACATGAACGACGCCATCCGTCTGGGCAACCGTCTGATCATGATGCACGAGGGCCATGTGATCTACGACGTGGCGGGCGATGAGAAGAAGTCGCTCACCGTGGCCGACCTGCTGCAGAAATTCGAGGAGGTCTCGGGCGGCGAGCTCGCCAACGACCGCATGCTGCTAAGCTAAACCTACCAAAAAGGGACAGGTTTATTTTGGCAGGTTTTATCTGCGCAAACGTCAAAACCGCCGCTAAGGGACAAGCGCCCTTGCGGCGGTTTTCGCATATTATGTCGATAATCCGATATTCAACCAGACATTCTGGCTAAGGACTAAGGAAACTGCCATGAAAAGACCTCTTCCCCGTCTTGCTTGACCGCCGCACTCCTTACCGGCGTGCTCGCCGGCGCCCCAGCTTACGCCACCGCGACCGCCCCATCTCAAGTTATCGGCCCGTCCGATGTGATCGGACGGGCTTCTTGGTGGGTATCATGGTTGGACGATCATTAGGAGGTTTTCCCTACATGGAATTGTTTGAGCCGATTCTTCATTTCTTTGAGCAACGGTGGGTCCACAACATCATCTGGGCCGTCATCTTGGCGATAGGCACCGCCGTCGCCGCCAAGGTCGTATCCAAGACCCTGAACCATCTGCTTAACCGAGACGATAACCCGCTTCCGGCATCGAGTATCTTCATCAACATCGCGCGGGCCGTCATCTGGATGATCGGCGGCAGCTTTATCCTCGACAACTGCTTTGGCATTAACGCAAACGCCCTCGTTGCCGCTCTTGGCGTCGGCGGCATCGCCATTTCGCTCGGCTTTCAGGACACGCTGTCAAACCTTATCGGCGGCATGCAGGTGACCTTTATGGGCATCATCAAGCCCGGCGACAATATCGAGGTCGGCGGCGTATCCGGCGTGGTCCAAGACATCACTTGGCGCCATACAACGATTGAGGATGCCTGTGGACAGACCATCATTGTGCCCAACTCCAACATTTCCAAGAACACACTCGTGCATTTGATGCCCTTTGGGCGCGTGGCCGTGCCCGTTGCCGTAAAGGACACGTCCAAGTGGGCTTCCCTTGACGTGCTGGCAGACGAGCTGACCAGCGCCACCAAGGCCGCCGTGCTTCCCATCTCGGGCTTTGACAAGGAGCCCTACGTACTCTTTAGCGAAATCGGCGACTTTGGCATCAAAGGAAAGATCATCTTTATCGTCAGCGACGACAGCACTACTTTCACGGCAGCCGACGCCTGCATCCGTGCCATCGCCCCCATCATCGCCTAACCCGCCAAAAAGGGACAGGCACCTTTGTGGTGGTTTTCATTCGTGGTACCATGGTTCATATAGTTGTTTAAACGACTAAGGGAGCAACATCATGGAAGAGGCCTATCGTCAAGCACGCAAGCGCGGCGAGCAGGGACGCCGTCGCGCCATCAGCCAAAGCGAGCACCCGTACCTTACGGACCTCGACAGCCTCGTTGCCCAGCTCCCCTTAGGTCAGCGAGAGAATGTCGGCCTAAGGGATATTCCGCTCGAAATGGTCGTCGGCACAGTCACCAAAGGCCGTCAGTCCGCCTTTTCATGCAACTTTATGCCCCTGCTGCCGTTTAACACTGAGTTCGCCCGCAAGTGGTCCAACCTCTACGACATCCAGGTAACCGAGGGCTATCGCGATCCCATCATCGTCACCGAGTTCATGCATCGGTTCTATGTCCAGGAAGGCAACAAACGCGTCAGTGTCCTCAAATTCCTAGACGCTCCAACGGTTTCGGCCAGGGTCACCCGTCTCTACCCCGGCACATGGGATTCCGTCGAAAGCCGCCTGTACGGCGAGTTCTGCGCGTTTTGGCGCGTCTGCCCCCTATACGAGATCGAGTTCTCGCGTGAGGGAAGCTACGAGACGCTCGCCAAGATGCTCGGTCGGAACCTTATCGAAAAATGGCCGCAGAAAAAGGTCGACTACCTGCGCCACACCTTCCTGCTCTTTAAGCGCGCCTACCTTCGCGCAGGCGGCGACCACCTGGACATTACGCCCGCCGACGCCATGCTCGTCTACCTCAATGTGTACAACCAGGACCGCCTGCTGGATACGCCGACGGATATCGTCGTAAACCGCCTGTGCAAGATTTGGCGCGAGCTGGTCATTGCCGGCAAAAACGACGAGGACAAGGTCGATCTTGTCGAAGCGCCGAGCGTCGATGAGGAGGAGTCGCCCGCCAAGTCCACCTCCGGCGTGCTCAACTTCTTTATGGGCAAGACTGTCTATTCGGCGGCCAACCCCCTGCGTATCGCCTTTATCCATGAGTTCCCCTGTGCGGCGTCGAGCTGGGACAGTCTGCACGACCAAGGACGTCAGTATCTCGATGAGCACTTTGACGGTATCGTGCGCACCGAGGCGTTCGAAGACTGTCACGATCCGGACGTGTTCTACGCCGCCGTGGAAACGGCTGTCAAACATGGAGACAACGTCATCTTCTCGACCTCGCACCGCCTGATGGAATACACGCTCAGAGCTGCCGTTGAGTATCCCCAGGTTCGGTTCCTTAACTGCTCTATCGGCCTTCCCCACCAAAGCGTCCGTTCGTACTTTGGCAAGATGTACGAGGCCAAGTTCCTCCTGGGCGCCCTTGCCGCCAGCATGGCGGACAACCATCGCATCGGCTACCACGCGTCGGTCTTCGCATCCGGCGCGCTCAGCGAGATCAATGCCTTTGCCATCGGTGCCTCGCTGCTCGACCCCCGCGCGCAAATTATCCTCACCTGGGGCGATGTGCCCGCCGGCGGTCTCGCCGAGGCCATGTGCCGCGAAAGCGTGAGCGTCATGACCGGCGCTGACATGTCAAAGTCGCTCGAAGAGCCTACGGCCTACGGACTCCACCGCCTGGTCGATGGCAAGGTTACCGGCATCGCCATGCCGGTATGGAACTGGGGCCGTTACTACGAGCTCATCGTTCGCAGCCTTCTGCACGGCACGTGGGACGAGACCAGCGATGACAACCAAGTGCGCGCCGTCAACTACTGGTACGGCATGAGCTCCGGCGTTATCGACATCCGTTACGCTCCGGGCCTACCCTACCAGACGCGCAAACTCGTGCAGTTGCTCCGCAACGGCATTGTCGAGGGATCCATCAACCCCTTTGGCGGCGAGCTCCACAGTCAGAACGGCGTGGTACAGATCGAAGGCTTCCCTCCGCTGCCGAGCACGCAGATTGTCGAGATGAATTGGTTGGCGGATAACGTGGTAGGCACCATTCCGCAGCTCGACGATGAGCCGAAAGTCCCTGCCCTATGAAAATCCTTGCCATAGCCGATACCGAAGAACGATGCCTTTGGGAGTGCTTTCGCAAGGAACGCTTTGAGGGCGTCGACCTGATTTTGTCCGCCGGCGATCTGGACCCGGACTATCTTGAGTTTTTGGTTACGGTCATCAACAAACCGCTCATCTACGTGCGCGGCAATCACGATGACCGCTACGCACGTCATGCACCGGGTGGATGTATCTGCGTAGAGGACAGCGTGTACACGTACCGAGGGATTCGCATTGCGGGCCTTGGCGGGTCCATGCGTTATCGCGACGGCGCCAACATGTACACCGAACGCGAGATGTCCAAGCGCATGCGTAAGCTGTCGCGTAAGGTTAGGATGGTCGGCGGGTGCGACATTCTGCTTACCCATGCACCCGCCGCCGGTATGGGTGATCTGGACGATCTGCCGCATCGAGGATTCGAGTGTTTTAACACAGCACTCGAATCCTGGAATCCCGACTACATGGTGCACGGGCATGTGCACCAAAGCTACGGTTGCGATTTTCAGCGCGAGCGTCAGCATGTGTGTGGAACGACGATCATCAACGCCTGCGGCTATACGCAGTTTGAGCTCGACCAGACGCACTACCCCATCCGCGGCTGGCAAGCAGCTTGGCTCAACTCACAAACCATGCGCCGCGAGCTCAAACGCCACGAAGCCATCGAGTCTTCAACAGCCAGAACACCCTGGTAACCACCATAAAGGGGACACTGTCCCCTTTATGGTGCTTTTGACGCGATAGCAAGAAACCCGGTCCTGCACAAGGCAGAACCGGGTTTCTTTAGCAATGCTTGCTGTACTCAGGCAGTAACTAGCAGTTACTCAGCCAGGAAGTCACGCTGGACAGCGGGATCGACCTTGACGCCAGGGCCCATGGTGGAAGACACGGAGATGGACTTGACGTACTTGCCCTTAGCAGAAGAGGGCTTGACGCGCAGAATCTCGGTGTACAGGGCAGCGTAGTTCTCGACGAGCTGCTGCTCAGAGAAGGACTTCTTGCCCAGGGGCACGTGGCAGATGCCGTAGCGGTCGGCGCGGTACTCAACGCGGCCAGCCTTGAGCTCGGAGACCATCTTGGCGACGTCCATGGTCACGGTGCCGAGCTTGGGGTTCGGCATGAGACCACGGGGACCAAGGATCTTACCGATGCGGCCAACCTTGGCCATCATGTTCGGCGTAGCGATAGCGGCGTCGAAGTTGATCTCGCCCTTCTGGATCTGGGCGACGAGCTCGTCAGAACCAATGATGTCGGCGCCGGCAGCCTCGGCCTCGCGGGCCTTCTCGCCCTCGGCGAAGACGGCAACACGAACGGTCTTGCCGGTGCCGTGGGGCAGGGAGATGGAACCACGGATGTTCTGGTCAGCCTTACGAGTATCGATGCCCAGACGGAAGTGGGCCTCGACGGTCTCGTCGAACTTGGCGGTGTCGAGCTCCTTGATGAGCTTGGCAGCCTGAAGGGGGGTGTAGAGCGTGGCGCGGTCGATCTTCTCGGCAGCGGCGTTATAGCTCTTACCATGCTTAGCCATGTGCATTACCTCCTGTGGTTAAACGGGCGTGAGCCCTCCCACATCGTATCGTGTGCCCTATTGCACACATTTAACGGGCGCCCCGGTCGGAGCACCCGTCATTACCATAAGAAATCGCTACTCAGCGATGGTGACGCCCATGGAACGGGCGGTACCGGCGATGATCTTCTTGGCGGCGTCAATGTCGTTGGCATTGAGGTCCGGCATCTTGATCTCGGCGATCTTGGTGAGCTGCTCCTGGGAGAGCTGACCAACCTTGTCGGCCTGGGGCTTAGCGGAACCAGACTTGAGGTTCAGCTCCTTCTTGATGAGGTGAGCCGCCGGCGGGGTCTTGGTGATGAAGGAGAAGGACTTATCCTCGTAGACAGAGATCTCAACGGGGATAATGTCGCCCTTCTTGTCCTGCGTCTCGGCGTTAAAGGCCTGGCAGAACTGCATGATGTTCACGCCAGCAGCGCCCAGGGCGGGGCCGACGGGAGGAGCGGGGTTAGCTGCACCAGCAGGAATCTGGAGCTTAATGACGTTGGCAACCTTCTTCTCAGCCATGGTCATTCCTTTCGAATCACGAGTGTGAAGTACTTGCTATATCGTAAGCACGCACGTGTTAGAAGCACTCCTGAGATGAGCAGTCACAGAAGAAGCACGCTCGCGCGAACGGACGAAAACTTAAGCGATGACAGCGACCTGGTTAAAGTCGAGCTCGACCGGCGTCTCGCGGCCAAAGATCATCAGCGTGACCTTGAGCTTGCCAGCCTCGGTGTTAACCTCGGAGACCTTGCCATCAAAGTCGGTAAGCGGGCCATCGGTGACGCGGACGGACGTGCCGACCTCAATATCAACCGAGGTGCGCTTGGGCGAATCGCCCTTACCGGGACGACGAGTCATCTTATTGTACTCGTCGCGGGAAAGCGGAGCGGGCTTGCCGTTGCCGCCCAGGAAACCGGTGACGCCGGGCGTGTTGCGAACACACGTCCATGCATCGTCATCCATCTCCATGCGGACCAGGACATAACCCGGGAAGATCTTGGAATCCTTGGTCTCACGCTTGCCACCCTCTTTAATCTCGGTGACGCGCTCCATAGGAATCTCGATATCAAAGATACGGTCCTGCATGCCCATAGTCTCGATGCGATGCTCGAGATCGGACTTAACGCGGTTCTCGTATCCAGAGTAAGTGTGAACGACGTACCAACGCTTAGACATGGTTTAGCCCCTCAATCCAGAGAACAGAGCAAGAGCCTCGCCAAAGCCAGCATCGAGCAGAGCGATGACGACGCCGACGACGATCAGAGAAGCGCAAACGACGACCGAGTAGTTCACGAGCTCCTTCTTATTGGGCCACGTGACACGCTTCATCTCGGACTTGACCGAAGCGAAATACTTCTTGGTGCGGGCGAAGAAACCAGGCTTCTCGTTCTTCTTGGACTTCGCAGCCTTCTCGTTCTTCTTGGCAACGGCCTTCTTGGCCTCAACCTTGGAGTTGGCGGCAGCGTTGTTGGCAGGTGCCGGCTGCTGAGCCTTCTTCTTGTTCTTCTTGTTGGCCATTTGGGTTACCTCCGCGCAATGCGCTTATACATGAGTAAACCGTAAGCCCCCAATTGGGAGCTTACGGAATAATGACTGGCACGCCAGGAAGGACTCGAACCCTCAACACTCGGTTTTGGAGACCGATGCTCTACCAATTGAACTACTGGCGTATGTGACTAGAGACTAGCGAGTCTCTTTGTGCAGCGTGTGGTGACGGCACCAGGGGCAATACTTCTTGATCTCCATACGATCAGGCATGTTCGCCTTGTTCTTGGTGGTCGTATAGTTGCGGCGCTTGCACTCAGTGCACGCAAGAGTAACTAGAGTACGCATGTATCCTGAACCTTTCATATCCGCCCCGTACGGGCACGAGATGGTACTTTATCAGCTCTATGTAAGTGCTGTCAATGAAAACCTCGAATCAATTGGTTCTCGCTGGATCCATTCATATTTGGAACACATCAATGAAGCCAGCGAGATCTAATCGATCCCTCACGCTCGGCTTAAGGGCGAGCGAAGCGTAATCGGCGGGGAATAAGTCCCGCGTAGAAAAGAACCCGGCACCCTATAAGTGCCGGGTTCTCTCTAAGTCAGCTATATCAAAGAGCTAATTTACTCAATAATCGTGGAGACGATGCCCGAACCGACGGTGTGGCCACCCTCGCGGATAGCAAAGCGCAGGCCCTCCTCCATGGCGATCGGGTGAATGAGGTCGCCCTCGATGGTGATGTGGTCACCAGGCATAGCCATCTCGGTGCCCTCGGGGAGCTTGACCGTACCGGTAACGTCGGTGGTACGGAAGTAGAACTGAGGACGATAACCATCGAAGAACGGGGTGTGACGACCGCCCTCCTCCTTGGTCAGAACGTAGATCTCGCCGGTGAACTTGGTGTGCGGGGTAACCGAACCGGGCTTGCAGAGAACCTGGCCGCGCTCGATGTCCTCGCGCTTGATGCCGCGGAGCAGCAGACCGACGTTGTCGCCAGCCTCGCAGAAGTCCATGGACTTACGGAACATCTCGATACCGGTAACGACAGTGTTCTGGGTATCCTTGATGCCGACGATCTCGACGGGCTCGTTGAGCTTGAGCTCACCGCGCTCGACACGGCCGGTAGCAACGGTACCACGACCGGAGATGGTCATAACGTCCTCAACGGCCATCAGGAACGGGAGGTCGTTGTTACGAGCAGGCGTCGGGATGTACTCGTCGACGGCCTTCATGAGCTCGCGAATGGCGTCCATCCACTTGGCGTCACCCTCGAGAGCGCCCAGAGCAGAACCACGGATGACGGGGATGTCGTCGCCGGGGAAATCGTACTCGGAGAGGAGCTCACGGGTCTCCATCTCGACGAGGTCGATGAGCTCGTCATCGTCGACCATGTCACACTTGTTCAGGAAGACGACGATGTAGGGAACGCCGACCTGACGGGCGAGCAGGATGTGCTCGCGGGTCTGAGCCATGGGGCCGTCGGTAGCAGCGATGACCAGGATAGCGCCGTCCATCTGAGCAGCACCGGAAATCATGTTCTTGACGTAGTCAGCGTGGCCCGGGCAGTCAACGTGAGCGTAGTGACGGGCAGCAGTCTCGTACTCAACGTGGGAGACGGAAATCGTGATGCCGCGCTCGCGCTCCTCGGGAGCCTTGTCGATGTTCTCGAACGCAGTGAAGTCAGCCTTGCAGCCCTCGGTCTCGGAGAGAACCTTGGTGATGGCGGCGGTCAGCGTGGTCTTGCCGTGGTCGACGTGACCAATGGTGCCGATGTTAACATGCGGCTTAGTGCGCTCAAACTTCTCTTTGGCCATAAAGCCCTCCTCTTAACAGGTCGTCCCCGGACGGGACTTTGCCTTTATACCATAGTGGCCTCTCAACATACTATTGAGAAGCCACCGTGTTACCTATGGTAGCGGTGACTGGATTCGAACCAGTGACGCCACGGGTATGAACCGTGTGCTCTAACCAACTGAGCTACACCGCCGGATGGAGCCTGCAACCAGACTTGAACTGGTGACCTCTTCGTTACCAACGAAGTGCTCTACCGACTGAGCTATACAGGCACTTGACGGGTGGGAGCTATAGGATTCGAACCTATGTAGGCAGAGCCAACGGGTTTACAGCCCGTCCCCATTAACCACTCGGGCAAACTCCCAATCGTTCAAGTATCCGCAGGTTCTTTGGTCTTTTGGACCGCCGCCCCCGCGAACGAAAAAGATAATACGATGCAACCTTGGGGGCTGTCAACGAAAACCTCTAGATACACGGTGCCGGGCGTATCTATATACCTTTGACCTGCTGTTTTGCTGAGTTTGGATATAGAGGACGGTGGATTTGCATGTAGCGGTGACATTTCCCGAGGGAATACTTTGGCACGGTGGAGTACATCTGCACCATCGACCTTCGATACCGACCCTCTTGCACTATTACATAGGTCACGATCGGGCTTCCACGACACGATCGAGCCTGGATAATCTCCCACTTTTAGCGCGGCCCTAAGGCCAAAGCGGCAGATTATCCACACTCATTCTCCAGGCGGGAGAACTAAAGAGCCGCAACTACTCGGGCCAGGCCAAAGTAGACCCATAGAGCGGCTCCCCCTTGGTGCAGGGGTAGCGACTCAAGTAACACGACGATAGCAAGTCGAATAAATAAGTTATGGCGTATTTCGAATAAACGCCGAGTCGGTCAATTCCGTTTCCCGCATTACCAAGACGATATACACGGTCAAAAGACCTCGATTTGTCATCGTTGCTAAACGCAGTAATTAGAATCTTCCTGCCCGAACGGCAATCAAGATACTCACGCGCCTGTGACGCAAATAGCCCGGAGACCGATACGAGAATTATCAATGACTGCGAAGCGTCTCCCATGTTTTTCAATTCCGCGACGTTAGCCCCAGCAACTATGCGAACTATCTTGCCCGCATAAAACATTTCCTGCTGAAATCGTACGAGATTGGCGCTCACATTATTGGTGCACCAGATTTCAACGTTTTTATGGCCATCAATTTCGTCGGCAAGGTGCTTAATAGCGATATCGGACACGCCGCTTTCAACCTCAGCGAACATCTCGATCATGCGAACGTCGAGCTCTGCCCTGTACTCCTCGTAGCCATATTCCTCCTCTCGATGGCTTAAGTCGCTTGGAAAAACTGATTGAGTAAATGATTCTTTCAAATCGCTAAGAGACTGGTAGCCCAATCGATTGCAGAAACGACGAACAGCGGAACGGGTCACGAATGCATCGCGGGTTATTGCGGCAACATTGATTTCGCTCGAACGCCTAATGTGAGCGATGAGATATCGAGCGATGGCGGCATCGTTTGACCCAAACTCGCTGTTGATGATGGAGCTAATGCGATTGAGCACATCGAAGTCATTGATATTCACGTGATCCCTCTTTCCGCCCTCCTCGATATTATGGTTCATTTATTGAATCAAACAGCTTTGGTCGTTCTCCTATGATTCAAATCAGTTGACGTCATCTTAATCGTAATTCCGTCACACGTATCCACCGTGTTGAATGATGGAAAGGGGATTCATGGGCAACGTGAACAACATGCCGTTTCTCTGGGGTTCCGCCACGGCGTCTTATCAGTGCGAGGGTGCCTGGAACGAAGACGGCAAAGGCCTCGGCGAGTGGGATTTCTTTAACCACACAAGCAATAAGAACATCAACCATGTTGACGGTGATGTATCTTGCGACTTCTACCATCGCTATGAAGAAGATATCCGCATGATGAAAGAAGGCGGACAAAACACCTATCGCTTCTCTCTTTCATGGAGTCGAATCATCCCCACGGGTATCGGCGAAGTGAATGAAGAGGGTATCGATTTTTATAATCGAGTCATTGATTGCTGCCTCGAAAATGGCATAGAGCCCAACGTTACGCTGTTCCATTACGATCTGCCATTCACGCTTGCTTGCAAAGGCGGATGGCTGAACAACGACATGGCAGAGTGGTTCTGCAAATACGCCGAGATTTGCTTTGAGCGCTTTGGAGACCGCGTCAAAATCTGGGCTACCGTTAACGAGCCGCATTTCTACAGCTACTGCGTAAACATGTTGGGCAACTATCCCCCCAATCGATCGCTCGACGTTCAGTCGTACATGCAGTTTCAATACAACCTGATGCGCGCAAGCGCGCTCGCAGTCCGAGCATATCGTCAAATGGGCTACGACGGCATCATCGGCGCCGTCCACGATGGCGGCGTTGTCGAACTCGACCCGGCAACCGAGCACCCCGATGACGTATTTCGATACGCAGACTTTTTCGCCAATCGCATGATTCTGGCACCAGCACTTCAGGGTCAACTGCCGCCAGAAATGGACGAAATCCTTGAAAAACTTGGCGTCTCGCTCTATCGATCCCCAAATGACGTAGAAGAATTCAGAGACGGTAAAGTCGATTTTATTGGACTCAACGTGTATTGCCGAGAGTATGTAACCGACTGGCACGGTGGAGAGCTTGCCGTTTCGGCGAACAATAAGGGCGGTTCGAGCAAAAAGGTCGAAGGAAAATGCATTGCACCCTTGTTTGAAAGCGCCCGCGACAGCAATGTTCCCCGCAATAAATGGGGCCGCGAAATACTCCCAAGTTGCATGTATTCAACCATCATGGATGTCCATGAGCGCTATGACGCGCCCCGCATCTTTATTACGGAAAACGGACATGGCGCCTATGAGCAACCAGACGCAGACGGAATGATCCACGATGATGACCGCATCGAGCTTCTGGGCCAGTTCATCGAGCACATGATGAGGACTAAGCGCGACGGCGCACGCGTTGAGGGCTACTACCTTTGGTCGACGATGGATCTGTATAGCTGGATCAACGGCTACGAAAAACGATACGGACTTGTCCATATCGACTTCGAGAACAATCTGGAGCGCACCCCCAAAAAGAGCTGGTATTGGTACCGAGACCTTATCTCGAAGTATCAGGAGCAGGAAGGTTAGGAGAAAGAGATGAAATATCAGGCAATGTCCGAAACAGTCCTAAAGGCTGTTGGCGGCAAAGAGAACATTACATCGGTAACTCATTGTGCGACGCGCCTTCGCATCGACGCACGAGACACCTCGATCATCGATCTCCAGCTCGCCAAATCGGCCGACCAGGCGCTCGGGGCAGTAGTCAGCGGTGGCCAGCTTCAGGTGATCATCGGCCCCAACGTCACCGAGGCTTACAACGACTTCCTCGACTTCGCGGGAATCGAAGTCGGCGGAGGCGCGGTTGCCGACGATGCCCAAACCGCCAAGGATCTTGCAGAGGGTATCAAAAGCGGCAACACTGCCATGAGCCTAGTTGAGAAATTCGGAAATGTCTCCGCACAGGTATTCATGCCCATCGTCCCGGCGCTCATCGTTGGCGGACTCATTCTTTCGATCAAGAATCTCCTGGTCAATTATTGTGGATTGAGCACCGATAGCGGAACCGCCCAGGTTCTGCTGGCGATCTTCAGCGCCTCATTTAGCTTCCTGCCCGTTTACCTCGGCTATCAGCTCGCCGCCGTCATGAAGATGCAGCCTATCATGGGCGCACTGCTGGGCGCAATCATGATTAGCTCGTCTATTAGCGGTGCTGAGGGTCTCGACTTTCTTGGCATCCCCATCCCGACGAATGACTACTCGAGCACGGTGGTGCCAATCGTACTGGGCGTTGTGTTCATGTACTTTGTTGATCGCGGTCTTCAGAAAATCATCCCCGACATTACCAAACTGTTCTTGAAGCCGCTGCTCACCATGTTCATCGTCGTGCCTGTTGAGCTGATTATCCTCGGCCCCGCCGGCAGCATGATGGGCTACGCGCTGAGTGATGCCGCCACGTGGCTCATGGATAACGTGGCATTTATCGCTACTCCAATCCTTGCAGCCCTTAACCCCTATTTTGTCATGCTCGGTCTTGATAAGGCCTACATCGCGATCGAAGTTACGAGCTTGGCGCAGCTCGGCTGGGCGCCCATCATCTTTGGCTTCATCTCAAACCTCTGCATTGGCGGCACGAGTCTCGCCTTGGCAACTGCAATGAAAGGCAACAAGGAGAAGAGAGGTATGGTCACCACGGTTGCCGTCACCGCACTTTGCGGCGTAACTGAGCCCGCATTTTACGGCTGCCTCATCGAGCGTCCCCGCCTGCTTGTCGGCACGGCAATCGGCGCCCTCTGCGCGGGACTCCCTGCAGGTATCTTCGTCCTGAAGGAGTATGTTGCGGGAGCATGCCCCGGTCTTCTTTCTGCGCTGATCTTTATCGCTCCCGATGGATCCATGGGCAACTTCGTACTGGCGTGCGTTGTCGCCGTCATCGCCATCGTCGTCTCGTTCATCGCTGCACGCGTGATTATCAAGAAGAATCCCAACTATATTGAGTAAATGCCCGCTGTTTGCATTGGGGACATCCTCGGCAGACCGTTAGCAAGAACCCAAGAAGTCCCTTAGGGGCTCGATTAATCCATTCGGATTCCTGAGGCACAAACGACCCCGATTCCACAATGAAATCGGGGTCGTTGTTTCTGAAGCCTTCGATAGACAATCGGTGTTTACCTTAGCTCCCTATCCAAGTTAATTATCCACGCTCGTTCTCCGGCCGGCAGATTTTCTTCTCTCGCGTGTCCAGAAATCCACGCTCGAGCAGGACGTCCAGGTCCGCACCCGCCCTTGTCTCGATCTGTAACAGCAAGAGGCCTATTCCGCTTCTACATGTTACAGATCAAGATATTCCTGAAACACCCTAAGTTTTATCTCAATCTGTAACAGTTAGATGCCAAATATCGGTCTTGGTGTTACAGATTTAGACAAACTGGAGGACGAGACAAACCAAAAACGGAATGGGCGCTAACCCGATGGCGCACCACCTAAATAGAAACGGGCCCTGTCCCACAAGGGAACAGAGCCCGAAACTCTCATGGAGCCAGTGACAGGAATCGAACCTGCAACCCACTGATTACAAATCAGTTGCGCTACCGTTGCGCCACACTGGCACACTTGGCGCTCTTGCGCGAAGCCTGTTAAGAATAAAGGAATTGCGGACGGGGCGCAACAGGCCGCACGGCGTTATACAAATATGCAAAATCCAGCAACAACACGTACCAGGCCCGTTCATTTCTATCAGTGCGCCTCGATCTTAAAACCATTCGCCAGAACGAATAGTTTTAATTACAATTGGCTATATAAAACTATTCGTTCTGGCGAAGGGTTTCTCGATGCTTACTACCAAGAAAGCCGCCGAACTGCTCGGCATCACCCCGCGCAGGGTGCAGGAGCTCATAAAAAACGGAGCACTTGAGGCCCGCAAGGCTTCTGGTGTATGGCTCATCGACAAAGACAGCGTCGACACGCGACTCCGCTCCGTGACCAAAACGGGGGGACGTCCCCGCCGCGGCCACGGTAAGAGCGAGATCGCGTTCATCCTCATGAACCGCACGTACGAAGTCGCTCAGCTGGTCTACAGCACATCGCGAAAAGACTTTACCCACATCGGCGCCGACGTCGATCGTGCCCACGCCCCTATTGGAGTATTTGGCCCAAATAGCCCCATATCGCTCGACTCCTTCCGCATCTGGTGGCGCGGCCGCGGTATCCCGCTCGCACGCATTGGGCTAGCCTCCCTGCTTGCAGAAGCCGCAGTCGATGTTCCCGATGAACTCGTACAGCGAAATCTTGGCCTCTCCTTATCCGACCAGTATTGGATTAGACCCCAAGGCTCCGGTCTCGCGTGGGAAGATATTAACTTCTTCAATAATGCTTTTGACGACGTCTCTCTGTCCATCGCGTCCTTCGCCCCAGAGGGCAAGGCAGCTGACGCAAAGCCCGACAACACCTCGGACGGCAATCTTCAAAAGTACTGGACATGCGAGGGCGGGCGTCGAATTCTGCATAAGGCAGGAGCGCACCTGAACCAGGAACCTTATAACGAGCTGGTGGCGACCGCACTCCACCGTCGCATCCTAAACGCCTGCGATTATGTGCCTTACTCGCTCGAGGGCACGGGCACTTCTGCCCTGAGCATATGCGATGTCTTCTTAACTGATGAAGAAGAGTATGTCCCTGCGTTCTATGTAAACCAGTACGCGAACGCAGGTGAACGACTAACCGACTACGAGCGATACGTAGCAAACTGCGAGGAGCTCGGGGTGACAGGCGTCAAGGACGCCCTTGACCGCATGATCGTGTGCGACGACATCATCGCCAACTATGACCGCCATTGGCGTAACTTTGGCCTTGTGCGAAATGTAAACACGCTAGCCTGCAGACCTGCCCCCATCTTCGATTCGGGCTCATCGCTCTGGTGCAACATATCTCTAGATGAGCTTAGGGCAGGAGAGCACAGTTTTACCAGCGCACAATTTCATTCAAGCCCCACCAAACAGATGTTGCTCGTCGAGGACATGGACTGGTTTGACAGCGACAAACTCGAAGGCTTCGTTGACGAGGCAATCGAAATCCTATCCAAAAACGACGCTCTTACAGCGAGACTGCCTTATCTAAAAGAGGCGCTAACATGGCGCCTCGAAAGAATGATCGACATCGCTGAATGGAGTTAGCGAGACAGCATCGCCCCGCCAACTCCCCTACCTCCCGCGCAGGGCCTTGAGCTTTGCCAGGGCATCGGGGCTCAAGCGACTGCCCAGAGTCATCTTGATCTGCGGAGCTTCCTCTGCCTCGTGAACGTCGTTGTCAATCTGTTTGATCTCGTCCACCAGCATGCGGCTCGAAATACGCGTGACACCCTTGCCCATGACGACGGCCTGGATTGTGCCGTCACTCGATACCACGGAGCACGCGCGGCCCTCCTCGCGTGCCTCGATGCAGAGCTTCTGCACCACGGTATCGGCAGAGACGCCCGTCGGCGAAAACTCGATGCGCACGCCGCGGGCCGGCAGGTTGGGGCGCTCGCTGGAGATATTGCCCGCGCCGTCGAACACGATCACGGCCTCGTAGCGGCCCTGGGCAAACGCCGCAACATCGTTGATGAGTGCGGTGCGCGCCATATCGTGGACGTCGCTGGAATACGGATCGTCGGAATGGTCGTAGACGAGCTTTTCGTAGCGCGGCGTGCAGTGGATCACGTTGTAGCCGTCGACCACCAGCAGCTCGGGCTTATTGGAATGCACCGTCGAGACCGGGTCGGCAATGGCCTGTGCAAACGCATTGCCGCCCACGCCATAGGTCGCGGCCGAAACAATCGGCTTGGCCGAGCCTTCGCCAAAGCGCTTGGCCTTGGACTTGGCGCGGTTCTTCTTGGACATGCGCTACTCCTCCCCCATGAGCTCGCCGGCATTGCGGCGCAGCCACTCAAAGCACAACGCCGTCGTTGCCTGGGCCACGTTGAGACTCTCGGTCATGCCACGCTGGGGAAGTTTGGTCAAAAAGTCGCATTTCTCGAGCACCAGGCGCGAGATGCCGTCGCCCTCGGAGCCCATGACGAGTGCCACGCGACCCTCGAAGGGGGCGTCCCAGCAACTGCCCTCGGCGTGCTCGGAGGCACCGCCCACCCAAAAGCCAGCGGCCTTGAGGTCATCGAGCGCACGGGCGATATTGGGAACCTGCGCGATGGGCAAATGCATGACGGCGCCGGCTGACGTCTTGTAGCTGCCCACGGTTACGCCAGCGGCACGCTTATTGGCGATGATGACACCGGCCGCGCCCACAACCTCGGCGGAGCGCACGATGGCGCCAAAGTTGCCGTCGTCGGTCACGTGGTCGAGCACAACGACGAGTGCCGGACCCTCGCCCGCGCGGTCGAGAATATCGGCAATATCGGCATAGGGGAAGTTGCCAACCTCGAGCGCAATGCCCTGGTGAGCGCCATGGCTCGACAGCGCATCGAGCTGCGCGCGCGGCACATACTTAATGCGGACGCCCGCGGCGTTGAGGTCGTCGACCAGGCGCGACAAGGCGGCATCGCGCTCCCCGCCCTCGGCAATGAGCGCGCACTTGACGGGAAAGCCGGTACGCAGCGCCTCGGCGGCGGCACGGCGGCCTTCGATAAACTCGCCCTTGGGAACCTGAACGTTGTCGCGGTTGCGATCGCGCTGCGGACGTGCGGCCTGTGTGCGATCGCGCTGGCCCTTGGGAGTGGCAGCGCGGTCGTTGCGGCGAATCGGACGCGAGCCAGAAGCAGCCTGCTTGCCGCCACGAGGCGCACGCTTGCGATTGTCAGCCATAAAGCGACCTCCTAAATACAACTATCAAACGAAACAAAATAAACGACCGCCCATGAATATTAATTCGGGCGGTCGGTACGGGTTTTCCAAGTGTCCGAGATTACCGTGAAAGAGGAGCGACGCGTACTTGAGTACGCGAGCGACGGTTTGAACGGCAAGGTCGGGTGCTTGGGAAACCCGCGGGGATTAGAGGGATTTGATACGGGTGCCGGCGGCGGTATCCTCAATGGTGAGGCCCAGGTCCTTGAGCTGGTCGCGGATGGCATCTGCCAGATCCCAGTTCTTGGCGGCACGAGCCTCGGCGCGGGCCTCGAGAATCTTGGCAGCGGCCTCGTCCACGTCGTCGCCCGTGTAGGCAACCAGGCCGGCGGCAACGCCGAGCAGACCCAGCGGCAGCTCGACCTTGGGCTCGGGAAGTTCAACGCCAAACGTATCGAGCAGCTCGGCCAGCGTATCGGCGGCAGCAAGCGCGGCGGCCTTGTCGGCAGCATCGCCCGCCTGCTCCAGATACTGGTTGCACTCGGTGACAAAGCCAAAGACGACGCCCATGGCACCGGCGGTGTTAAAGTCGTCGTCCATGCACTCCTTAAAGGCGGCACGAGTCTCGGCGGCCTTGGCGGCAAACGCCTCGGCGGCAGCCTCATCGGCGTTGGCCGTCGCGTGGTTCGCAGCCCAACGCAGGTTCTCGACCGTACCGGCGATACGTGTGAGCGAATTCTCGGCACCCTCCAGGCGCTCCCAGGAGAAGTCGAGCGGCGAGCGATAGCTCGTCTGCAGCATCAGCAAGCGCAGAGCCGCGGCAGAGTGCTGCTCGAGCACCTCGGCCAGCGTAAAGAAGTTACCGAGCGACTTGGACATCTTCTCGCCGTCTACCAGCAGCATGCCCGTGTGCATCCAGGTGTTGGAGAAACCCTGGTGCCAGGCGCAGGTGGCCTGGGCGCACTCGTTCTCGTGATGCGGGAAGGCCAAGTCGGAGCCGCCGCCGTGAATGTCGATCGGAGTGCCCAGATAGCGGTGCACCATGGCGGCGCACTCGGTGTGCCAACCAGGACGGCCCTCGCCCCAGGGGCTCGGCCAGCTGGGCTCGCCGGGCTTGGCGGCCTTCCACAGGGCAAAGTCGAGCGGGTCGTTCTTGTCCTCGTTCTCCTCGATGCGCGCACCCACCATGAGGTCGTCGATGTTGCGGCCCGAGACCTGGCCGTAGTTGGGATCGCTGCGCACGGCAAAGTACACATCGCCGTTATCGGCTGCGTAAGCGTGGCCCTGCTCGATAAGCGTCTTGATCATGGCGATCATGGGACCGATCTCTTTGGTGGCGCGGGGACGCACATCGGGATCGAGCACGTTGGCAGCGCGCATGACGCCGATGAACTTGTCGGAGAACTCCGTCGCAACCTCGGCAGCCGTACGGCCTTGCTCGTTGGCGCGCTTGATGATCTTGTCATCGACATCGGTGAGGTTCTGAGCGAACGTGACCTCGTAGCCGCTCGCGATGAGCCAGCGGCGAATCACGTCAAAGCTGATGAACGTGCGGGCGTTGCCGATGTGGATGTTGTCGTAGACCGTGGGGCCGCACACATACATGCGGACCTTACCGGGCTCGATGGGCTGGAACTCTTCCTTTTTATGGGTAGCGCTGTTGTAGATACGCATTCGTTACTCCTTAACGGTTTTCTGTAGCAGGCAGACGGCCCAGGCGCCAATTCCCTCGCCTTGGCCTTCCCAGCCGAGTTTTTCGGTCGTAGTGGCGGCGACGCCCACGTTTTCGACGTCAACGCCCAGGGCATGGGCCAGGTTGGCGCGCATGGCATCGCGGTGCGGGGTGATCTTGGGCTGCTGGCAGGCAATGGTGCAATCGGCATCGACAAACTCAAAGCCCAGCTCGCGCGCATAGTCCATCACACGGGCAAGCAGCACCATCGAGTCGGCGCCCTCATAGGCAGGATCGGTGTCGGGGAACAGCTTGCCGATGTCTCCCCCGCGGCAGGCGCCCAGAATGGCGTCGGCCAGCGCGTGCGCGAGCACATCGGCATCCGAGTGGCCCAGCAGACCGCGCTCGTAGGGAATGTCGACACCGCCGATGATACATCGACGCCCCTCCACCAGACGGTGAACATCGTAGCCGTGTCCAATGCGCAGGTTACTGAACATGGGGAAGGTCCTCTCCCTCGGCCATGCGGCCGAGCAGAATCGCGGTTACGGGACGCAGGTCCTCGGGCACCGTCACCTTAAGGTTATCGCGCGGGCTCTGGACGCAGCGGACACGCCCACCCATGCGCTCGACCAGCGACGAATCGTCCGTGCCGATAAAGCCCTCAGCAATCGCCGCGGCATGGGCGCGTTTCATGGCGTCGACACTAAAGATCTGCGGCGTCTGCGCGGCCCAGTACAGCTCGCGCGGCGGCGTCTCGACGATGTTGTCGCCGTCGACGATCTTGAGCGTGTCAATCGCGGGCTGACCGCACACGACACCGTCGAGGGCACGGTCGCTCACGAGCACGTCGATAGCGTGGTCGATGGCCTCGGTCGTAATGAGCGGACGAGCGCCATCGTGAATGGCAACGTATTCAAAGCCCGCCGGAACCGCACGCACACCGGCACGGGTGGAATCCTGGCGGGTCGCGCCGGCATCGGCAAAGCTGATGGGCGTGTCATAGTCAAACGGGTCGATGGCCAGGCGTCGCATCTCGGCACGACGCTCGGCAGGGCAAACCACGACGATGTGGCCGACCTTATCGCTACGGTCAAATGCGCGGATGGACCAGCTCATAAGCGGACGGCCCGCCACGTTAACGAGCTGCTTGCCACCGGGATTTCCAAAGCGCTGGCCGCTGCCGCCGGCAACGACCACGGCGCATACAGGCGCCATTATGCGTTCCCCTGTTTGGTGCCCTTCATGCGGTACAGCGAGTCCGCGAGAATAGCAGGGTTGTTGACGCCAAAGTCGCCCAGGCGCTCCGGATCCTCGCTGATGTCGTCCATGAGCTCCTGCAGCGAGCCGTACTCGTCGACGATTTTCTCGGCCACGCCGTCGCGCACGACGGACACGCGCGAAAGCGTGCGCAGGCCCAGCGGCGTCATGACAGAGTCCTCGTCCAGGTCGTCGTAACCCAGAACCGCCGCCACATGCTGTGGGTCGGACAGGTCCTTAGGCGTCATGCGAGCAAGCTCGGCGCGAATCTTCTCGGCGTTTGCCTCGGAGGAATCGCTCGCGTAGTCGCGAATCATCAGGTCGTACTCGGTATCCATGCTGGAGCCGGCGAGCTGCTCGAGCTGCATCTGCACGAGCTTGCCCTGGTTGCCCAGCTTGACGATGCAATCCTTAAGCTCGGTCTTTGCCTGCTGCATGATCTCGAAGCTCGAGAAAATACCGGTAATGTCGGCGAGCGTAACGTAGTCGTCGAGCTCGAGGGCCGTCAGGCGCAGCAGGGAGCGATCGAGCGACTGACGGGTGGTCTGGAGCGTGGCGACGAGCTGGTTGACCGAGCTCATGATAGTGGTGACGGGCTGGATCTCGTAGCTCTTGCCGTGAACGTACACGTTGACGACGGCACGTCGGGCCGAGACCGAGATCACGATGGCATCGGTGAGCACCGACATGCGAGCAGCGGTGCGGTGACGCATGCCCGTCTCGCTCGTGGCAAGCGAGGGATCGGGATTGAGGTGGAAGTTGGCGCGCAGGATCTGGGTGAGGTCGCCGTCGATGACGATGGCGCCATCCATCTTGGAGAGCTCGAACAGACGGTTCGAGGTGAACGAAATGTTGAGCGGGAAGCCGTCGTTACCGGCGGCGAGCACGTTTTCAGTGTCGCCGACGCAGATAAGAGCACCCAGGTGACCGGCAATGATCATGTCGAGGGCGGTGCGGATCGGCTGACCAGGTGCCGTCAGGCGGATGGCCTGTTCCATACGCTTTTGCAGCTCGTTCTTATCCAAGGCATCGCTCCCATCGTATACGCTCCATAAACGCTAAATAGTTTCTCACGGTTTGTCCCCGCAACGCTTGCGAAATCCGATGCTTACAGAATGAGCGAACACCGCTTAGGTAGCTCATTTGGGACGGGGCTCTTTTAGCTGCTCATGTGGTAGCATCGGGTTTCATATAAATGAGGGAGTAGTCGTGTAATCGGGTTCGCCCGCAAAGAGGGAGCCAGACTATGGGACTCGCAGAGCTCATGTTGCTCGCCGTTGGCCTTTCGATGGACGCTTTTGCCGTTTCCATCTGCAAGGGTCTTGGCATGAAAAAGATCAACCTTAAAGTCACCGTGGTGCTCGGTCTGTTCTTTGGCGGGTTTCAGGCCGGCATGCCCGTGATCGGTTGGGCACTCGGCAGTCAATTCATGGGCATCATCGGACCCATCGACCATTGGATTGCCTTTATCCTTTTGGCCTTTATCGGCGGCAAGATGCTGTGGGAAGCCTTTACCGAAGACGAGGATGAGGATGAAGGCGACGGCAAGGATGCCGAAAAGATCGACCTGGGCGAGTGCCTAATCCTTGCCATCGCCACCTCGATTGACGCGCTCGCCGTGGGCATCTCGTTTGCCGCGCTCTCGGTCGATATCGTTCCCGCTGTATCGCTTATCGGCGTCACAACGTTTATCTTCTCCGTCGCCGGCGTAGCGATCGGCCACACCTTTGGCGCGCGCTACGAAAAACCCGCCACCATCGTGGGTGGCGTCGTGCTCATCCTCATCGGGCTTAAGATCTTGCTTGAGCATCTGGGGATTTTGGCGCTGTAACGCCAAACACAATCGCTCAAAACTCAACGCCAGCACAAGGCCTTATGCAGAGTTTTGCATGAGGCCTTTTCGTGCAGACTTTTGCATGTCATACTGATATGCAAAAGTCTGCACGTTAGGAGATCGCCGTGGATACTCTTCCCATCACCACACCGCGCCAAGCTGGCATCTACGTGCGCCAGGCACGCGAGTCGCA
Organism: Collinsella sp.; assembly: GCA_036304905.1. GTDB lineage: Bacteria > Actinomycetota > Coriobacteriia > Coriobacteriales > Coriobacteriaceae > Collinsella. The sequence continues at coordinate 164,404 of JAXIXR010000011.1, read as the reverse complement.
GGGAATCACCCGTGCGGCCCTCGCTAAAAAAGCCGGTGTTTCGGAGCGCCTGCTCGCATCGCTCGAGCTGGGCGACGCTACGGGTATTCGGCTCGATAAGTTGCTGACGATTTTCAATGCTCTTGGACTGGCACTCGCCGCTCAAGGGGATATCGGCGAAGCGAAAAACGAGCGACCAGTCGACGCCCCGCATGCCAATCCGCTGCCTCGCAGCATCCCTAGGCGCCATCACGCTCAACGTCCTCATCATCGCAACCGTCGTAGTACCGCCATTCCGGCTCTTGCAGATGTCCCCTTTACATCCGCACTCTACGACGAGGTCTTCGCCGATTTCGCCATGTCCAATCTCGGAGTCTCGATTGCCGCAAACGCATCTAGCCAAACCAAGCCCGAAGGGAAATAGCCAATGGCCAGAACATCACTTCGGACCATTATTTGCGGCGTGCCTGCGGGAACGCTCACGCAAGATGAGAACGGTCTTATCAGCTTTACCTACGATCATGACTATGACGGGCCAGCCCTATCGACCAACATACCCGTATCGAATCGCACATACGGACAACAGGTCATGAATCCGTACCTGTTTGGCCTTCTACCCGACAGCGAAGACCAACGAAAAGCGATTGCCGCCGAATTCGACGTTAGGCCCAACAATCCCGTTGCGTTGCTCAGCCATATCGGACTCGACTGTCCGGGCGGAGTGCAGTTTTGTGCCGAAGAAGATGCCGACGCCGTCCTGCATCGCGTTGGCGAATACCGCCCTATAGACGACCACGAAATTGCTCTCCGTCTCAAGTCGATCAGAGATGACCGCGATGCATCGTGGATGGGTCTAGATGAAAGTTGGTCACTTGGAGGCAACCAGGGCAAGTTCGCGCTCGCGTTCATAAACGGCCGCTGGTGCGAATGCATGGGCTCCTCGCCCACGACGCATATTTTAAAAAATGGCATTATCGGATTTAAACTCGAGGCTCTCAATGAGTTTGTCTGCATGAAAAGCGCCCAGCGCGCCGGTATCGCAACGGCAAACGTCGAATATCGAATGTTTGAGGACGAACCTGCCCTCATTGTTGAGCGCTATGACCGCGTGAAAGTCAAAGACGGAACGATCAGGCGTCTACATCAAGAAGACCTCTGTCAGGCACTTGGGGTGATGCCCGCCCAAAAGTACACGGCAGACGGCGGCCCGACCACACGCGATATTCAGGAGCTCCTCGTAAATACGAGCCACCATCAACTTAACCTGTATCTGTTTACGCAGATACTGTTCTTCAACGCCATTATCGGCGCACCGGATGCGCACGCGAAAAACTATTCCCTGCTCCTTGGAAACGACGGCGCAGCCATGATGGCTCGTATGTACGATGTCGCGTCGGGTTTGGCGTATGAGCGCATGCGCCGCCGGGCGCGCCTCGCCATGAGCGTTGGCGGCGAAAATCGTGTGGGGCGCATCGGTCCAGGCGCTATCCGCCGATACCACGGTATGGGCGACCCCGCGCTGGAGGCGGCGCTTACCGATGCCGGGCTATCCGAGAAGTTTTGCTTTGCAACCATGATGGACCTCGCCTACGAGGTACCCATTTGCATGGAAGAGGTCATGGACGAATACGCCGACCTGCCCGGCATGGCGGACCTGCGCGAGCATATGCTCGGCCCCGTCCGCGAAAACTGCCAGCGCACCCTCGACCTCATCAAGGCGGATATGGGCTAGACGCCAATCAATTTCCCATTTTTTAAAAGAAGAGAGGGGGCACCCGTCGCAAAAGCTCGGATGCCCCCTCTCGTAATGTCATTTGCAATCCGCTAGCACGTAGCTCAGACTGCTGCTAGCGCAACCTTTACGCAGCGAGGCGCTTGAGGACGTCGATGAGCAGCTCGTAGAAGCGCTCGGCAGAAGCGAGCTCCATGCTCTCGTCCGGGGTGTGGACATCGGAGAGCGTCGGGCCCACGGCGATGGCGTCCAGGCCGTGCAGGGCCTCGGCAAACAGGCCGCACTCAAGGCCGGCGTGAATGGACTCGATGCGCAGCTCGGAGCCAAAGAGCTCGCGATAGCTCTCGACAAAGACGTCGCGGACCGGCGAATGCTCGGCATAGCTCCAGCCGGGATACTCGAACTCAAACTTGGCGTCGAAGCCCAGGACATCGGCCAGTGTCTGCAGGCGGTCCTTGAACTCGTTCTGCAGCGAGGTGATCGAGGAGCGCGGGGACAGCATGATCTTGACCTCGTCGTCAGAAGTGGCAACCACACCGATGTTGGAGGACACCTCGACGGAGCCGTCGGTGGCGACGTTGCGGCGAATCACGCCGTTAGGGGCAAGACGCAGAGCGCGGATGAGGGCAAGCGCAGACTTCTGGTCCATGGCCTCGACCTCGGTGTCGTCGGCAATCTCGACGGTGCAGGTAAAGCCGGGGTCGAAGACCTCGAGCTCGGCGGTGACGTCGGCGATGATGCCCTTTGCGATCTGGGCCGCGGCCTCGGCGGCAGCGTGGTCGGCGTAGACCAGCTCGGCCTTGCACTCACGGTTGATGGCGTTGTCCTTGGTGCCACCGTTAAAGCTAACGATGGCGGGCTCGCCGGCAGCCATCAGGCGGTCGATGATGCGGGCCATGATGAGGTTGCCGTTGCCGCGCTCCAGGTGGATATCACTGCCGGAGTGACCGCCCAGCAGGCCGGAGATGTCAAGCGTGAGGGTGCTACCGGTCTTATGCTCGCGCGCGATCGGGCAGGTGTAGGTAACGACGACGCCGCCGGCGCAGCTGACGGTGGCAACGCCCTCTTCCTCGGAGTCAAGGTTAATCATGGTGCGGGCGCTAATCTGGGACTTGTCGAGCGTCTCGGCGCCGACCAGGCCAGTCTCCTCGTCGGTGGTGAATACGCACTCGAGGGCCGGATGAGCAATCGAATCGTCGTTGAGCACGGTAAGCATAAGCGCGACGGCGATACCGTTGTCGGCGCCCAGGGTGGTGCCGTTAGCGGTGAGGACGCCGTCCTTGACGACCAGGTCGATACCATCGGTCGTAAAGTCGTGCTCAACGGAGCCCAGCTTGTCGCACACCATGTCGATATGGCCCTGCAGCATCACGGTCGGGGCATTCTCGGCACCGGCAGATGCGGACTTGCGAATGATGACGTTGTAGACCTCGTCCTGGTACACATCGAGGCCGCGCTCCTTGGCAAACGCAACCAAGAAATCGCTGATGCCCTTCTCGTTGCCAGACCCGCGGGGAATCGCGCTGACCTCCTCAAAGAAATGGAACAGCTGGGCGGGCTCGTAGCCGGTGATCTTGTAGTCCATGGTGCCTCCTTGGCGCAACTGGTTAGACAATAAAACATGCGACTTGTATATTCCCAGACTTCGTTTGCATAAACCAGTCGAAAACGCCGAGCGTTCTCGCATCATCGGCTAACGGTGGACCGTATAGCGTAACGGTCACAATCACCGCAGCTCTACAAATCGAGGCGCCCTTGCCAGAGCGCCTCGATTGAGCGTATCAAATTGTCGCCACGCCCTACAGCGCGCCGGAGCCAGCTTGCATCATACCGCCGGGACCCGAGGTCACGCCACTACTCACAGGCGCAGCGTTTCCGGTGTGCGGCGCTGCCGGAGCGGTATCGCCACCGAGCGTGCCCGCCGGACGCGGTGCCGGGATCTCGCCCGTACCATGGCTAAAGACAAACTTGCCGTCGGCCACATCGCACAGGACGGTATCGCCCTCGCCCCACTCGCCGGCCAGCAGCTCCTCGGACAACGGATCCTCAATGAGCTTTTGGATGGCGCGGCGCAGCGGACGCGCACCGTTGGTGAGGTCGGTGCCCTCGGCCACAATCTTGTCGTAGGCCGCATCGGTGAGCTTGATGTTCATGCCGTTGGCAATCAGGCGCTGGCGCAGGTCGTCCACCAGCAGGTGAGCGATCTTGGTCAGGTTCTCGCCCGAAAGCTTCTGGAACACCACGATGTCATCGATACGGTTGAGCAGCTCGGGGCGGAACAGGCGCTTGAGCTCGCCCATCGCACGGCCGCGGATCTCGCTCGACGTGAGACCCTGCTCGCCGGTGGTGCCAAAGCCCACGCTCGCATCCTGCGCGATCTCGCGGGCGCCCACGTTGGACGTCATGATAATCACGGTGTTGCGGAAATCGACCGTCTTGCCCTGGCTATCGGTCAGGCGGCCCTCCTCCAGCACCTGTAGCAAGATGTTGAAGATATCAGGGTGCGCCTTCTCGATCTCGTCGAACAGCACGACCGAGTACGGATGACGGCGAACAGCCTTGGTGAGCTGGCCGCCCTCGTCGTGACCCACGTAACCCGGAGGGCTACCGATAAGCTTGGAGACCTCGAACTCGCTGCCAAACTCCGACATGTCGAAGCTGATGAGCGCGTCCTTGCTGCCAAAGAGATACTCGGCGAGCGTCTTGGCAAGCTCGGTCTTGCCCGTGCCGGTGGGGCCCAGGAAGATAAAGCTGCCGCCGGGGCGGCGAGGGTCCTTGAGCGGCGAGCGGCTGCGGCGCACGGCCTTGGCAACGGCCTCGACGGCCTCATCCTGACCGATGATGCGCGTCTTGAGCACGCTTTCGGCCTGCAGCAGGCGACGGCTCTCGCTCTCGGTAAGCGAAGACACCGGCACGCCCGAAGTCACGGACACGATGTCGGCGATCTGGGAGACATCGATGGTGAGCGGGCTGGCGTCGAGCTCGGCGGTCCAGGCGGCCTTGGCCTCGGCGAGCTCAATCTCGGCGGCCTTCTGCTGCTCGGTGATCTCGGCGGCCTTGTTCATATCGTCGCTCTCGGTGGCCTCCTGCGCGGCGGCCTTGAGCTCCTCCACGCGATGCTCGGCCTCACGCACCGGCTCGGGCGCGCGATTCGCGGCGATGCGAGCGCGGGCACCGGCCTCGTCGATGAGGTCGATGGCCTTATCGGGCAGGAAGCGATCCTGGATGTAGCGATTGGAAAGGTTCGCGGCAGCCTCGATAGCACCCTGCGTATAGCGCACATGGTGATGCTCCTCGTAGCGCGGCTTGAGCGCGGTCAGGATCTTGACCGTGTCCTCGACGCTCGGCTCCTCGACATCGATGGTCTGGAAGCGACGCTCGAAGGCCGGGTCCTTGGTGAGGTACTTGCGGAATTCCTCGGCCGTGGTGGCGCCGATAATCTGGAAGGCACCGCGCGCAAGTACGGGCTTGAGCATGGAGCTCGCGTCGATGGAACCCTCGGCAGAACCGGCACCGATGATGGTGTGCATCTCGTCGATAAACAGGATGACATCGTCGGCTTCGGTTGCCTCCTGGATCACGTTCTTGAGGCGCTCCTCGAACTCACCGCGATACTTGGCGCCCGCGACAAGACCCGGCAGATCGAGCGTCCAGATGTTCTGGTTCATAAGGTTCTCGGGCACGTTGCCGGCAGCGATCTGCTGTGCCAGGCCCTCGACGATGGCCGTCTTGCCCACGCCGGGGTCACCCAAGATAAGCGGGTTGTTCTTGGTGCGGCGCGAAAGGATCTCCATCATGCGCTGGACTTCCTTTTCGCGACCGATCACGGGGTCGAGCTTGCCGTCGCGTGCCTTCTGCGTAAGGTTGGTGGCGAACTGCTTGAGCGTGTCGGTGCCGCTCCCCTTTTGCTGCGAGGCGTCCGAGCCGCTAAAGAACGGCAGGCCCGCACCGGGACGCCCAGCACCGGCGCCGGCGAGTGGGCGCTTCTTGTCCTGATCCTTGGCGGTAAGCTTCTCGATGGCTTTTTTGATGGAAGCGGACGACACGCCCAGGCGCATGAGGATGTCCATGGCCATACCGTTGCCCTCTTCGACGATACCGATGAGCAGGTGCTCGGTCGACACATAGGTCTGGTTGTTCTCGCGCGCCACGCGGAAGGAGCGCTCCATCACGCTGATGACGAGTGGCGTAAAGGCGAGCTTGGCGGCCTCGGTCTCCTCGCTGAGCTCGGGAACGGTGGTCTGGACCTCCTTGAGCGTGTCCATGATGTCGTCGTAGGAGATATCAAGCGAGCGCAGTGCCTCGGCGGCAATGCCCTCATCCTCCTTGGCAAGCGCGAGCAGCAGGTGTTCGGTGCCCACCTTATTTGAATGAAGATCGAGCGCCTCCTGCTTGGCCATGGACATGACCTTACGCGCTCGATCGGTAAATCTATCTAACATGCTCGTTTCCTTACATGAGTTCATCGCAATCAAAACGCCCGCCCGTCGGCGGCGCTTTTGTCTCTTTACCCACAGGTTGTCTATGTTAACAGCTGGAGGAATATCTATAAACCCGGCTCACATGAATGCAGGTTATGACCGCATCGCGGGACTCACCGCGCGATGCGCGACAGGCGCCCCGCAAGAGAAACCCTAGGCGTCTTTCACCACGTCGGGACTCGTCGCACGCGATGCGCGATAGGCATCGGCCTCCTTGGAGACGCGTTCGAGCAGCTCGGATGTATCGACGCCCTCGACTTGCGCGACCGTTTCCACCGTCTGCATGGCGACCGCCCTCAGGTACGCGCACGCGCTGTCCCCCAGCTGCTCGAGGTCTATCTCCTCGCCGCCCTCCCGGGCAAAGCCGACCGCCATCACAAAGCCCATGATGCCCGAGACCAGAAAGCCCACCGCAAAGCTCGAATCTGCCTTGAGCTCTTCTCCGTCGGGGTGGACGATCTCTCTCACGCGGTCGATGATGATCGTATGGATGCCCTGCACGACCTGCTCGGCGGCACCCGCCCTCATGGTGATGACGATGCGCCGCAGCAGGCAGCGGACGCCGCGCCGGTCGAACGCCGAAAGGTCGCCCTCGCTCGAAAAATGCCAGAGGGCATCGGTGATGAGCTCGTTATCCTGCAGCAGCTGGGCTATGGCGATGGCGACGAGTTCATCGAAATCGTGAAAATAGTAGTAAAACGTTCCGCGATTGCACTGGGCGGCGCGGGTCACCTCGCCAACCGACAGCTCGAAGATGCTGTTGTTCTCGATGAGCTCCCAAAACGCCTCGATGATACGGGTGCGTGCATCGGGCGCATCGGCGTCCTTACGCGGTCTCGCCATGCGCCTCACCGCACCCCTGCGCCTTGGCGTTCATGATGAGCATCTGAAGACGGTTCTCCACGTTGGCGAAGCTCACGTCGGGATCGTAGTCGAGCGGCAGGAACTGCGCCGTGGGATACTGCTCCTTGAGCGCATGGATGAGCCCGCGCCCCACGACATGGTTGGGCAGACACCCGAACGGCTGCAGGATCACGAAGTTGCGGCAGCCGCGCTTGGCGTGCTCGAGGATCTCCGCCGGAATCAGCACGCCCTCGCCCGCATCGAACGTATGGTGCAGGATCTTATCGCTCGCGCGCACGAGCTCGGGCATGCGCGTCGGCGGCTCGTAGAGCGGGCTCGCCGCGCCCAGGCGGTCGCAACGGTCGTGCGCGAGCTCGAACAGGTTGTCCGCCGTGGCGTACCAGGCCTTTTCGGGCAGCGACAGGTCGACGTGGAACTCGCGCGACTGCGCATGCTTGTAGAAATAGGTCTTGCGGATCACGTCGGTCATGCGCGCCTCGATGACCTCGAGCCCGTTGTCCTCGAGGTAGCGCTCGATCTCGTGGTTGGCGCCGAGATGGAAATTGAGCAGGTACTCGCCCACGATGAGAACGGTCGGATGCGGGTTCGAGCGGTCGTACGGAACGGCGTCCATGATCGCAAGCGCGCGTTTGAAGCCCGTCGCCTGGCCTCTCAGCCCGGAGCGCTCCATGCCCTCGATAACCTCATCGAGCGCGCGGTCGAACGCAGCGTCCGCCGCGCCCTTCTCGAGCTCGTAGGGACGGATGCGCCTAAGCATGGCCTCGAGGGCATCGATCATGGGAAGACCGTAGGCGATCTGGATGCTCGGGCCAAGGCCGAGCTTGAAGCCCGGATGCGCATTGTGGGCATCGACGTCGTCGTTGGTGAGCACCGGGACATAGTCGTATCCCGCGTCGTCGAGCGCGCGGCGCAGCAGGGGCATGTAGTGCGTCAGGCGGCAGTCGCCGATATACTTGCCAGTCACCACGGCGACGTCGTGCGGGTCGTACTTACCGCTCTCGAGTGCCGCGAGCGCCTCGCCGATCACGATTTGCGCGGGGAAGCAGATGTCGTTGTGCACATAGCGTTTGCCCAGGCGGATGGCATCCTCGCGCCCGATATCAAGGGCCTCGGCGCGCACGCCCTGATTGCGCATCGCCGCGGTCATGAGCCTGCAGAACGCATGGGAGGTGTTGGGGACCAGCGCGATCTTGTCGTGCCGGTCGCGCTTGGTGTACTTGACCTTATACGGGTCGTCGAGCGGATGGACCGCGTGCACCCGGGCGCCCTCGGCACGCTCCTCCGCGCGACGACGGTTGACCGACTCGATAAACGAACGCACGCGAATGCCCATGGGACCGGCGACGTCGCTCTCATCGAGCTTGATCATCATCGGAACCTTGGAGCCCATCTCGCCCATCATGCGCGCGATCTCGTCGGTGAGATACGCATCGTGGCCGCAGCCGAAGCTGCCCATCTGCACGAGCTCGAGCTCGGGCGTCGATGCGACGATGACCGCGCACGACAGCATGCGCGCATGGTAGTTGTTCACGATGTCGATGCGGCTGTTGGAAAGATCGACGTTGCAGACCCCCGGCACCGCATCGGGCGTCAGCACGGGGATGCCGCGCTCAGAGAAGAGCTTGGGCAGCCCGTGGTTGACCAGCGGGTCGTTGTGGTACGGGCGCGAAGCGATCACCACCGCGTAGCCGCCGTCCTCGTGCACGTTCTCGAGCACCTGCCTGCCGCGCAGCTGCAGCTGGTTCTCAAACGTCTCCTGCGCGCGGTCCGCCTGCTCGGTCGCCTTGGCAACCAGGTCGGCATCGATATCGAAGGTCTCCTTGCACCACGCCTTGAGCTGGCGGTTTCGGTCGCCCTCGTCGTACCAGTGGAACAGCGGCGTATCGAACGGAACGCCGAAACGCTCCTCCGGGTTATCGGAATTGCGCATCACGTAGGGGTATCCCTTTACGACGGCGCACATCCACTCGCTGGTAGAGGCGGTGTTTTCGGTGGGCACCGTCGTGATGATGGGCATGAAGATGCGGTCGACGCCGGCGTCGACGAGATTGCGGATGTGCCCGTGGACGAGCTTGGCCGGGAAGCACACGGTGTCGGATGTGACGTGCGCCAGACCGCGCTCGTACATCGCCTTGGTGCTGCGTCCCGAGACGCGCACCTTAAAGCCGAGCGTGCTGAAGAACGTCGACCAGAACGGCATGGTGTCCCAGAACTCGAGCACACGGGGAATGCCGATCGTGACATCGCGCCCCCCGCTGACGGGAACCGTGGGGTACGACTCGAACAGCAGCTTCTCGCGGTCGACAAAGAGATTGGGGGCAGCCGCGGTCCGGTCGCGCCCCGTGCCGGGTGCCTGTGCCTCGCAAGCACCCTGCGGACGCAGCTCCTCCGCCGCGGGAACCTCGCGCACGAGCTCATCCCATGAGATGGCGCCGCCGCGCGGGCAGCGATTGCCCGTGACGTAAAGCGAGCCGTCGCCAAATGCCACGACCGCGCGCTGGCAGCGGTTGTTGCACCGACGGCAGGTAACGCCGCCGAACTCGCGATGCTCGAAGCGCTCCACGGCATCGAGCCCGATAAACGACGTGCCGGCGTCGCCCTTGCGGCATTCCTCGCGCGCGAGCAGGGCGATACCGATAGCGCCCATCAGCCCCGGGTGGGGCGCACGCGTGACGGGTTTGCCCAGATACTGCTCGAATGCGCGCAGCACCGCGTCGTTTCGGAACGTGCCGCCCTGGACGACGACTTTGTCGCCCAGACGGTTGAGATTTGAAACGCGAATGACCTTGGTGAACACGTTCTCGATAATCGAACGGCAGAGACCGGCCATGATGTCGCCCGGACCCTTACCGCGCCGCTGCTCGGAAACGACGCTGCTGTTCATGAACACCGTGCAGCGGCTGCCGAGAACGGCGGGGGCTTTGGACGAAAATGCCTCGGTCGCGATATCCTCAACGGCTATTCCGAGGTTTTTGGCAAAACCCTCGAGGAACGAGCCGCAGCCCGCAGAGCACGCCTCGTTGACGACGATATCGGTCAGCACGCCGTGGTTGAGCCAGATGGCCTTCATATCCTGTCCGCCGATGTCGAGCACGAAGGTCGCATCGGGAACGCATGCGCACGCGGCGCGGGCGTGCGCGACCGTCTCGACCGTATGGTAGTCGGCGTGGAACGCGCGCGCGAAAAGCTCCTCGCCGTATCCCGTGGTGCCCACGGCATCGATCGCAAGCGTGACTCCCGCTGTCTCCCAGCGGTTCTTCAAGCTGACAAGACCCTGTTGGGCGACGTCGAGCGGTCTGCCGTTATTAGACGCGTAGAACGAATCGACAAGCTCACCCGCCTCATCGACCAGGGCGAACTTGGTCGTCGTGCTCCCCGAATCGATACCGAGCGCCACACGCACCGTCTCTCCGGGCGCATACGCATCCGGACCCTTTGCCGGCGTCTCTTTGCCATGGCGTGCCGTAAAATCCGCCTGCTCGGCAGGTGTGGCAAAAAAGGGCTGGGCAAGACGTCCCTCCCCGCTTGCGGGCGCGACCGTCTCGAGCTTATCCAGCCGGACAAAAGCGTCGGGAAGGTCGATCGGTTGGGACGATGCGAACATGTCGGTCAGCGACAGGGCGGCACCGCGCGTGACCATGATCTGCGGATCGCGCGGGACGATAACCTGATCGTCCGATAGATTCAGTTGCTCCCGGAACACGCGGACCAGCGTGGGGTTGTAGGCGAGCGTACCGCCCTCGAAGATTACCGGCGGCTCGATGTCGATACCCTGGGCCAGACCGCCAATCGTTTGGCGGGCGACCGCGTGAAGCGCCGAAAGCGCCAGGTCGGTGGTAGGAATGCCCTCGTTGAGCAGCGGCTGGATATCGGTCTTTGCGTACACGCCGCAGCGGCCCGAGACCTCGTGGACGGTCGTTCCCCGGCTTGCGAGCTGCTCGAACTCGCCCGATTCGGTGCCGACCCCCATGAGCTTTGCCATCTCGTCGATAAATGCACCGGTACCGCCTGCGCACGAGCCGTTCATGCGCATGTCGGCAACCTCGATGTCTCCCTTATCGTTGGTGCGGAAGAAGATCATCTTGGCGTCTTGGCCGCCCAGCTCGATGGCGCAGCGCGTCTGCGGATAGAACCTGCTGATCGCGAGCGCGTTGGCGACCACCTCCTGAACGTACGAGGCGCCCAGCGCGGTCGCGATATCGCGCGCACCCGAGCCGGTCACCGCAACGCGCAGCGACTCATGGGGAAAGCGCTCGGCGAGCTCGCCGAGCATGGCGCGCACGCTCGCTGTCTGACACGCCCCGTGGCGGCGATATCCCCACCACGCCTCGGTCATATCCTCGTGCATCGCGTAAACTTTGGTCGTCGTCGACCCTACGTCCAGTCCTACTAGCAACGCCATAATGCTCCGTCTCTCGCATTTTTCCTGCTAGAGATTTACCACTCTACGTAATACAACAGACTGTTGTATTTAAACTCCGTATAAAAAGCGGCTGCCGAAACGCTTCAGCAGCCGCCGAATGCACCAACAGATTGTTCTGCGCGCTAGCACGTCGGGCAACGGAGCAGCACGGGCCCTCCGGTCATGCGCACCGCTCACGCCCGCGATGTCGCCGAGAGAGCTATCCACGCTTAGGGCTCCAACCAAGCAAGTCGCCCGCGCTCAGCAGATCCCTAAGCGAGCTACTCGCACTCAGGAGCCATAGCCTGCTCCAAGAGCTCGGCATGCTCCTCCTCGAAAACCGTCCCCACAGGGAAGGCGCGGCGGAAGACAAAGCGGGAAATCGGACCGGCTACCAAAAGGTTCCACGGCAGCGCCATCACAAAATTATGCGGGATGTTGATCATCCAGATCGCGGGCACGGAATACAGGTTCGCAAGGATGCCGCCGGGCATGTGCGTCAGACCCTCACAGGCACCGTACAGCGACATGATGATGACCATGGGAACGACCATGCAGGAGCTGACGGCGAGCGTCATGGCAAGTGGCGAGCTCTTGCCCGGCGTGACCAAGTACTTAAAGGCGAAACCCTTGGCGAGCGGGCTGGCGACGAACCAGTCGCAGCACATGGCAAAAATGTAGGCAACGGGGAAGCCGAGCCACGCAGTGGCAACGACCTCGCCGTTGATGGCCCCGTGCTGCAGGGCAACGTTGTAGATGCTCATCCAGAGCACCATGCAAAAGCACATGATAAAGGTGAACAGCAGGCTCTCTCGTTTGTTGATAGGCATAAAGGGCAGATTCCTCTCTGTGTTGTACCGCGGCGCCACGCAACAAAAACGGGCGGGCAAGATGGAGCTGTTGGAACTTCATCTCGCCCGCCCGCGGTACGCGCGTCTGCGACTACTTATGTGGTGGAACCAGCCTAGCACGAAACGCATGCGCTTCGTAAGCGTTGAGTTTATGAAGATGCAGGGCACCGATAATCCCCCGACCCCATAAGTTGCGGTGGAATACGGACTGTTTTGACCCTTTAAGCAGCAATTCAGTCTCTATTTCACCGCAACTCATTTGGTGCAAAGTGACCTGTCCTCCTTGCACCAATTAGCTGGTGTGGCGCCAGCGAGGGTCGGTGAGTGTACGTGCCACACCCAGACCAACGGGCAAAAACGCCACGATGAGCACTGCACGCACAAACCAACCGAGCATATTGACCGTATCGAAGGTGCACATGTAGTACATCGAGCGATACAGATACAGGCCCGGCACCATAATGACAATTGATGGCACCGTGAGGGCGATACGTGGGTAGGTGAGCTTGACTTCGGCCAAGCTTGCCAGCAGCCCCGATACCAGCGCGCCGATAAACGCTGCCGCCTCGGGAGGCATTCCCGCGCTGAGGCCCAGGAAGGGAAACATCGTCGGCGCATCGACGAGCGTAAGGCGCAAGGTATTGGACACGGCGCCGATCAGCCCAGCTGCCGCGGCCATCTTTACCGGGCTGTTGAACATCACCGAGAAGCCGAATACGCCAACGAAGCTCATCACCACGCGCAGGAGCGTAAGAGCAAGCGGCGAAAGGCCGAGCGGGGCAAAATCATCCGGTGCCAGCCCCACACATTCGGCAACCATCCAACCTACGAGGGTCGCCATCACAATAATCGACACAGCATACGAAAGACGTTCAATGCCGCTTCGCATATCGAGCTTAGCGATGTCGAGGCCTGCCGTGATGAGGGGAAAGCCGGGAATCACAAAGAGCGTGGCGCCGATATAGCCTTCTTGGTGCGACATTGCCCCCGGTATGACCTGGCCAAGGCCGAGCAATGCCAGCAGATACGAAACGCAAGCGAGCGCAACACCAGTCGTCAGCGCGCTAAACTGGCCAAGACCCTGCTTGAGAATATGGGAGCGAGCAAAGTTACCGACACCAGCGCCTACGAATGCGCAGGCCATCTCGATAGGGCCGCCGCCGAGCAAGAAGACGAAGGCGCCGCAAGCACAGGCTGCCGCAAGGCCCTGTTGCCAGGAAGCGTAATCGGGCTTCGAGCTCTCAACGGTCTTGAGCATCTCGTGGTATTCGTGCACGGTAAACCGGCGCCCATACGTCTCGATTTCCTTTAAGAAGCTCTCCATCATCCAAATGCGATGGGTATTGACTCCCGTTGTGGGCAGGCTGACAACCTCGTTAAAGCAGTGGCCATCTTCGATGCAGGTGCACTCAAACGACAGAAGACTCAGGTCGACGTGAATCGTGACGCCGAGCACAGCGGCAACACGATTCATGGTATCGCGCACGCGCCAGGCACCCGTTCCGCTTGCCAGCATAAGCATGCCGGTGCGGCAGATGATGGATGATTTATCGGTGAGCGGCGCATCGACGGCAAGCTCATCGCCTGCCGTCACGATCTGGTGCCAGTCAGTTTTCATATGGAGCGCGCCGGCACGAACGCCGTGGTGCATGGGGGCTCTCGAAAGCAGCGAGTCAAGGCGCGAAGGCTGTGGGGGCTCCGTTGATTCGTCCTCAACCTCATCAGTCTCTTCATCGACCAGATCAAAGGAATCAAGCGGCGCTGGCTCGCGACGGTCGATCAGCTCCTCGTCCTCATCATCAAAGTAATTGAACTGATCGAGCATGTCCTCTTCGATTGAAAGCTCGCTCGCGTCGTCCATATAGACGCTCCCTTCCTACCGACTAACCCCCATCCTAGGCAGCAACGGCTAAAGGAAACATAAAAGAGACGGCTGTCATGCGAGCCATGTGCGCAATAGCCGTGGGTAGTCGTTTAATAACGTCCCCAATGACTACCAGTAACTCGACAAGGACTGTCCCCAAGTGCCGGCAGAAAAGGAACGTCCCTAAGTGCCAACCAGGGCAACACCGCAGATAGAGGACGGACAGCGAAAGCCCGCCAGAGCGAGCAAGGTGCCTTCAAGAAAAATGGCGCCGCAGGTTGAGCATAAGTCAGCGAGCGGGTCGCATTTGTGACAAGGTGACGTGAAACGAAAGGGCGCTGACCTTTTGGTCGCGCCCTTGAAGTTGAACGTCAGATTGCCCAAATGCGGCCCGCGCAGCGTCGAGCCGTTACGCGGTTCGTAGAACCGCGTAACAAGTTAGTACATCTTTGCGCCGGCGGGGATGGAGGCGTCGAGCTGGATCAGGTTGAGGCGCTCCTCGCCCTCCTCCTCGTGGACAGCGCTGATCAGCATGCCGCAGCTGGGAATACCCATCATCTTGCGCGGAGGCAGGTTGGTGATGGCGAGCAAGGTCTTGCCAACCAGGTCCTCGGGCTCGTAATAAGCGTGAATACCGGAGAGGATGGTGCGGTCGGTGCCGGTGCCGTCGTCGAGCGTAAAGTTCAGCAGCTTCTTGGACTTCTTGACGGCCTCGCATGCCTTGACCTTCACAGCGCGGAAGTCGCTCTTGGAGAAGGTATCAAAGTCGACGAACTCCTCAAACAGCGGCTCAACGGCGATCTTGGAGTAATCGAGCGTGGGCTTAAGCGACTTAACGAATGGGCTCGCGGCGTTGCCGGCCTCGGCAGCCTTGGCGGCAGCGGCACCGGACTGGAAACCCTTCTCGGGCTTCATGTGCGGGAACAGCAGCACGTCGCGGATAGAAGCCTGGTTGGTAAGCAGCATGACCACGCGGTCGATACCAATGCCAATACCGCCCGCGGGAGGCATACCGTACTCGAGGGCGCGCACGTAGTCCTCGTCATACTCCATGGCCTCATCGTCGCCGCCGGCCTTCTCGGCCATCTGGGCGGCAAAGCGCTCGGCCTGGTCGACCGGGTCGTTGAGCTCGGAGAACGCGTTGGCGTACTCGTGGCCGGCAATAACCAGCTCAAAGCGGTGCGTCAGGCGCGGGTCGTCCTCAAAACGCTTGGCAAGCGGGCTGACCTCGATGGGGTAATCGCACACGAAGGTCGGGTTGACGATGGTGTCCTCGCCCAGCTCATCGTAGATCTCGGCGATAATCTTGCCGGCGGTCCACTCGGGCTTAATCTCCAGGCCCTTCTCGCGCGCGGCGGAAGCAAGCTCCTCGACCGGCGTGTCGATGGTGACCTGCTTGCCGAGCACATCGGAGACGATGTCGGTCATGGGACGGCTGGCCCACTCACCAGAAAGGTCGATGGTCTGGCCCTGGTACTCGATGACCTCGGGGTTGCCGATGGCCTTGTTAGCCGCCTTAATGACGCCCTGGGCGAGCGCCTTCATGCCCTCGAGGTCGGAGAAGGCACGGTAGGCCTCCATCGTGGTGAACTCGGGGTTGTGGGTGAGGTCCATACCCTCGTTACGGAAGATGCGGCCGATCTCGAACACGCGCTCAAAACCACCGACGATGCAGCGCTTGAGGTGCAGCTCGGTGGCAATACGCAGGTAGCACTCCTGATCGAGCGCGTTGAAGTGGGTAATGAACGGCTTGGCAGTAGCGCCGCCCTGGATGGTCTGCAGGATGGGGGTCTCGACCTCCATGTAGCCGTCGGACTCCATAAAGCGACGGAAGGTGGAGAGAATCTGCGAACGCTTACGGAAGGTCTCGCGAACGTCGTCGTTGGCGATCAGGTCAACATAGCGCTGGCGATAGCGGGTCTCCTTGTCGGAAAGACCGTGGAACTTCTCGGGCAGCGGACGAACGGCCTTGGAAAGCAGGGTCGCACTCTTAGGGGCAACGGAAAGCTGGCCGCGCTGGGTGCGCACGACCACGCCGGTCACGCCCAGGATGTCGCCCAGGTCGAGGGCCTTGAGCGTATTCCAGGCAGCCTCGTCCATGTCGTTGATGCGGCAGAACAGTTGAATCTCGGCAGTCGCATCGCGCACGACGATGAACATGATCTTGCCCTGACCGCGCTTGGCGACCACACGGCCGGCGATCTTCACGACATCCTCGGTGTCCTCACCATCGGCAAGATCGGCGTACTTAGTCTCGATATCGGCGACGTAGTCCTCAAGCTCAGAGTGCTCGGGATAGGGGTTCTGGCCCGCCTCGAACAGGGCGGCGCGCTTGGCCAGGCGGGTGGCGCGCTCGTCGTTGAGCGTCGATGCCTGATCGGCGGCGTTCTGGTTCTCTGCCATAAGTTAGCTCCTCAAACTAAAACGCTCCCCAGGATTCGGTCCCAGGGAGCGAAAACATACCTTTACGCGGGACCGTGGTCTAGCGTGCGATCTTGGCGATGGTGTAGACGCGAGTCTTGCCGGAAGGCGTAACGACCTCGACGGAGTCGCCCTCGCCGTGACCGATGATGGCGTGGCCGACCGGAGACTCGTTGGAGATCTTGTGCTCGAGCGAGTTGGTCTCGGTGGTACCGACGAGCGTGACTTCCATGACCTCGCCGTTGGGATCAATCAGCGAAACGGTGGAACCGATGGAGACGGTCAGGTCGCCCGTGGTGGCAGCAACCTGAGCGTTGGCGAGGATGGCCTGGATCTCGGCAATACGAGCGGCGTTCTGGGCCTGCTTGTCCTTAGCGGCGTCGTACTCGGAGTTCTCCGAAAGGTCGCCGAACGCGCGGGCTTCCTTGATGTCCTCGACGATCTCCTTGGCGTAATCGCCCTCACGCCAAGCGAGCTCCTCGACGAGCTTCTGGCGGCCCTCAGCGGTCAGTACGATCTGGCTTGCGTCCATACGGATATCTCCCCAACTCTGATCAAACAATCAACTGTCAACAAAACGAAAAAGACCGGCTAGCCTGCGGGCAAGCCGGTCAGGTGCTCACCCCAAAGGGATGGGACTACTCTGCGTCCGCGTCGCTGTCCTCTGCCTGCTTCTTCTTGGCAGCAGCGAGCTTGGCCTCGAGCTCAGCGATCTCCTTGTCCTCCTCGGACTGCTCGACCACGACCTCCTCGGCCTGCTTGGCCTCGGCCTTATCGTCGCCCTCCATACCCTCGCGGATATTCTTGACGGTAGAGCCGAGGGACTTGCCGAGCTTCGGCAGGTTCTTGGGCCCGAAGATAATCAGGACAACGACGAGAATAATGATGAGCTCAGGAGCCCTCAGTCCAAACATGTAGACCTCCACAATACAGCGAGACAAGCTCGAATGAGTATACCGCGGGTATCGCGGTATCACAACAATAGCTAAAAAAAGGGACCGCAAGAAGCGGTCCCTCCTCATGCTCTGGTCGGGTTGACTGGATTTGAACCAGCGACCCCTGCGTCCCGAACGCAGTGCTCTACCAAACTGAGCCACAACCCGTTAGCTCGACTATAGTAACAAAGATTTCCGTCGTGTGCTAGAGAAATTTTTACTTCTTTGGCACTTCGACGCGAACCGTGTTGGGAATGAACTGCGTCGCGCAGGACCACCAGCCGTTTTGCTGGGCAGCGTCGGCAAGCCTTTCGGCCATGGCGGCGGTGCCGCAAATGGCAAACGAGCAGGCACCCGATCCGCACACATCTACAGCAACGGTGCCGTCCTGTTTACGCAGCCAATCGAGAACCGTTTGAATCTGCGGCTCCATCTGTGCGGAAATGACACCCAAGTTGTTATGGATGAGTGCATATGCCGTCTCGGCATCACCAGCACGCAAGGCAGAAGCTATCGCGCCGGGCTCGTCCGCAGGCACCGGGGCCTCGTCAAAACGTCGATAGGCTTCAATTGTCGAAACACTTGCCTCGCGCGGCTTGACCAACACGACGGGCGTTGCGGGCAGCGCGGGGTACTCAGTTGCCAGCACGTCTCCCCCACCTACGTAGAACGCAGGGCTCGCGTGCAAAAAGAACGGGACGTCAGCACCAATGCCGCGCGCGATGTCGTCGAGCACGGGGTCGGTGCGATCAATTCCCCAGAGCTCCGCCAAGGCGACAATGACCGCGGCCGCATCCGTCGAGGGGCCGCCCAAGCCGGCGCACAATGGAATGCGCTTCTCAATCGTCACGCAGATGTTTGCCTCGCGACCATAATGCTCGGCCATAGCAATCGCAGCCCGATACGCCGTATTCTTTTGCATGGGAAAATCTGATGCTGGAACCGTCTGGACAGTCAGCGCCTGCGCCGGCGTGACCGTCACGGTATCGGAAAGACTGACGGCTGCCATCAGGGAATCGACCCTGTGGTAGCCGCGGTCATCGCGCTCGGTATGAACCCCCAGGTAGAGGTTAATCTTTGCCGGCGCGGAAAGGGTCAGGGACCAATCGGTCACCGCTAGTGCTCCTCGAGCTGATTGCCGAGCGGGGTAAAAATGTGCTCGCCGCTCTCGGGGTCGAACAGCTCGACCTGACCGGTGAGGACATCGATGTACTGGTAGGACTGACGCGACTTGCGGCCACGACGCTCGTCAACCTCGACGATAAAGACGGCGGGGTGCACGCTCTTGATGGTGCCCATGCGCTCGACGACGCGGGTGCGGCCCATGTTGGCCTTCACCTTAACGCGATCGCCCACCATATCGGTCAGCTTCTCGTGGATGTCGTCGACGTGATTGACTTCCATCTCTTCCATGAACAGGGCCTCCAGAAGGTGCAATTCAAAAAGGGGATAATACCCCTAAGATAGACAGAACTTTAATATTATAGCACCCTGCTGCCGTCATACGCAAGTAGCTTAAAAAGCCCGGTCCCAAATTGACTACTTACAGACTATCGGTGTCCAAGACGATGGTGAACGGACCGTCGTTGACAAGATCGACTTTCATATCGGCGCCGAAGATGCCATGTGCTACTTGCTCGACGTCCTCGCGCACAAGCGTCAAGAAGTACTCGTAGAGCTCGTTGGCGACATCGGGGGCGCCGGCATCCGTAAACGACGGACGGCGGCCGTGGCGGCAGTCGGCAAACAGCGTGAACTGCGACACCACGAGCACCTCGCCGTCGACATCGGCAAGTGCCAGGTTGGTCTTGCCGTTCTCGTCCTCGTTGATACGCAGCCCGCGGAGCTTGCCCCACAGCTTGTCGGCCTCGGCACGCGTATCGCCATGGCCCACACCCAGCAGCACCAGGTAGCCGCGTCCAATGCGGCCCACGCACTCGCCGTCGACCGTCACGCCGGCGTTGAGCACGCGCTGCACCACCGCACGCACGGTCTACTCCTCGCCCGTCAGCTTGGCGGACAGATGCTCGAGCGCGTGGAAACGATGGCTGATGGCGTTCTTCTCGTCCGCCGTCAGCTCGGCCATGGTCTTGCCCGGCGTGTCGACCGGCAGGAACAGCGGGTCGTAGCCAAAACCATGGTCGCCGCGGCCCTCGTGCGCGATAACGCCCTCGCAGGCGCCCTCGCCATAGGTAACCAGACCATCCGTGTCGATGAGCGCAACGACGCTCATAAAGCGCGCGGTGCGATCCTCGTCCGCCACGCCTTCCAGGTTAACGAGCAGCTTTGCATTGTTGGCGGCATCGTCGCCGTGCACGCCCGCATAGCGCGCACTATACACACCGGGCTCGCCGTCCAGCGCGTCGACGACCAGGCCGGAATCGTCGGCGATGGCCATAAGCCCCGTCTCCTCAACCGCAGCCTGCGCCTTGATGATGGCGTTCTCCAAAAACGTCGTGCCGTTTTCCTCGGGGTCCTCAAAATCGCCCAGCTGGCCGAGCGCCACAAAGCGCACCTCGGGCATGACCTTGCCCAAAATGGCCTCGATCTCGGTGAGCTTATGGGCGTTGCCCGTTGCCACGACGATGGTCGCCGCCGGGTCGAGAGTGTCAATGTCGATCTTCTCAAGTGCCATGAGTGGCCTCCTTGTCTCTATAGCAATGCCGCGCCGAGGGCGACGAGGGCCTCTGCCTCTCCCCTCTCAATCAACGGCAGTCTTGTGTCTAGACGTCTCCGCAGATAAAACCTACCAAAATAAACCCGTCCCTTTTGGCAGGTTAGGCGATGGCTTGGCGCTGAAGCTCGATGAGCTCGGCGATACCCTTGTCGCCCAGGTCGAGCAGGGCGTTGAGGCGTTTGCGGTCAAAGGGTGCCTGCTCGCCGGTGCCCTGGAGCTCGATCATCTCGCCGGTGTCGGTGGCGACGAGGTTCATGTCGACCTCGGCATGGCTGTCCTCCGAATAATCGAGGTCAAGCAGAGTATTGCCGTCGACAACGCCCATGGAGATGGCAGCCACCTGGCCGATAAGCGGGATGCGTTCGATCTTGCCCGCCTCGACCCACATGGCGAGGGCGTCGTGCAGCGCCACCCAGGCGCCGGTGATGCTCGCTGTACGCGTGCCGCCATCGGCCTGAATCACATCGCAGTCGACGGTGACGGTGTACTCGCCGAGCGCCTTCATGTTGACGACGGTACGCAGGCTGCGGCCAATGAGGCGCTCGATCTCCATGGAGCGACCCTTGCGGTTGGCGTGTTCGCGCTTGCAGCGCTTGCCGGTCGACGCCGGCAGCATGGCGTATTCCGCGGTCACCCAGCCGGCCTTAGCTCCCTTTCGCCAGCCCGGCACGCCCTCCTCGATAGTGGCGGCGCACAGCACGCGCGTGTCACCGAACTCGGCCAAACACGAGCCGTGGGCGTGCTTCATGACGCCGCGAGTCAGTTTGATGGGGCGCAGCTCATCGGCGGCGCGGCCGTTGGCGCGGTTGACCTGCATATACTCCATGGAAAAATCCTTTCGGCAAAAGGTGAACGTGAGCCTTTGGTCGGCGACCCTATATCTATTTCAGTTCGTCGATATCGATATGCTCAATGCTCTTGAGCGGCTGACCAAAGATAAAGCTGCCCGCCACCGCAAACTCGGCAATGTTATCAGCCGTCGTGGCAAAACGATGCTGCGGCTCGGCGGCGTCGCCCGCCAGCTGCTCGCGGCGCGTGAGGATATCGGTCAGCTCGCGCGTGGTCTCCTCGGCGGAACTCACGACGCGCACCCCAGGCCCCAGCGCATGCCGGATAGGTCCCACCAACAGCGGGAAATGCGTACAGCCGAGCACCACGGTATCGATACCGTGGTCGCGCAGCGGCTCAACCGTGGCACCCACCAGCGCACGCACGGCAGGCGTATCGAAGATGTCCTCGTTCTCAAGCCACTGTTCCTGCAGATGTGCACCCGAGGCGAGCTCGTGTTCGACAACCTCGACAAAGCTCGAGGCAGGACAGCCGTATACATCGACGCCGGCATCCAGGTCCTGAATGGCGCGCGTGTAGGCGCCCGAGCGAATAGTGAGGTTGGTGGCGAGCACGCCCACGCGACGCGTACGCGTGCTGTTGATTGCCGCACGGGCACCCGGCGCGATCACACCGATCACGGGAACGTCGAGCACCTGCTGGGCCAGACGCAAGGCCGCAGCGGTCGCCGTGTTGCAGGCGATGACCATAATCTTGACGTCGTGCTTCGAAAGCCAACGACCCGCCTGCAACGCAAACGAGCGCACCTCATCCTCGGTACGGGTGCCGTAGGGGCAGCGCTTGGTGTCGCCAAAGTAGTAGACGGACTCGTGCGGCAACGCCGTCGCAATCGCGCGCGCAACCGTCAGACCGCCCAACCCAGAATCGAACACGCCAATCGGGCGCGTGTCACCTGCCGAATTCTCGATATCGGACATTACCTCACCAGTCTCTCTCGAAAAGACATGTCCAAGTGCGGCGACGCCGCGCTACGAACGCGCCGCGACCAGCAGCTCTGCCGTCGCCGCCCAACCATCGACAATTTTGCCGCGCGTAACGAAAGCGTTCTCGCAAGCAGCCAGGAACTCGGGCGCGCCGGCGCTCGTCAGGCCATTCTCGACCAGGCAGAACGTGCCCACGTGATCGGCCATGTAGAAGTCGGACTCGGAATCGCCGAGCGCGAGCGTCTCCTCGCGCTCGATCCCCAGGTGCTCGCAGAAGCGCGCGATGGCAACGCCCTTGTTGAGACCCGCGGGGTTGATGTTGAATGCGCGACCGTCCTCGACGCGATCGAGCTCGAGCGTCGTCGGCTTGGACAGGTGAGTCAGATGGCCGTTGCAAGCCCAGATCAGACCGCAGCCGGCCTCGTCCAGGATGGCCTGAACCTCATCGTCGGGCACATCGCCGCGCATGCCGACGGTGACCTCACGGTATTTGTAGCCGGTCGACATGTCGTTGTGATACTCGATCTTGTGCGGCCAGCGGGCGAGGATCTTCTCGCACACGCCGGTCTGCTCGATCACCTGGTGCGGCGTGAGGCCGCAAGAGGAGTCGTAGGGCATGTCGCCGGTCAGATACTCCCAATCGTTGGCTTTGAGGTCGTACATAACCAGACCGCCCATCTCGCCAATGTAGGAGTTGAGGCCGAGCACGCGCGCGTCCTCGTGGATCATGGTACGGTTGCGGCCCGAGGTGGGAACCACCTGAATACCAGCGCGAGCGAGCGCCACGACGGCCTCGACGAGTTTGGTCGAGGGGTTGCCGTCGTTGTCGCGCAGCACGCACGAGCCGGGTGCAAGCATCGTGGCATCCAGGTCGGTAAAGACGTACTTGACCTTGGCCAAGCGCTCGCGCATCTCGCCCGAAAGCTCGGCGACGGTCGGCAGGGTATTGTGGGACATGGTTACTCCGTTTACGTAGAAGGGTTTGGACTTGGACGGCATGTTTTGATTGAGGGAACACGCTTATGGCGACAGCGCACTCAGGACGCCGCCGCCATCATGGTTCATTAGTCAAACTGGGCAACATCGATCAGGCGATTGGCCAGCGAAAGGTCGCTCTCGATGGGCACGAACTCGTCGCCCACGTGCATGAGCTCCTCGTCACCCTTTGCCAGCAGCAAGACAATGGTGGGAGCATCGGGGTTGACGTACTCCTCGCGCGCCGCCTTGAACGCCGCATGCACAGCGGCTTCGCGATCGAGGATGATCTTGTTCGGCGTATCGTCGGGAACATGTTCGGCAAGCTCGCGACAGACCTTCATCGGGTCCTCGTGAGCCGGGTCCTCATTGGCAAAGATCATCAGGTCGGAATACGGTGCGGCCTCGCGCGGAAGCTGCTCGCGGCGCTCCTGCGCCTTGCCGCCGGCAGCGCCAAACACCGCAATGACCGGACTAGCGGGAAACGCGCGCTTGACCGACGAGAAAAGCGAGCGGAACGAAAGCTGGTTGTGCGCGTAGTCGACGACACAAATCACGCGGCCGTCCTTCGACTCCACGACCTCCATACGGCCCGGCACACGCAGTTTTGAGAGGCCCTTCTTGATAGCCTCGATACCGATGCCGATCTCGCGCGCAGCGGCGATAGCGACCAGCGCGTTTTCCACGTTAAAGTCTCCCGCGATACCCAGCAGGACCTTCTCCCCCGCCTCGGACTCGTCGGCACACAGGCCATGCAAGTTGAACTCGATGCTAAAGCCGACTATGCGTACGTCGCTCGCCCACAGGCTTGCCTCGGGATGCTCGACGCCAACGGTCACCAAGCGCTCGGCCGTCGACGCTGCCTCCAGCACACGGTCGACCTCTTCGGTGCCCAGATTCACCACGGCGGTCTTTGCCTGGTCAAAAATCCTGAGCTTGCTCTCAAAATAATCCTCAAACGTGGGGTGTTCGATCGGCGAGATGTGGTCGCGGCCGATGTTGAGGAAGCACGCCACGTCAAACGGCAGATTCTCGACGCGTTGGTACTTGAGCGCCTGGCTCGAGACCTCCATGACCATGGACTGGCGACCGGACGTGCGGCAGTTGGCGATATGGCGCCAAACCTCGGGGGCCTCGGGCGTAGTATTGGTGCTCTCGTAGCACTCGATACCATCGTCGGTACTCACCGAGCCGATCATGCCGCAGGACTCGCCCGCCGCCTTGATGATGGACTGGAGCATAAAAGCGGCCGTGGTCTTTCCCTTGGTGCCGGTGATGCCCACGATCTTGACGTCGTGGTCGGGACGGTCGTAGACCTCCGGCGGCAACAGGGCCATGGCCGTGCGAACACTATCAACAACCAGCATCGCAGCACCGCTCTCCTGCGCCAGCGGCTCCAGAGACTCGACCAGCGACTCCTCGCACACAAATGCGACGGCGCCCGCATCGAGCGCCATGCTCAAAAACGCGGGCTTAAAGGCAGCACCTTTACAGAAGAACACGTCACCTGCCGAGACCGCGCGCGAATCAAACGAGCAACCGGTCACGGCACGCTCGTCAACCTGCTCTGATGCGCGCAGCTCGCCGCACACATCGAGCAGCTTGGCAAGCGTATCGACCGTGGTCACGGTCGCGGAATCCGAATGGTGCATCTTTCACCTTTCTCAGCCATTTGGCAGGGACGGTTTTCATAGTAACTGAAACGTGCTCGCGCAAAAACGGCTCCCGGAGGAGCCGTTACGCGCAGGCATTCGTAGGCCGAGACTAGGCAGCCTGAACAGAAGGCTGGCCCTCGTCGATAAAGAAGCGCTTGTACCACATCAGGAACACGAGCGGCGTATAGATCTTGCGCTGGAAATCGCCCTTGCCCGCAAAGTGCAGATCGAGCAGGTGCATGAGCTCGTCGGTATTGAAGAACTCGCTTGCCCACGGCGCGGTGAAGTACTCCTTGACATAGTCGTACCACTTTTGCTCGCGCAGCCAGTAGACAATCGGCACCGGGAAGCCCACCTTGGGACGGGTGGCCCACTCATCGGGCAGCGACTTGTTGGCAGCGTGGCGGAGTACCTGCTTGTTGCCGTTCTCGTTGATGCGGTAGCGGTCGGGAATGTGCTCGGCGAACTCCATGACTTTGCGGTCCAGGAAGGGCACGCGCAGCTCCAGTGAGTGTGCCATGCACATCTTGTCGGCCTTGAGCAGAATGTCGCCCGGGAGCCACATGTTCATGTCCAGGTACTGCTTCTTGACCAGCTCGGGCTGACCCTTCACGCGCGCATAGATGGGAGCGGCAAGCTCGAAGGCGCCATCGCCGGTGTTGTACTCGGGCTTGAGCACGCCGTCGACCTCGCGCTCCGGCCATACCAGAGCCTGTCCCAGGAACGACTTCTCGGGGATCTCGGCACCCTTGACCAGGAAGTTATGTCCCTTGAAGTACGGCATATGCAGCGCCAGGTTACCGAGCGCGCGACGGACGGGCAGCGGCACCATCTTTTTGTACTTGCGCACCGGGACCGTATCCTCGTAGTAGGCGTAGCCGCCAAAGAGTTCGTCGGCGCCTTCGCCCGAAAGCACGACGGTAACGTCCTTGCGGGCCATCTCGGCCAAGAACCACAGCGGCACGGAAGACAGGTTGGACTGCGGTTCGTCCATGTGATACTGGATGTCCTCGAGCGCACCGAAGAACTCGTCGGCGGTAATCATCTTGCGAACGTTCTCGACGCCGAGCTTATCGGAAAGCTCCTTGGCGTAGTTGGTCTCGTTAAAGTTCTTGTAGTCAAAGCCCACCGAGAAGGTCTTGTCGGGCATGAGGCAAGCGGCGATGTAGCTAGAGTCGACGCCACCGGAGAGGAACGACGCGACCTTGACGTCGGCGATGCGATGGGCCTCGACGCTCTCGTGCACGACCTCGTCCAGCTCGTCGACGTACTCCTCGAACGGCTTCTCGACGGCAGAGTAATCGCAATCCCAGTAGCGCTCGATGTTCATCTTGCCGGTCGGGATATCGACGGTAAAGTAGTGCGCCGGCGGCAGCTTGTAGACACCCTCGAAGAAGGTCTCCTCGGTTGCCGAATACTGCAGCGTCATGTACGGACGCAGGGCCTTTTTGTTGACCGCCTTGTGGAAGTGCGGGTAGTCCAGGAAGCTCTTGATCTCAGAACCAAAGAGCACGCCCGGAGCGCCGTCGCCCGCATCGGCCATGGGATAGTAGTAAAGCGGCTTGATGCCAAAGATGTCGCGGGCGCCAAAAAGCTTGTTCTTCTTTTTGTCCCAGATGACGAAGGCGTACATACCGCGCAAGCGATCGAGTACGGCCTCGCCCCACTCCTCGTAGCCGTGCAGGAGGCTCTCGGTGTCGGCGCCGCAGTGGAACTTGTAGCCCTTGGCCTCGAGCTCGGAACGGAGTTCTTGGAAGTTGTAGATCTCGCCGTTGAAGACAATGACGACGCTACCGTCCTCGTTGGCCATGGGTTGGGCGCCAGCCTCGGTCAGGTCGAGGATCGACAGGCGGCGGAAGCCGAGGGCAACGCGGCCGTCGATAAACTGACCGCCCATGTCGGGACCGCGATGGACGATGCGGTCCATCATCTTGGTGAGCACCTCGGATTGGTTATCCGTCCCACCGACAAAACCGACAAAACCGCACATATACTATCCCCTCTGCTGTTGCTGGGCATCAAATCGAATCAGTAGCTTTTGAGTATACCCGAGGGCGTAAAGAGAGGCGGAATGTTCAGGCAATCTCAACTGAATCAGCTCCGCTGTGACACGCGCGAGTTACCTTTAATGGATATGAGGTGAATGAGGCGATTGTTTTGCTATACTCTCTCCGCACGGGCGATTGGCGCAACGGTTAGCGCAGGTGCTTTACACGCACAAGGCTGGGGGTTCGAATCCCTCATCGCCCACCACTGAATTGTTAGGCTCCCAGCAATGGGAGCCTTTCTTTTTTGGGCCCATCGCAGAGGGATTCGAACCCGCCAGGGTGCGGAGCTGAGGAAACGCGAAGCGTTTTCCAGCGCAGCACGCGAGGAGCGAAGCGACGAAGCGGA
Organism: Collinsella sp.; assembly: GCA_036304905.1. Classification (GTDB taxonomy): domain Bacteria; phylum Actinomycetota; class Coriobacteriia; order Coriobacteriales; family Coriobacteriaceae; genus Collinsella. The sequence continues at coordinate 137,402 of JAXIXR010000011.1, read as the reverse complement.
TGCGGGCGGCGGAGCCGCACGCGGACATCCCTCATCGCCCACCACTGATTTGATAGGCCTCCAGCGATGGAGGCCTTTCCTTTTTCATGCCCAGCGCATGGGATTCGAACCCGCCAGCACGTCTGTCACAAAGGCCGTGGTCAAAAAATGGCAAAAATGAGTACTGCTACTTTGTTTGCAACATATAAAAAGACAGTATTTGCTTAAGTTACGCAACATATGTCCATTATAAGGACTAACAGTTAGATCAAAATCGTGTATTCATCGCCATTTCGACTTGATATCTGGCCTTATTAGTCCAAAACTGCTGCTACCAAATCGGTAGCAGTACTCATATTTACTGTTTTTTGGTCAGCAGGTCCCCCTTGCCTTAGTAAATCTAAGGCAAAACGGGCTCCAGACCGCTGAATCATGCCGCATAGGGCACGTCAGCAGTCCGGAACCCGGTCCAAATTGAGTTATTGCACCGCGTTAGCCCAAGACACCCGACAGGATCTCAATCAGACTATCCACGTCGGCTTCCTCGCAGACGAGCGGCGGCAGGAAACGCAGCGTATGGGCACCCGTAGCGTTAATCACGGCACCGGCGGCCAGCGCGCGGGCAACAATATCATGCGCATCGCCCGCAGCATCATCCAAATCACAGCCGAGCATCAAGCCGCGGCCACGCACCTCGGTCACGTGCGGCAGCTTAGCGAGCTTTGCCTCCATATAGGCGCCTACCTTGGCAGCATGGTCGGCATAATCGCCGCGCACGAGCGCGGAGAGCGTCGCGGCACACGCCGTGATGGCCAGGCAGCTACCGCCAAAGGTCGAACCATGATCGCCGGGCTTAAAGACGTCGGCGATTTCCTTCTTTGCCACCACGGCACCCATGGGCACGCCGTCGGCAATGCCCTTGGCAAGGCTCATGATGTCAGGCTCCACGCCATAGGTTTGGAATGCAAACGGCTTGCCAGAGCGGAAGATGCCGCACTGGACCTCGTCGGCGATAAGCACGGCGCCCACTTCGTGTGCCAGGTCGCGCGCCGCCGCCATAAACTCCTCGGTCATGGGGTGCACGCCACTCTCACCTTGGATCGGCTCGAGCATCACGGCGCAAATTTCACTGCCCAGCTGCTTAAAGATCGCACGCAGTTCATCGACATCGTTGGGCGTGCAGGCCACAAAGCCACCCGGCAGCGGGCGGAAGCTGTCCTGCAGCCAATCCTGCATGGTGGCGGCAATGGTCTCGAGCGTACGGCCGTGGAAGCCGCCGCGCATGCACACGATGGTGTTGCCGCCATTACCGGCACGCTTGGCGTACAGGCGCGCGAGCTTCATCGAGCCCTCGTTGGCCTCGGCGCCAGAGTTGGCAAAGAAGGTCTCCCAAACCTGCTCATCCGCAGCCGGGGCACCAAGAGCAGCTGCCGTGGTCTCATCGCCGGCGGCAATGGCATCGGCAAGCACGCGCGCACCATCTACGTCGTCGTTAGCAAGCTTGGACAGCAGCGCCGCGACCTGTCCGCGCTGCTCGATGTAGAAGTAATTGGAGACATGCATGAGCTTTTTGGTCTGTGCCTCGAGCGCCGAGAGCACAGCCGGGTCGCCATGACCTAGGCTGCACACGCCGATGCCGGCAAGAAAGTCGAGGTACTCACGGCCATCGTCGCCGGTGAGCTTCATGCCGTGACCCTCGACAAACTCGACCGGAGAGCGGCCAAAGGTATGCATAACGTAATGGGATTCAAGCGATTGCTGAGCTGCAAGTGACATGGGATGCCTTTCGTTGGGCGCCAGACGGCGCGGGGCTATGGGTGCAGGAATGGGGCGGCTGCGGGTCAGCTAGACCGTCTGAAGCTTCTCGACCTCGTCAAGGTTTTCGGTCAGACGCGCAGCAAACGTCGAAAGCGGATGCGGATGCGTATCGAACTCGTAAGCCGTCTCGGTGGAATGGATCACGGTGCCGACGCCGGCATCGGTCAGCAGCTCCAGGAGCAGCGAATGCGGCGTAGTACCGTTAATGATGTGGGCACGAAATACGCCGCCGGTAAGCGCATCGACGGCCGCGCGCAGCTTGGGAATCATGCCCTTATCGACCTCGCCGCCGTAGAGCATTTCGTTAACCTCGTCGAGCGTTAGGTTGGAGATAAGCGAGTCCTTGTCGCTAAAGTCCTTGTACAGGCCATCGACATCGGTCAAAAAGATCGCCTTATGCGCGTGGAGCGCCGCGGCAACGGCACCGGCGGCGGTGTCGGCGTTGATGTTGAAGAAACCGCCGTCCTCCCCCGCCGCGACGGTAGCGATGACGGGGATGTACTCGCTATCGAGTAAGCGCTCGATATAGTCGGTGTTGACGTGCGTCACTTTGCCCACGCGACCGAGCTCGGGGTCGAGCGGCTCGGCGATGAGCGTGCCGGCATCGCTGCCCGACACGCCCACGGCCAGGTTGCCGTGGTGGTTGAGCGCCGCGACCAGCTCCTGATTGACCTTGCCGCCCAGTACCTCGCGCACGATGTCCATGGTGGCAGGCGTAGTCACGCGCTGGCCGTTCTTAAACTCGACGGGGATGTCGTAGTGGCTGAGCGCCTCGTTGATAGCCTTGCCGCCGCCGTGCACGATGACGGGACGCATACCGATGATCTTGAGCAAAACGATGTCGCTCATCACGTCGCGGCGCAGCTGCTCATCAACCATGGCGGCTCCGCCATATTTGATAACAACCGTCTTGCCGGTCAGGTTCTTAATCCACGGCAGCGCTTCGAACAGCAGCTGCGCGGTTGCTTCGTTGGATTCGCTCGAACGACAATCGCGTGCGAATTTCATAATCTGCCTCGTCTTTCGTATCGTTATCGCGCCGTACTCCGCCGTCCGCAATCGCGGCAAGATGCGCAGCATGCCTGGAATCTAGGAACGGTAGTCGCCGTTGATGGAGATGTATTCATGCGTGAGGTCGCAGGTCCACACAGTCGTTGCCGCGTCGCCTGCGCCCAGGTCGGCCGAGATCACGATCTCGGGCGCCTCGAAACGTCGTAGAGCCTCGTCCTCGTCAAAGGGAACAGTCAGACCGTCGCGACAGACAGGCATGCCCATCATGTCGATGGAAACGTCTTCCTGATTAAACTTCACGCCGCACTTGCCAAGCGCCATAGCAACACGGCCCCAGTTGCAGTCGTGGCCGGCGATGCAGGTCTTAACGAGCGGCGAGTTGGCGACGGCACGGGCGGCGATATCAGCTTCCTCGTCGTTGGCGGCTCCGGTAACGTTGACCGTAACAAGCTTGGATGCGCCCTCACCATCGGCGGCGATATTGCGCGCCAGGCTCTCGCACACCTCGTGCACGGCAAATGCCAACTCGTCAAAGGCATCGGAGCCCTCGACGATAGGCTCGGCATCTGCGGCAGCGGCGCCGGAGGCAAGCATGATGCAGGTGTCGTTGGTCGAGGTGTCGGAATCGACCGTTACCTTGTTAAAGGTCTGCTTGACGGTCGAGAGCAGCAGGGCATGAAGTGCCGCAGGCTCGACGGGGGCATCGGTGGTGATAACTGCGATCATGGTGGCCATGTTGGGCATGATCATGCCCGAGCCCTTGCACATACCGCCCACCGTATAAGCGTTGCCCGCATGGCCCGCAGCCTCGCTGCGATAGCGAACGGCATACTCCTTGGAATGCGTATCGGTCGTCATGATGGCACGGGCCGCATCGGCACCGCCATGGGCAGAGAGCGCCTCGTAGGCGGACGGGACGGCTGCCTCAAACGTGTCGATCGGCAAAATCTGTCCGATCACACCCGTCGAGGCAACCAGGATCTGCTGGGGCTCGCAGCCAATAACCTGCGAGGCGATGTTGCACGTCTCGCGCGCGCAGGCTAGGCCGGTCTCGCCCGTGGCAGCGTTCGCGTTGCCGGAGTTGATTGAAACGCCGGCGATGATGCCATAGCCCTTGTCCGCACCGCCTAGGTTGACACGGCTCACCTGCACGGGCGCCGCGCAAAAGCGGTTGGTCGTAAACACGCCGGCGCCGGGACAGGGCTTATCGGGCACGACGAGCGCATAGTCCAAGCGCTCGGGATTCTTCCGGAATCCCGCATGGATGCCTGCGGCCTTAAAGCCAGCTGCCGCCGTAACGCCACCCTCGACGGCGCGTATCTTAATATCAATCAGGTCGGTATTCATCGTCCCTACGACTCCCTATATCAAATAAAAAAGCGGGCATCGGCTGGCACGCCATACCGGTCGCAACTACTAGACCAGCTTAAAAGTGGCGCCCAACTCGATACCCGACTACCAAATCGCTAACAATCGAATGTGCTACACCGGGCACGCCACTGTGAGCAAGCCTCGTCGCTCGTCAAAGCCAAAAACGATGTTGGCGCACTGGACCGCCTGGCCCGCAGCACCCTTGCACAAATTGTCGATGGCGCCCGTCGCCACCAGCACGCCTGCACGCTTGTTGAGCGCAAGGCCAATCTGGGCGGCATTGGTACCGACGACCGAAGCCGTCTTGGGCTGCTGGCCGGCATCGAGCACGCGCACAAAGGTGCGACCGGCGTAAAACTTCTTGTAATGGTCGACGACATCCTCAAGAACCAGCGCGTCGAGAGCCTGCGGCGCGAGCGGCATCGTCACCGTGGAAAGCAGGCCGCGCTTGAGCGGTGCCAAGTGCGGGGTGAAGACGATGCGGTCGGCCAGGCCGAGTATCTGCTCGATCTCGGGCGTATGACGATGCTTGCCCACGCCATAGGCTTCCAGGTTCTCGTCCGCGCTGCAAAAATGGGTGCGGGCGTTACAGGACTTGCCGGCACCCGTCACGCCGCTGATAGCGTCAACGATCACGGGACCGCTCTCGGCCACCCAGCCCGCACGCACGGCAGGAGCGGCTGCAAGGCTCGTTGCGGTGGGATAGCAGCCGGCGCAGGCGACCAACACGGGCTTTCCGGCGGCATAATCGGATGCGGCGGTCTCCAAGTCCTGGCAGAACAGCTCGGGCAGGCCGAAAGCGCGGGTCTTGAGCAACTCGGGGCTCGTGTGCTCGACGGCATACCATGCCTCAAAGACAGACGCGTCGCTCAGACGGTAATCGGCCGAAAGATCGAAGCAGGACACGCCAGATGCAAGCAGTGCGGGCACCTGTGCCATGGCAGCCGTGTGCGGCACGGCCAAGAAGACGGCGTCGCAGGATTTAAGCTCGGGGGCGTCATGCGTGGTGAAAACCAGATCGCTCACGCCAGCAAAGCTCGGATACACCGCGGACAGCGGCTGGCCGGCATCGGCGTTGGACGTAATGGCAACAAGTTCAAACTCGGGATGACCGAGCACGAGGCGAATGAGCTCGGCTCCGGCATATCCAGCCGCGCCGACGATTCCAACCTTCAAAGACATATCAGACTCCTTGTCTGCGATTTATGCACCGATGCGCATTTCGCAGCGGCCGTTATGAAGTGGGTTGAAACTTTAGCACCAAAAGATGCATGAATACGTAAATGGCTTGCATATTCATGCATTGAAACATTCCCGACACATTCGCTTGAAGGAATTGACAAATGGAGCGGGCCCCGTATTGACCGGCGCTCCTAACGGCACCGGGCAATACGGGGCCCGCCCATGCGAAAACCAAGTTGTTAGGATGAGCCAGCCGGCTAGAGCTCGACCGGCACCCATTCGTCGTGATTGCAGATAAAAGCCTCGGGATCCTCGACGCTAAAGAAGACGAGCGTGGGGTCGTTAGGCCCCTCATAGTGCTCGCCCAGGTGCTCTAGATGCTTCCACCCGGCTTCGCGCATTTCGTCTAAAGCCCGGTCATCCAAGCCGGCACGCCCGCGCAAGATAAGCCAGCCATGGCCCGGCCACCAACTCGTGGCCTCAAAGCGCTGGTTTTGCAGCAGCTCTTGCCACACATCTTTGGTGCGCGCTGTTACAAACCACAGCTTGCCATCCTGGATCTGCGCAAACGAAAACGGACGCACATGAGGCTGTCCGTCAACGCTCGTCGCCAAATACCATGCCGGCACCGACGTCAGATACTCCAACACCGTATTCAATCCGTCCACGTTTCCTCCTGTACTAGTTAGTTTGGGAACCTGGTTTGTGCGAGCTAGAGCTCCAGGCGCTCCTCGCTGCCGTCGATATCACAGAAGCGCGCGGCAATATTGCGGACCGAAAAGAAAGCAAGGCGGCCGTCGTTGGCACTCTCGTGTTCCTCGCCAATGCCCACCATGTGCTTAAAGCCCGCTTGACGCACCTTGTCGCTCGCAACTGCGTCGTCCTCAAGTGCGGCTTCGCCGGTCAATACGATCCAACATTCCCCCGGCTTCCAGCCCGAGAGCTCAAACTTGGGATTCGCACTCAGCTCCGCCCACACATCCTTGTCGCGCGATGTGCAAAACCACAACTTACCGTCATCGACCATGGCAAACGAAAACGGTCTCACGCGGGGCTGATGTCCGTCGGCCACATCGGTCGTGGCCAGATACCACGCCGGAATGCGCCTGAGATACGAACAGGCGCGCTCAAGCTGAGCCGTGCGGTCGTTGTCGGTCATAGGGACCCCTTTCTTGCGCTCGAATCGCGCCTAAACAAGTTGAAGGTTGATGACGATGACGCAGATGAGCAGCAACGCCGTCACCACCGCCGCCAACGCATCGCCGCGGCCAAACGTAAGCGCATGCAGGCGCGTGCGGCCCTGCTCGCCATGATAGCAGCGTGCATCCATGGCAGCAGACAGCGTCTCGGCATGGCGGAACACGCCGGTGAACAGCGGGATCGCCACACTGCCGAGCATGCGTACGCCACCGAGCGGACCGCCCGTCACGCGCGCACCGCGGCTTGCCTGTGCATCGGCCGTCTGCTTCATCTCAGTGGCAAACTGCGGCATAAAGCGTAGCGCGATACCCATGATCATGCCGAGCTCGTGCGCAGGAAGTCCCACACGCGCAAGCGGCGCGAGCAGGCGCTCAAAGCCCGCGGTGAGGTCGAGCGTCGGCGTGGTGAGTGTAATGGCGCTCATACCGGCCATCATCAACGTCAGGCGACACGCCATAAAGGCGGCAGAACGCAGTGAGCCCTCGCTTATCTGCAGAAAGCCGAGCTGCCACAGGATGCGCCCACTCTGATCGGTAAACAAGTTGAGCACCGCGACCACGACGACGATTGCCAGCAGCGGCGCCATCGACGACAGAACGCGACGAACCGGCACCCGAGACACGGCATAGGTCAGCACAACGAAAATTGCGACCGGGGCCAGTCCGCGGAAGCCACTGACCGTGAGCGTCGTGATCAGAAACACAAAGCCCAAGAGCAACTTGGTTCGCGGGTCCAGGCGGTGGATTGCACTATCGCCGGGATAGTAGCTGCCAAACGAAAACGCCTCCATCAGCAGCCCTCCTCTCGCGCGACCGTCTTGGATTTAGCAATGTCCGAGACGTTAGAAGAACCGCCCGAGCGACCGATTAGCAGGTCCACCAACTCGTCTGCCAGCGACTCAACCGTATAGAGCCCGCCGCGACGCAGCGGCACGCCCGCCTCCGTAAGCGCCAGCGCCATACGCTGGGCGGCGGGAACGCCCAAGCCGATCGACTTGAGCTCATCGGCATGCGCAAACACCTGCGCGGGGGTTCCCTCGGCAAACACCGCACCTTCGTTCATTACGACGATACGGTCGCAGCAATTGGCCAGGTCATCCATGCTGTGCGAAACCATGACAACGGTCAGGCCCTCGCGATGGAGTCGACCGATGAGCCCTAGGAAATCCCTGCGCGCAGCCGGATCGAGCCCCGCCATGGGTTCATCGAGCACCAGGACTTCGGGCTCCATGGCGAGCACGCCGGCGAATGCCACACGCCGTTGCTGACCGCCCGAAAGCTCAAAGGGACTCTTGTCGCCGACCGTGGAAAGGTCGAGGCCCACGCGCGAGAGCGATGACTCGACACGACGGTCGACTTCATCTTGCGGCAAGCCAAGGTTGTGCGGACCAAACGCCACGTCCTGCGCCACGGTTTCGGCAAACAGCTGACGCTCAGGATATTGAAACACCACGCCGACCTTGGCCTTAACCGCGGCGGCGTCTTTCTTGTTTGACAGATCGAGCCCCAGCGCGCGAACGGATCCCTCCTGGGGGCGAATCAAACCGTTGAGATGCTGGACCAGCGTCGACTTACCCGAACCAGTATGACCTGCCAAGCCCAGGAACTCGCCGCGACGCACCGTCAGCGATACATCGCGCAGTGCCCACGGACTGCTGGGGTCGTTTCCCCAGAGAGCCTGTTTGCTCGATTTGCCCGCAGTGGCCGAGCGCTTATGCCAGCGGCGGCGCTCGCGCGGACTGAGCGAATAACTGTACGAAACATGGGATAGCTCTATGACGGGCTCCGACGCGTTGCCCTCGTTGTCTACCGGAACAGTGCCGTCAGCGATTTCCAACTGGGATGCGGAAGACTGCCCCGCGGTGCCTGCCCCACTCCGCTCGGCATAAGCCTGCGCAATCTCGGCGACCATATCCGCCTCACGCACCTGCGCGCAAACGGGCACGCCCTTCGCACGAAGTGCCCTACCTAGGCAGCACGACGCCGGCATATCCAGGTTGAGCTGCGCAAGCTCATCCGCCCGCGTCAAGATTTCCTCGGGCGTACCGAGCATGGCAACGTGCCCCGCCCGAAACACCGCGACACGATCGGCCTCGGCGGCCTCCTCCATAAAGTGCGTAATCATCACGATAGTCATGCCACGATCGTGAAGTGCGCGGCACGCTTTCATAAGACCCTTGCGTCCGCGCGGATCGAGCATCGAGGAGGCCTCATCCAAAATGAGCACGCGCGGCTCCATGGCGAGCACGCCGGCAAGCGCCACGCGTTGCTTTTGACCACCCGAAAGCGCATGGGTCTCGTGGCGCTCAAAGCCCACCAGGCCCACGCCCTTCAGCGCCTCGCGTACGCGCTGCGCAATTTGCGCCGATGGCACGCCAAGGTTTTCGGGACCGAACGCAACGTCATCTTCGACAAGCGTTGCCACCAGCTGATCATCGGGATTCTGGAATACCATGCCCGCGGTCGAACGAATGTCATAGACCAGCTCGAGGTCGGACGCATCCATACCGTTGATACGCACCGTGCCCGCATCGGGCTGCAACAGTGCATTCAGATGCTTGGCAAACGTCGACTTGCCCGACCCATTACCACCGAGGATGCAGAAAAACTCGCCGTCCTCGATGTTTAGATCGACGCCGTCGAGCGCCGGCACGGCACCGTCATAGCTAAAGGAAACGCCCCGACACTCAATCATGCGCGGCCTTTGACCTGGTCCTTCTTGGGCGTGATGAGATTAGAGACCGCCTTGTACACCGCCAGCGTGAGTACCGAGTTAAGCACAGTCTTGATGAGGTTAAACGGCAAAACAGCGGGAAGCATGAGCGGCAGAATCACATCGGCCGAGCCATACCAGAACCATACGCCAATAGTAAGGTTTGCGACCATAGACAGCGCTGTAGCGGCAATGACGCCGAGCACCAGGCCAATCACGGCACCCTTGTAGGTGTGCATCTTCTGATAGACGATAGCCGCAGGCAGAATATAGCCCAGCGTGGCAACCAAGTTCATAAGCGCACCGACCCAATCGCCCGTGGTAAGCGCATGGATAACGATCGCCATAGCGGCAACAGCTGTGCCGGCACCAGGGCCATACGCAAATCCACACACCATCGCCGGCACCAGCGACGGGTCATACGTCAAAAACGGCGCCGAAGGAAGGATGGGCAGCTGCACATACATAAACAGGGCGCCCAAGGCGCACATCAGCGCCATGGTAACGAGCTGTTTGGTGCTCCACCTATTCGTGTTCTCAAAATGGATATGCTGCGACTGTTCAGACATAAGATCACCTGCCTCTTTCATCCGGACTCTAACCGTTGGTACTGGGATCTCACCAGTTCAGCCGGCATGCGAACCAACGCACACACGGGTCGCGGACTCATCGGCTCGGTCGCAGGCACTTTACCTGCGCCACGGTACCCCTTTGGCACCGCCCGATTTACCGCCAGTGGGGAATTTCACCCCGCCCTGAAACAGCAATTGCAAGTGTAGCACCAGTAGGCTTTCGCGCAAGTATGCCAAGGGTAATTTGTGGCGGAGATCAGTTGCCAAAACAACCACGTTCCCCACCCATCCCAAAGTAACGCGCCTTTCGCGCAAAGCGCGAAACAGCGAAGGGGACACGTATCCCTATCGACCACATCCTTCTCCGCCCGCCGACCTCAAGGCCGTAAACGCAGGGAATCCGGGGGCGGGACGGGGACTTCTCTCCGGAATATTCCGCAGGACGCAAAGAGGCTCCGCAGCGCGAAGCGCGATGCGGAGCCTCTTTGCATGTCCGAGGACGTTCCGGAGAGAAGTCCCCGTCCCGCCCCCGGATTCCCGGTGGGAGTTCTAGACCTTGTCGGCCTTAGTACATACCGCCGCCCTGCTGACCAGCGGTAGCAGCAGCGATAGCGTCCTCAAGCTGAGTGTTTTTGGGCACATCGGAGACGGTGGCCTCGGTGATGAGGATCAGGCTGGCGACAGAAGCAGCGTTCTGCAGGGTGACGCGGCTGACCTTGACGGGGTCGAGGACGCCCATCTCGATCATGTCGCCCCACTCGCCGTTGGCAGAGTTGAGACCCTGGCCGGCAGGCAGCTCGGCAACCTTGTCGACCACGACAGCGCCCTCAAAGCCAGCGTTCTTGGCGATGGTAGCGACCGGAGCGGTCAGAGCCTTCTTGACGATATCGACGCCGATCTTCTCCTCGGGGTCGTCAAGCTCAACGGCGTCGAGCGCAGGAGCAGCGTCCATGAAGGCGACGCCGCCACCGGCGACGATGCCCTCCTCGACAGCAGCGCGGGTAGCCTGCAGGGCGTCCTCGACGCGATGCTTGATCTCCTTGAGCTCGGACTCGGTAGCAGCGCCGACCTTGATGACGGCAACGCCACCGGAGAGCTTGGCCAGGCGCTCCTGGAGCTTCTCACGGTCGAAGTCAGAGGTGGTGTTCTCCATCTCACCCTTGATCTGAGCGATACGAGCGTCGATGGCCTCCTTGGAGCCAGCGCCGCCGACGACGACGGTGTTGTCCTTGGAGATGGTGACGGACTTAGCGGTACCGAGCATATCGGCGGTAATGTCAGCGACCTTCACGCCCAGCTCGTCCAGGGCAGCCTGGCCACCGGTGAGGACGGCGATGTCCTCGAGGATGCGCTTGCGGCGATCGCCGTAGCCCGGGGCCTTAACGGCGCAGACGTTGAGGGCGCCACGGATCTTGTTGAGGACCAGGGTAGGCAGAGCCTCGCCGTCGATGTCCTCAGCGATGATGAGCAGGCCACGGCCAGCGCGCTGGACAGCCTCGAGAACGGGCATGATGTCCTGAACGCTGGAGATCTTCTGGTCGGTGATGAGGATGTACGGATCCTTCATCACGGCCTCCATGCGGTCGTTGTCCGTGACGAAGTAAGCGGAGACATAGCCCTTGTCGAACTGCATGCCCTCGACGGTGTCGATGGTGATGTCGAACGTCTGGGAATCCTCGACGGTGATGACGCCGTCCTTGCCCACGACCTCCATGGCCTCGGCGATCTTCTCGCCGACCTCGGGGTCACCGGCGGAGATGGTACCGACGGAAGCGATCTGCTCCTTGGTCTCGACCGGCTTGGCCTGCTTCTTCATCTCGGCGACGGCGGCGTTGACGGCCTTGTCGATGCCGCGACGGATGGCCAGCGGGTTGGCGCCAGCGGCGACGTTGCGCAGACCGTCGTTGACGATGGCCTGGGCGAGCAGGGTTGCGGTGGTGGTGCCGTCACCCACGGTGTCGTTGGTCTTGGTGGCAACCTCCTTCACCAGCTGAGCGCCCATGTTCTCGATGTTGTCCTCGAGCTCGATCTCCTTGGCGACGGAAACGCCGTCGTTGGTGATGGTCGGGGCACCGAACGTGCGCTGCAGCGCAACGTAGCGACCCTTGGGGCCCATGGTGACGGTAACGGCGTCGGCCAGAGTGTTGACGCCCTTGGCAAGCTTAGCGCGGGCATCGGTGTTGAACGTAATGTTCTTTGCCATGGTAGGTAATCCTCCAAAAGAAATGTGACTCGCGTCGCCGCTTCCGAGTCCTATGCGGCGGGCGCGTTCAAAGACGAATCAGAGATTCTGACGAGACTAGGCCTCGACGATAGCGTAGATGTCGTCGGCGCGCATCAGCAGATACTTCTCGCCGTCGACCTTGACCTCGTTGCCACCGAACTTACCGTAGATGACAACGTCACCGACCTTGACGTCCATGGGGATGCGCTCACCCTTGTCGTTGACCTTGCCGGCGCCAACGGCAACGATGGTGCCGCGCTGCGGCTTCTCCTGAGCGTTGCTGGCGATATACAGACCAGAAGCGGTCTTCTGCTCGGCCTCGTCGGGCTTGACCAGAACACGATCTGCAAGCGGCTTCAAAGACGACATGCTTGTCTCCTCCTTTTTGGGCCGCGCGGTTATACCACGCGAATTAACCCTTTTTGTTTGCGTACGCGTTGAATGGTACCCACGAATGGCGGGTTATACAACACGGAGTCAAAAAATCTTATTTTTTGGCACTTAGATTTTCTGAATGCCGGGGGATAACTTAGCGGTGGCTCCCGGGGCGGACCGGAGGGCATGAAGTTTGCTGCTCTACAGTCCTGCGCAAGACGGAAAGCACATTAAGTGCTTTCCTTTGCGTGCGGAACTCGCGACAAACTTCATGCCCTCCGGTCCGCCCCGGGAGCTAGGTTAACTAATTCGAGCCTGGTATTCAGAAAAGTCAGTGCAGCAAAATGGCAATGCAGATGGTGCGAATAAGAAAGGGGCACGTTGCTGAAACGTGCCCCTTATGAGTGGGGTATGAGGCTAGCGCTCGTAAATCAAGTTACCTGCCAGGTAGGTGGCCTGAACCTTGGTAGCCTGGAGCTCTTGTGGATCGACAGTGAGCGGGTTTTGGTCCAGGACTACCAGGTCGGCATACTTGCCGGGCTCCAAGCTGCCGAGGTTTTGCTCGTCGCCCGCTGCATAGGCGCTGCCCAGGGTGTAGTTGCGCAGGGCTGTTGCTGCATCGATGCGCTCGCTCGGTAACCAGCCGCCCTCGGGCCAGTGGCTTTTGGGGTCCTGGCGCGTGATAGCCGTGTAGAGCACGTTCATGCTGGTAACAGCTGTGATAGGGCTGTCGGTACCGAAGGCTTGGCGAATGCCGCGCTGCTTATAGGTCGCAAACGGCCACATGATGCGGCTGCGCTCCAGGCCCAGATCGCGCTCGGGGCCGCCCGGGTCGAGTGTAATATGACAGGGCTGGCTCGAGGCAACGACGTTAAGCTTGCGTAGACGATCGATGTCCTCGGGCAAGAGGTTCTCCAGATGCTCGAGCGTGTTATGACCGTGCTGGGGCAGGCCGTACAGTTCGGCGGCCTCCTCAAAGATATCGAGCGCGGCATGGATGGCACCGTCGCCGATGACGTGGATGCGCACGGTGTGGCCGCGCTCCGCGGCCGCCAGAACCAGCTTACGCATGCGCTCGGCAGGAACTGTCAGACGGCCTCGGTCGCCCGGGAAACGCGGGTTGGTATAGGGCTCGGTGAGATAGGCCGTGTGTTCGCTCGACACACCGTCGAAGAACTGCTTAAAGCCTGGCGCCGAGAGCAGCGCGTTGTTCGCGTAACGTGCCTGCAGCTCTTCCAGGCGCGACTGGTCATCCAGCAGCGTGGGGAACAGATGGGCTCGGATGCCCAACTTGCCGGCTGCCTGCAGCTTGTCATAGACGTCGTCGCGGATAAAATCGCAGCCCGGCATGGGCATGAGCGACATATCGCATATCGAGGTGATGCCCTGCTCGGCCATACGCCTCATTTGATCGGAGCAAGCGCTTGCAATGCGATCCTCCCCCAGCCACTCAAGGCAGCGCGGTAGCAGCTGCATGGCGGCCGCCTCGTGAGCAATGCCCGTGAGCTCGCCGTTTGCGTTCTTGTCGTAGCTGCCGCCCGCCGGCGGCTCGCTGTCGCGCGTGACGCCGAGCGCCTCGAGTGCACGGCTGTTGAGCCAAAGCGTGTGCCCGTCGCCCGAATACATAACGCAGGGACGATCGGGGAATGCCGCATCGAGCGACGCCTTGGTTGGATGCTCGGGCGGATCCCAGCGGTAATCACGCCAGCCCTGCGTTACGACCCAAGCGTCGCCGGGCAGATCCTGAGAAAACTCGAGCGCGTGCTGCACCAGCGCTGCCTCGGACGTGCCCATATCCATGAGCATGTACGGCGAGGAACCGACCGAGGTATGGAAGAAGTGCAGATGAGCGTCATGGAAACCGGGGCAGACAAACTGCTCGCCGTAGTCGATAACCGACGTGGCGGCAGGAGCGGCGGCGATCACGTCATCGGGCGCTCCGACTGCGACGATACGGTCGCCTGCGATGGCAATCGCCAGCTCGCGGGCGGTATCGATGCCGTCTTGCGCGGTAAAGACGTTCTTGGAGCGGATAATCCGATCGATATGTTGCATGGGCATCCCCATCTCTGGCAGGAAATTCAACACCCCCGAGTGTACTCCCCCGCCCTTGTAACAAAACCCCAAGCGGCAAACGGCAACTTTACCAGCCCTAGCGGCAGGTGGCATACTGGAGAGAGCCTGTACGATTTTGCGATCAACCCAGCAAGGAGCAAATCGACCATGACGAAGACCAAGGCACAGCAGATTATGGCGGCGACCGAGGCTCGCGCGGCTGACGACGTCACCGCAGCCATCAAAGATATCGCTACCGAGTTTGAACCCTATATCATCAAGCAGCGCCGGCACTTCCATAAGCACCCGGAGCTGAGCCTTGCCGAGGAGCGCACGACCTCCGACATCGCCAACCAGCTCGACGCCATGAATATCCCCTACGAGCGTCCGCTCAAGACCGGCTTGGTGGCAACGCTTCGCGGTACCGCGCCGGATGCCTACCGCGAGGACGGCACGCCACGCCGCCGCATCCTGCTGCGCGCCGACATCGACGCCCTGCCCGTCACCGAGCAGACCGGCGAGGAGTTCGCCAGCGTCAACGAGGGCTGCATGCACGCTTGCGGCCACGACTGCCATATCGCCATGATGCTCGGCACGCTGCAGATCCTGCGCCATATGACCGACGACATCCACGGCGAAGTCCGCATCGTCTTCCAGCCCAGCGAGGAAAACGGTCAGGGCGCCAAACTCATGATCGGCACGGGCGTGCTCGACGGCGTCGATGGCGCCTACGCCGCGCATATCTGGAGCGAGGTTGACGCCGGCACCGTGAGCTGCGAGCCCGGTCCGCGCATGGCCAATACCGACTGGTTCCGCATCGACGTCCGCGGCACCTCGTGCCATGGCGCCATGCCCCAGCGAGGTCACGACGCCGTCATGGTTGCCGCCGAAATTGTCAACGCCCTGCAGACCATCGTCTCGCGCGAAATCAGCCCCTACGAGCCGGCCGTCATCACCGTCGGCGAGCTGCACGGCGGCACCGCGCGCAACGTTATCGCCGGCACGGCCTACCTCGCCGGCACAGTGCGCACCTACGGCGATTCGACCCACGAGGAAATGCCGGAGCTTATGCGCCGCATCGTGGAGCATACCGCGGCCGCCTTGGGCGCCGAGGCAGAGCTCACTGACTACACCATCGCCAACTACAAGGTCGAAAACGACGCCGCCTCGAGCGAGCGCTGCCGTCAGGCCGTAATCAAGTGCTTGGGCCCCACCGGTCAAGGCCATTACCGTGGCACGCTTTCGGGCGAGGATTTTTCGGAGTACCTGCGCCGCGTACCGGGCGTGCTCGCCTTTGTAGGTACGCGCAACCCCAAGATTGGCGCCACGTACGCCCAGCATTCCTGCTTTTACAAGATTGACGAGACCGTGCTGGCAAAGGGTTCCATGGTGGCCGCCCAGTATGCTATCGACTTTTTGGCCGAGCCCACGCAAGAGGAGCTCGACGGCCCCGCGATTACCGCGGTCGCCGAAACCAACCCCGATCTGGCCGCCAAGTTGCGCTCTGCCAAGGCGACGACCGCCGAGGCTCGCGACGCCATCCATGATGCCCGAACGGCTCGCCATGCCGCGATCAAGGGCATCCACGACGCACGCGCTGCCGCACGCCGTGAGGAGAAGCACGACGAGTAATCGATTCGCTGGCATCTCGCAGTCATAGCCACATCGCGATGTCAAAGCGGGGGCGGACGTTTCGACACGTCCGCCCCCGCTCATTTATCAAGCGCTATTTCTACCATTTCTACCCCGTCCCCAAATGGCAGACGGCATGGCTACTCGTCCTGAGGTTCCTCGTCGGAGCTTGGCTCGGACGCCGACTCAGGTGCAGGTGCCGGCTCAGGCTCAGGCGCAGGCTCAGGCGCAGGCTCAGGCGCAGGCTCGGGCTCAGATGCCGTCTCAGACTCGGGCGCCGGCTCAGACTCGGTCGCGGGAGCGGGTGCAGGCGCCGGCGAAGCATCCGGAGCGCTGTAACCCGAAGGAGCGGACTTCTTCTCGAAGGGCAACACAAAAGTCAGGACGTCGTCCTTATCCTCATCGGCCCACTCGCTTGCATAGCGTGCGGCCCAATAGCCAACGGCACGGTGCTTGAGCATCTTGCCAAAGACCGTAAGAAATACGGTGACGAAAGCGACCAGCACCAAGAACAGCGCGAGCGTGACGCCACCGCCGGTAACAATTGCCTCAATACCCGTAGGACGATAGTAGTAGCTATACATACCGACAGAGGCAATGGCGCCAAAGACGACCGTCAAGATCCATGTGACAACGTTGGCGACCAGGCCCGTCAAAAACTCGGGAAGGAACGAAGCACAGAACAGCTTGGTCTTGTTGTGCTTAAACGCCGCCCAGACCTTATCGAGCGAAAACGCGCTCTCGACACGCCCGGTCACCGCAAAGTGCATCACGGCGATGTCGGCGAACATCTTAAAGAAGACACCCAGAATCGCCGAGGCAATTAGCGCCAGGACAAGCAGGCCGAGCGAACCGAACAGCGCAGCCTCGAGCGCATAGGAGCCATAGTAGGAGTACGAGCCTGCGGCACCAAGCGCCACGCCCTCCACCAGCGAAAGCGCTACACCGATAACGGGAATGGCAGCGATAACCTCGAGCACGACCGAAATAACGCTCGAAAAGACTCCGAGACCAAACGACGTGGAACGCATCAGCGGACGATCCATGCCGTCATCGATCTTAAGCGACAGATCGCGACCCCACTCGATGCCGAAGCCGGAACCGCACACGCTCGCAATGCAAGCTGCCAAAAAGCCGATGGCAGCCGCAATGCCGCCAATAACGGGAATAAACAACACGAGCACCGACACAACGCAAATCAGCGCCGGCAAAAACGCGATTTGGCATACACGCTGAAGCACGCCCGGGGTCTTGGTCATATCCTGGAACGCCTGAGCCACACAGCCCTTTGGCGCATTCGCCACGGGCGGTTGCGGAACAAACTGCTGGGGCTGAGGCTGTCCCTGGGGAGCGGGGCCAGCGGCACCGGCATTAGGAGCACCACACACGCCGCAGAACTTGTCGTTATCGCCCATGGGGGCGCCACACTGCGAGCAGAACATAGAATCATCCCTTCGTATCTTGAACAAATCACTTGGATCGCAAACGTTGTCTTTAGCATCATTATTGCCCAATGTGGGGTCAAATACTCAAAGATGACCGATTTGCAAGATACACGGCGCCAGCAGGCGGTTCGTTGAATACGTCTGTGCTAGTTCGTTCCGCGGAAGCCCTTGCCGACAATCTCGGAGCTGTCGACGATCGTGATAAAGGCACCCGGATCGACCTCGCGCGCATAACGGCGCAGCTGCACGGCCTCGCGACGGCTCAGCACGCTCATGATCACCGTCACGCACTTGCCCGAGAAGGCACCGTAACCGCGGCTGATGGTCGCCGTGCGGTTGAGATGCTTGACGATAAACTCCTCGACCTTAAGGGGCTCGGAGCAAATGACCGTGCAGACTTTGCGCAGGTGAATGCTCTCAATGGCTTTGTCGACCACAAGCGTCTTGGCAAACAGGCCGAGCACGCAGTACAGACCGACACGCGGGCCATACAAAAAGGCCGCGATGGCCACGATGCCGATATCAACCAACAGCAGCGCGCGGCCAATCTCGAGCGTCGTGCGGCGCTTGAGGATCATGGCAAGAATGTCCGTGCCGCCCGTCGAGGCGCCAATATCAAAGACAATAGCGCTGCCGAGCGCCGGCAAGATGACGGCAAAGCACAGGTCGAGCCACATATCACCCGTCAGAGAGACATCGGTCGGAATAAAAAGCTCAAACAGCGAAACATAGGCCGAAAGCGCAAACGAGGCGAAGACGCTCCACAGGATTGCCTTGCGCTCCAAAAAGATAAAGCCCAAGACGACGAGAACCACGTTGATAATCCACATAAAAACGCCGACGGGCAGGGTCGGGAACAGCGTGGACAGAATGACCGACACGCCCGAGGTGCCGCCAAAAGCAAAGTGATTAGGGGTTTTAAACGCAACGATGGCGAAGGCCGTAAGAATCAGGCCCAGATTGAGCTCGGCAAAAAAGCGCGGGAAGCCCGGCTCCTGGCTGCGCTTTTGACCGACACGCTCGCCGCGCTCGATATCGGTGCGATCAACCACGCGCTCCATCGGCACCACGGGAGGACGATGCACCTCCTCGGCAGCACGCGATGCCGCCTCTGCCGCGGCGGCCTCAATCGCCCATGCCTTGCTTTCTGTTTCGTGCTCGTCGGCCATTACGGCAACCCCTCGTTAACAATTTGGAAACAATGCGCCCATTAGGGTAACGCGGAACGCGACGATTGCAACCCCTAGTTAGACGAGCGGTATGCCCACATCGGGGGGCATACAAATAACGGCCGGCCACGCTTTTGCTTGCGCGGTCGGCCGTTTAACGTTTTCGCAGATAAAGCCTGCCAAAACAAACCTGTCCCTTTTTGGAAGGTTACTCGTGCTGGCTGGTGCGGTGCTCGTACTCCTCGGGGGTGATGACGTCCTCGATGCGCAGGTTGACGCCCGCCACCTCAAGGCCGGTCATCGCGGCAAGGCGCTCGGTGACACGTGCCTTGACATCGTCGAAGATCGCGGGCGCATAGGCGCCGTACTCGATAATGACGGAGATGTTGACGACCACGCGATTATCATCGGTGACCTCAACCGTCACGCCCTTGGTCAGATTCTCGGCACCAAACTGCTCCTGCACAAAGTGCATAAGGTTACCCTTCATGCCCAGGACGTGCGGCACCTCGCGGGTGGCCATGGCGACGATCTTCTCGATCACACCGTTGGAATAGGTCAGCGAGTCCTCGGACTCGTCCGCTTCCTCGTCCGCCTCCTCGTCGTCCTCATCAGCATCGGACTCGGCCTCGACGAGCGCCTCGTCCTCGAGCGTCACATCCTCGGCCTCGGCAGCGACGGTCTCGTCTGCCTCGAGCTCGGTATCGGCTACATCGACCTTCGTATTAAAAGCCATGGTTCCTCCTTATGCCTGCCGCAGATGCGACAGTCGAATACATATTAGCGGCCGCTAAACAGACGGCCGAAGAAGTTGACGATCCCGTTCTCGCCGTCGCGAATTTGGCCGATCACGGCGCCGATCAGCACGAAGAATGCAATGACGAGCGTGTCCCACAGGCCGAGCGTGAGCACCAACACGGCGAGGACAAAGCCGGCGACGGCACCGAGCGTGGTGTTGGGATGACGCACAGCATAGCTCCAGATGGCAGCGCCCGTACCCTTGATGAGACCCATAGCCTCGTCAAAATCCGCGGCTGCCGCGTCTTGTAACTCGGCTGCCTCTGCTTTGGAATCAACAGGTTCGCTCGCCGGCGCAGCGCTCTGGTCAATCGTCAGGCGCGGCGTACGAGCGGTCTTATCTTGATTGGTATCACTCACCGGAAACCTCCACGGTCTGGACGGTAGTCTTGGACGGCAAAAAACGGACGCGCGCGGTCGTACCCGGCGTGCCGAGCATGGTGTCGCAAGCTTCCTCGATGCGCTGCTGCATCGCGGTAGCCAAAGATGCCACGTCCTTATCGTCAAGCGCGATAGCCTCGACCTTAAAACGGACGTGCGAATCGTCGGAACCTTGGACGCGGGCCTCGACATGCTCGATCATCACGCGGTCGTCGCGCTCGGCAGCAGCCCTGGCACACGAAGAAAGCGCCGCGAGCGTGACCTCGATATTGCGCTCCCCCGCCGGATGCACGCAGAACGGCTCGCGACGAGCAAACATCAGGCGAAAGAAGCTTACCAGCACGCCGATCGCCACAACTCCGCCGCATGCCGTCACGACAATGCGCGGCATGGGGTCGCGCATCAGCAACATAAAGCGATACGTATACGGCCCCCAAAACTGGCAGACAAGCGTACCCAGCGCCACGATGGTAGCGGCAAGGTACACGATCGCTAGGGCTCGTTTGAGTACGCGCACGCGGCGCTCCCTTCAAATCTCGGCTCTCGAAATGCAAAACGGTTCGCATCATTATAAAAGAGCCGGGTCCGGTGCTCTACGCACGCGGATCCGGCTCATCTATTCCACGAGGCTTGCATGCTCGCTTCATTATGCCCAGATATGCACGGCTTAACCCGTGCGGGCACTACTCCTCCTCGAGGGCAGCGATGACCTCGTCGGTCATGTCCATGGTGCTGTAAACATCCTGGACGTCGTCGAGCTCCTCAAGACGGTCGATGAGGCGCTGAACCTTCTTGGCGTCGGCGCCGGAGACCTCGGTCGGGGTGGTCGGGACCATGGTGGTCTCGGAGCCCTTGACCTGGACGCCCTGCTCCTCGAGCGCCTTGGAGACAGCCATGACCTCGTTGGCAGTAGTCCAGACGATCCACTCCTCGCCGGCGTCCTCGTAGTCCTCGCCACCGGCCTCGGCGATGGCCATCATGAACTCATCCTCGTCACCGGCAGCACCGTTGGCGATCATGGTCTCCTTCTTGGCGTTCTCGTCCAGAATCTCCTTGGCGACGACGATCTGGCCCTTGCGCTCAAACTGGAAGGCGACGGAGCCGGAGGTGCCCAGGTTGCCACCAGCGTGGGAGAAGGCGGAACGGACATCAGCGGCGGTACGGTTGCGGTTGTCGGTCAGGCAGTCGACGTAGACGGCGACACCGGCGGGACCGTAGCCCTCGTACACGATGTTCTCGTAGACGGCAGCGTCAGCACCCGAACCAAAAGCCTTGTCGATAGCGGACTTGATCTTGTCCTTAGGCATGGACTGAGCCTTGGCCTTGGCAACGGCAGCGGCGAGGCTGGCGTTGTTCTCGGGCAGCGGGTCACCGCCGAGACGGGCAGCAACGGTGATGTTGCGGCTCAGCTTGGAGAAGAGGGCGGAACGCTTGGCGTCCTGCGCGCCCTTACGATGCTTGGTTGTGGCCCACTTAGAGTGTCCGGACATACGTGTCTCCTATCGGTTTCGACCTAAAGCCCAGCGCAGATGCTCGGGCAATATAAACAAACGTCGTTATGATATACCTACTGGCCTGCGAGATAAACCCCAAAATGAAGGCGTCGTGATGATGACCCCTTTGGTGCAAAGAAACCTGACCCCCAATGCACCAAGTTAGGACCAGAGGAAGTCGCTGCGGGTGACGGTGGCGCCGATGGCGAAGGGCATGCAGGCGATGACCGGATACAGATAGCGCATGTAGGTCGAGCCGTTGCACGGGCCAATCAGGCACACGGCAAGCACGCCCAGCAGCGGCACCCAAATGGCCAGCCCGCGCCACGAATGACGACGTAGCAGATAGACCACCACGGCGATCATGATCCACACATAGGTGGCCGAGCTCATGGTGAGCGAGATAAACGGGATGCGTTGTACTGCCACGCGATACAGGTTGATCAGGTGGTCGCACCAGCGCACAACCTTGCTATCGACCGGATGGAAGTCGAAGTACTTGAGGTTATCGGGCTTCGCCATGATCTCGGCACTGCGCGCCGTGCTGTAGACCCATGCGTCGCGAGCGCTCGGATAAAAATACCCATAGTAGTTATTGATGAGCGCCGAGATATAGCACCCGGGGTCCTTTTTGAACATCTGGGCCCACACCTCAAAATAGGCCTTGATGTCCTCCTGCGAGGCGTACTCGTTAAAGCAATTTTTGACGGCGTCCGACTTATCCGGGTTGTAACGGCGGCCCAGGTTCTCGTACTTGAGCACACGGTCGATCACGGCACGCTCTTCGTCGGTCACCAAGCCGTCGCAAGGAGCCTCCACGATGGTGCCGTCCTCCTTAACCGTGGGGTTGACGCCCGAGTTGAGGCCGTCGTGCTTTTGGACAAAACGAGCCGTCTGCTGGAACGGAATCGAGAGGATTTCGCGCTTGGAACCAGGCGTGATGTCGTGTGCCGGCATAAAGACCTTGGTGAAGTACATATTAGAGGCAAGGCAGAGTGCAAGCACCGCAAGAACTCCCACCCAGCGGAAACGCGGGGTGGCGCCCGAAGGCGCAGCACCAGCCTGCTTGGCTGCACGACGAGCCACATGCACGTCCCATGCGCAAAAAGCTGCCGCGATTACGCATGCCGCCAGGGGAAACACCAGGCCGCCGTTGCGCAGAAACGTGGAACCCATGGCACCCAGAGCGAGCAGCAGCCAATCATGGCGCGCAAAGAGCATAGGCCTCTGTTCGCCTGCACGCTCGGCATTGGCATCGCGACGGGGCAGGCCGCAGGCCACGAGCTTCACGGTCTGCACCAACAGCATCAAAAACGCGTCGGCAAACAGCACGTCTTTGGTAAGCAAGGCCGCGTAGTTGGAGAACATGGGCATAAACACAAAGAACAGCAGGATCGCACCGCGAACCGGCAGGCTCACGCCCAGCTTGCGCAGCGACGAGATTGAATAGGCCATGCAGGCGGCCGTAATGACGAACTGAGCGCAGGTATAGATGATGAGGCCCGCGTTGGCGCTGTTGAACAGTGAAAGCCCCAGCTGGACGTACGAACCGATGATAGCCGTGTGCACCACGGGATGATGTCCGTTGAGCAACACATTGGGGTTGAGCAGACGCAGGTAGTCACTCGTGCCGTTGGGGTAGTTGAACCACTGGCGAATCTGCGCACCCGTGTCTCCCATAAAAAGGCCGGGCAGCGAAGCGATGAGCGTGGGCGCCCAGGCGACCATAAGCACCAGGAAGGGCCCGGCAAAGGGATGGACCGAGAGCACGGCGTGAGCCACACGCCATACGCGGCCAAAGTGCGCTTCAGAAAACGGAATGCGCCGAGAGCTCAACCAATCTAGACACTCAAAGGCGAGGTAGAAGGCAACGACCGCCAAGAGCATCCAGCCCGCACCGCCTATCCAGGCGCAGATGATGCGGGCCTTGTCGCCAAGGACAATCTCGGCCGAGTCGGTGAGGTCGTAGCTGCGGCCAAACACCATGCAGACGGCAAAGAACAGCGACGGAAGGATCACCGAGGGACGCCAAGCGTCGCCGCGGCCAAAGAATACGTAGCGAAACGGCAGCGTGAGCAGGCAGGCAAGCGCAAGCAGCATGACCGCGTCGGTATGGCCGGCAAACGAGAGGAGCACCTCGTAACACACGTACAGCATGCCCGAGGCTTTGGGGTCAATCGCCAAGACTGCGTTGCTCGACACCGGGGCGGGATCGATGGAAAACGCCGTGGTCGCCAACAGCGCGAGCAAAAATGCGATGAGCGTCTGCTTGGCGGGATAGCGCTTAAACCAGACGATGCGGGCAGCGTCGCGCGCAGCCGTTGTGGAGAGGTCGGAATCCTTCACAGTCCGAAAGCCTTTCTAGAAACCTATCAAACTCGGCAAAACCACCACAAAGGTGCCTGTCCCCTTTGTGGTGGTTTTGGTGGTTAGGCGTCGAGGTAGATGCGCTGGGGGCGATTGCGGTGTCGGGCGAAGATGATGAGCGCCAGACCGGCGATCACGAGCGGCAAACTCAGCAGCTGACCCATGGTGATGACGCCGCCCAGCAGATAACCCAGCTGGGCATCGGGCACGCGCACGAACTCAACGAGAAAGCGGACGATGCCGTACCCCATCACGAACACGCCCATAAACGTACCCTGGGGCAGCAGCGGCTTTTTGCGGCTGAGCACCTGCAGAATGCAAAAGAGCACGATGCCCTCAAGAAATGCCTCGTAGAGCTGGGAGGGGTGACGCGGCATATCGCCCGCAGTCCCGCCAAAAACCACACCCCAGGGCAGATCGGTCGGCTTGCCCCACAGCTCTCCGTTGACAAAGTTGGCACAACGGCCCAGGCACAAGGCCAGCGGCGCGCCTATGACGGCAAGGTCTGCCAAAGTCCATGCGTCGAGCTTATACATGCGGCACACGAGCACGCCGCCGATGATGCCGCCCACCAGGCCGCCATGGAAGCTCATGCCGCCTTCATTGGTGGCAAAGATCTCGAGCGGATGCGCCCAGTAGTAGCCGTCGCCGTAAAAGATGACGTAGAACAGGCGCGCACCGATAATGAGGCCAAAGACCACGCCGACCACGACACTCGTCAGGTCATCAATCGTGATGTTAAAGCCCCAGCGACGCTGTGTGCGGTACATGACAACCGCCGTGAGCAGGGCGCCGACCACATAGGCCAGACCATACCAGTAAATCGTGATAGGCCCCGCCGAAATCGCGACGGGATCAAGCATATGGTAGAAGTCGTTGAGCATGTCGACCCTCCTACTCCCTACATACAAATGCGGCCGCGGGCCTTACGCTCGCAGCCGCATATTTGGGCGTAACGTCTATGCGGAGCGTACCGTCCGCAGCTTTCGCATCTTAGAACGGCGCGTACTCGTCGTACAGGTCGTCGGTCTCGCCGGAGGCATTGACCTGCTCGACACGGGTAACGCCGGGCACGTGCTCCTTCAGGATACGCTCGA
The DNA here is from genome assembly GCA_036304905.1 of Collinsella sp. Classification (GTDB taxonomy): domain Bacteria; phylum Actinomycetota; class Coriobacteriia; order Coriobacteriales; family Coriobacteriaceae; genus Collinsella. The sequence goes on along the minus strand of JAXIXR010000011.1, from coordinate 112,521 downwards.
TGCCCATAGACAAGGTCAGCGAGCTCATGGGGCAGCCGGCGCAGGCGCCCTGCAGCTCCAGCTTGACGACGCCCTCGTCGTCGACGCCCACATACTCCATATCGCCGCCATCGGCCTGCAGGTTGGGACGAATCTCTTCAAGAACCTTCTTAAGCAGCTCTTCGTTAACAGCCACAGGGGCTCCTTTCTCACAATAACGCGGGCACGCCCGCGGACAGAAGCTATGTTACTACAGCCATGTACCCGCTCACGAGCCGTCCATGCGCGCAGACGCGACTTTCACGAGTAGTCAATTTGGGACGGGGCTCTTTGAGCTGCGTTCGTCGTCAGATAGCGACAACGCATGATTACTGTCGAGCCTGTCCCCCGGTACCAATCTGAACATCGACGATGACCTGGCGGTAGCTGATGCCACAGGAGTCGAGGATGCGGCGGCTGATGCGTCCGTCATCGGTGTCGGCGTACTTGTTGTCCAGGTAGACAACCTCGCCCACGCCCACCTGAGCCAAAATCTTGGCGCAGTCGTGGCACGGGAACAGCGTGACGTAGACCGTGGAACCCTCGAGGTCCTTGAGCGAGCCACGGTAGTTGAGCACGGCGTTGGCCTCGGCATGGACCACGTAGTTGTGCTTGTCCTGCAGCGGGTCGTCGCTCGTACCCCACGGAAAAAAGTCGTCGTTGAGCGCCGAGGGTGTACCGTTGTAGCCCACCGAAAGGATGCGGTGGTTGGTGTTGGCGATGCACGCACCCACCTGCGTGTTGGGGTCCTTGCTGCGGCGCTGCGCGGCGATGGCCACGCTCATAAAGAACTCGTCCCAGCTAATGACGTCCAGGCGCTTGCCTGACGAAGTTTGATGAAGATCGTCCGACATGGCAGACACCTCCGTAATCGCAATAGTTTGACCCATTGTAGCAGGTGAAAGGTGAGGGCGTTTGTCCCGCCGGCGCCCTCACTTTTACACGCGGCGGGGCTTTTGGTTGATGTGGTAGAGCTCGGCGAGTCCTCGCAACGTCAGCGCGTCGTCGACCGTCAGGCTATGGCCGACAAGGGCCGCGAGCGCCTCGGCGTCGTCGCCGGTAATGACGATGGGCACATCGCCCTCCCCCGCAGCCTTGGTCGCGCGCATCTCGGCGAGCACCATGTCGAGCATGCCGTCGATGCGTGCCACCTCGCCCAAGACCACGCCCGAGCGCATGGCCTCGCGCGTGTTGCGGCCGATCACATGCGTGGGCGCCGAAGGCTCGACCTGCGGCAGACGCGCCGCAGCGGCCGAGAGCGAGCGGGCGCCGAGCGCCAGACCCGGCGCGATGACGCCGCCCACAAAGGTACCGCACGCGTCGATGACCTCGATATTGGTCGTAGTGCCCAGGTCGATCACGATGCACGGAGAGCCGTAAACGGCCCGGGCCGCCACGGCGTCGGCGATGCGGTCGGGGCCGATCTCGGCCGGGTCGTCGTAGTGGACGGGCATGCCGGTCTTAAGTCCCGGCCCCACCGTGAGCACGCGCCCCGTGCAGATGCGGGAAAGCGCCGTCTTCCACGGGCGCTCGAGCGCCGGCACCACGCAGCTCAGCACTGCGGCCGCGGGAACGAGTGCACCCGGCATGCCCGCATCGGCCGCTAGCGCGGCCATGACTTGAGCGAGACGCATGCGCGCCTCGTCTGCTGTGATGCTCGACGGCGTGGTGATCTCGCACGTCGCAAGCGGGCATTCCTGCGCCGCGGCCGAATCCTCGGCAAACAGGCCAAAGCGAATGAACGTGTTGCCCACGTCGACCGTCAATATATATGCGCACCCATTAAGCATCGTCGGCGCTCCTTTCGTCTGCCCAGCAGTATATCGCCTACCTAAACCAGTCATCCCGAAATGACTAGCTTGCGGTTATACTGGTGCGCGGTCGCGCGCGAGCTCACGCGGCGGCCCTTGGTAACCCGACTTCCCGCGCCGTATCCGTAGCGGCGCTCCCGGGGGAAGCGGATATACGCAAAGGAGTTCTATATGAGCAATCCCTCGAACCGCGCTTCGATGCGCGGGCAACTCACGCTGCGCGGCGTCGTCATCGGCGTCCTTGGCTGCGTGATTATCACGGCAAGCTCGGCCTACACCGCCCTCAAGATGGGCGCTCTCCCCTGGCCGATCGTCTTCGCTGCCGTCATTTCGCTGTTCTTCCTTAAGCTCATGGGCAATGCCAGCCTCAACGAGGCCAACGTCACCCACACCATCATGTCCGCGGGCGCCATGGTCGCCGGCGGCCTGGCGTTTACCATCCCGGGCGCCTGGATGCTGGGATATGCCGACCAGATCAGCTGGCTCGACATGTTTATCGTGGCACTCGCCGGCACCATCCTGGGCCTGCTGGCCACCGCGCTCATCCACCGTCACTTTATCGTGGACGCCGCGCTTGAGTTCCCCACCGGCAACGCCGCAGCTCAGACCCTGCGCGCAACCGAGGCCGGCGGCAAAACCGGCAAGCAGCTCTTTGGCTCCATGGCCATCGCCGGCATCTACAGCGTGCTGCGCGACGCTCTGGGCGTGGTGCCCAGCATGCTGTGCACGCTCAATATCCCCGGCGTGACCTTTGCCATCTACAACTCGCCCATGTTGCTGTCCATCGGCTTTTTGGTGGGCTTCGCCCCCGTCGCGTTCTGGTTTGCCGGCGCGCTGCTGGGCAACTTTGGCATCATCGTGGGCGGCACCGCTGCCGGTCTGTTCGATGTTGTGACCGCACAGGGCATTGTTAAGTCCCTGGGTATGGGCCTCATGATGGGCTTTGGCGTCGCCGTCGTCCTCAAGGACATCCTGCCGCAGGTCGCCGGTATCGTCCGCGGCCTCGCCGCCGACAGCTCCACCGACACCGACGAGCAGTCGCTCATCTCGGGCTCCCTTAAACTCGACGCCGGTATCATCGGCCTGGGCGCTGCCGCCATCGCCGTGATCATCGCCATCGTGCTCGACCTTGGCCCCGTCCCGGCCGTCATCGTCACGCTGTTCACCTTTGTCACCACCATCATGAGCGCGCAGAGCTGCGGCCAGACGGGCATCGACCCCATGGAGATCTTCGGCCTCATCGTCATGCTCATCGTTGCCGCCTTCGCGCAGCTCGCTCAGGTCAAGCTGTTCTTTATCGCCGGCATCGTGGCCGTAGCGTGCGGCCTTGCGGGCGACGTCATGAACGACTTCAAGGCCGGCGCCGTGCTGGGCACCAACCCGCGTGCACAGTGGGTCGGCCAGGCCATCGGCGGCATCGTGGGCGCCCTGGTCGCTGCCGCCGTCATGGTCGCGCTCGTCACCGCCTATGGTCCGGACGCCTTCGGCCCCGACAAGAGCTTTGTGGCCGCGCAGGCAAGCGTGGTCGCCACCATGGTCTCGGGCATCCCGAGCGTGCCGTGGTTTGCGGGCGGTTTTATCGCCGGCATCGTCATGTACTGGCTCGGCATTCCGGCCATGATGATCGGTCTGGGCGTGTACCTGCCGTTCTACATGTCGCTCACGGCCTTCTTGGGCTCCTGCGTCAAGCTCGCCTACGACAAGTGGGCTGCACACCGCGACGCCGCCGCCGGTCTTTCGGACGAGGAGAAGGCCGCCAAGGATGCCGCCTTCCAGGAGCAGGGTCTGGTTGTCGCCAGCGGCCTGCTCGGTGGCGAGTCTATCGTCGGCGTTATCCTGGCGTTTGTCTCCGTGGGTCTGAGCCTGCTGGGCTAAGCTGAGCAGCTGCTCGACAGCAACCATATTGTCTACGATTTGCTCGGTCGGCAGCTTTCGCGGCTACCGACCGAGCTTTTTGATACCACCGCAAAGAAAGGCCGGCGCGCCGCGTATGACAGCGCGCCGGCCTTATCGGTTGAGTTATCGAGTCGGCCTCGCGACGAATTGCGGTATGTCGCGAGGCCAGCGCTCAATACGCTACATCTGCTTGCGACGACGATCGCTCAGCGTCACGCCCGCGGCAACGAGCGTAATGCCGCCGATGACGAACACCTCGCCCGCAAGCGCGGAGTTGTCGCCGGTCTGGGCAAGCGCGCCCGACGCAGCCTTCTTCTTAGCGGCAGGGGCCTTTGCAGCAGCCTGCGTAACCTGAGGCTTAGCCTGCGGCTCGGCCTTGGGATGATACTTGTCGTACTCGGCCTGTGCAGCAGCCAGGGCGTCCTTGGCATCGCCGAGTTCTGCCAATGCGGCGGCATAAGCGTCGTTGGCATCGGACAGCTTGGCATCGGCATCGCTCAGGGCAGTCTTGAGGCCCGCAGCGGCATCGACGGCGGACTTGTATCGAGCGTAGGCGGCATTCAGCTTGGTCAGCTTATCGTTGCCCGTCGTGCCCGTGGCAAGGGAGGCCTTGTGGTCGACGGCCTCAAGATCGGCCTTGAGCGCCTCGTCGCCGGCAAGCTCGGCCTTGGCCTTGATGATATCGAAGTTCGCATCGACAACGGCCTTGTTGGCGGCCTCGAGCTGCTTTTGGGCATCGGCGACACCGGCAACGGCGGCATCATAGGCGGCCGTGGCGTCATCGACCGCCTTCTGGGCGCCGGCGAAGCGCTCGAAGGCCTTGTTTGCGCGGGCCAGCTCGCCCTCGGCGGCCTTGACCTTCGCCTGTGCGTCGGACACGGCCTGCGTCTTGGCGGCAACTGCCTGCTTGGCATCCGAAAGAGCGGTCGCGGCGTGTGCGCCTGCGGCTTGAGCCTTATCTACGCCAGCCTGAGCGGCGTCGTCGGCCTTCTTGGCCCCGTCAAGCGCGCCCTGCTTGCTCGCAAGGTTCGCATTAGCGGCATCGCGCTTGGCAGTAAGGTCCTTGACCGAAGCCGTGGCATTGTCATACGCCTCGTTGGCCTTATCGGACTTTGTCTTGGCGGTATCGTAATCGCCCTGTGCCTTCGCCTTGCGGGCGGAAGCCTTGGAGGCGTTCGTCTGGCATTCGGTGAGCTTGGAGTTAGCGTCGTCAAGTGCGGCCTGCGCGACGGTCGCCTCGTCCTTGGCGGCGTTGAGATTTGCCCTAGGAGTTTCGATGTCAACATTCTTCAAATTGACATCGGCAGCGCCATATGCCGCCTTCGCGATAGCGGTGGCCTCTTGCGCAGCTTCATAGTCGCTCTTGGCAGCAGCAACGTTACCGTTCGCTTCATTCGCGGCACTCTTGGCAGCATCGAGGGATGACTCCGCAGAGCCAAGCGCATCGTTTTTCACATCGAGCGCCTTCCGTGCTGCCGCAAGTTGATCTTGCAGCTGCGCCAGCTGCGCCTTCTGCGCGGCGGTACCACCGGCATGATAAACGGAGTCTACGTACGTGTTTACCAGGTTCTTGAACTCGTCAACCGTAAAATCGCCTTCGGCCCAGTTTCCCTGATAAATTGAAACAGGACTGGGTGCACCGTCATCCTCGGGCGTTGAGCGGTTGCCATCCTTACCGTAGCCGACGGCGAACCCAAAGGAATTAGCACCTGAATCAATAAAGTTCTCATAGTGGCCGGTGTTGCTATAGTCACCCCTGTCATAGTCACGCTTTTCCGCAGTATACCAACCGATAAACGGCCAATCATCGCCGTACTTGTCGCCGTTATCGAAGGATATTTCCCAATCTTTAGGATTATCTGACCCCTTGTAGGCGCCAGCACGTCCGGCAAGGTTTTCGTTATAGGACATATAAAAGCCCTCGCCGCTGTTCCCCGCGTGGTCCCAAACATTCGACGAATAGCAAACATCGAGCGCCGACTGCGCCATAGAGACAATGCTGACCTTCATGTCACTCAAGCCATTTGCGCGACGAATTCCATTGACGGCATTCATGTAGGTCAAGGTATTCTGCAGATTCACGAGCGAAAAAGCATTGTCAGCGTCAGATGCATCCAAGTTGACATAGTCGTCATACCATGCCGCCTTGCTAGCAGACCCATCAAGTAACTTCGCCGCATCGCTCGCGTTGGCACGCTGAGCAGCAGTAAACGACGTACTACTTGCGATGTGATTCATAAAGCCAAGCAGGCCAGCCTTGACAGCATCCGTATCCACCGTCATGTTTGCTTTTAGCTCAGAAATCTGCTGCTCAAGAGCTTTGACGTTTGCGCTGGCCGTGTTGTATTCATCATTCGCTTTGTTGTAGTCGCTGGTAGCATTCTCAAGAGCGCTTTTCTTCTGCTTTGCGACCTCTGCTAGACGGTCGTACTCTGTCTTCTTGTCGGCCTCGGTCTGCTGAGCTTGCTCGTAAGCAGCCTTGGCGGTGTTGTATTTGCTGGTCAAATCACCGAGTTTGCCGTTGGCTTCGTCGTATGCAGTCTGCGCTGACGAAACGGCAGCGTTGGCGGCGTTGACCTTTTCCTGCGCGGCGCTGGCATCAGTCTGTGCGGCCTGGAGGTTCGTTTGTGCGGTGGCGTCGGCAGCCTTCGCGGCATCAAGCTCGGTCTGCGCGTCCTTGAGCTCACCGGCAGCAGCTTCCTTGGCGGCCTCAAGCGCTTTTAGATCGATGCCCGTGCCCGAGATGGCGGCATCGAGCGCTTTCTGGGCGTCGTTCAGCTTATCCTGGGCGTTGCCGCACGCGGTGGTCGCAGCGGCAAGGGCATTGGCGGTCTCCTGCTTCTTGGCCTGGGCAGTCGTCAGAGCAGACTCGGCATCACTCTTTGCCTGCTCAGCATTGTCGGCGGCGGTCTTAGCGGCATCGAGCTCACCCTCGGCCGTCTTCACATCGGCATTCGCCGCATTGAGCTTGGCCTGCGCGTCCTCGACGGCCTTCTTGGCGGCCTCGTACTCGTCCATACCCATGGCCTCGAGCTTGGCCTGCGCATCGTCGAGGGCCTTCTTGGCCTCATCCTGCTTTGCCTTGGCGTCCTTGAGCGCCTGGGTCTTATCCTCGACACTCTTGTTGGCCTGATCGAGCTGATCGTTCAGGTCGCCCAGCTTCTTCTGCTGCTGCTCGGCCTTGTCAACAGCCGCCTTAAGCTCGTCGATCTTCTCCTGAAGCGCGGCTGCCTCGGCCTCGTTCTGCTCGGCGGCGTTATCGGTCACGGCCTGCGAGGCCTGATTCTTTTGCTGCTGTGCCTGCTTTTGAGACTGGCCCGCCGCGTCGGCCTTCTTCTGGGCGGCATCGTAGGCGGCCTGAGCGTCCTTGAGCTGCTTTGCCGACTCCTCGGCCAGCTGGGCAGCCGTCTTTACGACCGCTTGGTTACCGGCGGCAACGGTGTTCTCTACAGAACTACCCCCCCCTGAACAGAATCGCCGTTATCGGTTGACGGTGCAGCGATTGCCGCCAGCGGCGACATGAGCGGCTGAGCGATGAGGCCCGCCGTCAAAACGGTTGCGACGGCGCGGTTGGCAACGCCCTTGACGTTGACGGCCTTGGCCCGAGGCTCAAAGTGTTGTGGACTGTAGTTTGCCATGGCTTTCTCCCTTTGACACGGATGTATCCATACGTATCAAACGGTAGCTGTCGATTTTTGAATTCTGTTGCGCAACATTGGCGACCAGCGTATTTTTTGAAATTCACGCTCTCGTGCTTCACAGTTTCGTCACATTTGAAGGAGCTGGTGCATCATATTCTCGCGGGATGGAATTGAGCCTGTGATTTGCATTTGCTCCCGCGTCATCCGCCCTATCGGATTCCGCATCCAACAGACACCCCGCCCGCCACGGTGTAGAGTTATGACAACGGGCGCGTTGCGCGGACCGCGCTGGAACGAGGTGGACATGGAACTCGACAAACAACAGATCAAGCGACTACGCGAACGCCACCACCGGCGCCACGGCATCCGCCCTGCCCATAGCGAAGCCATGGAAAACATCACCCGCTTCCTCAAGCGCGCATTCAACATTCGCGAGGGTCGCGCGCCCTACCACGTGATCCGCAAGCGTTTTGTAAACGGGGCGCGTCTGACTGGCTCCCACCTATGCATCCTCATCATCGCCATGCTGATCGCAAGCATCGGCCTCGATATCGATTCGGACATCGCCATCGTGGGCGCCATGCTCATCTGCCCGCTCATGGGCTCGGTCCTTGCCATGGCATACGGTATTGCCACGCTCGACCGCGAGATTACCGTCGAAGCCGTCGCCAGCCTTGCGCTGCAGATGGCCTTTTGCCTGGTCACGTCCACGCTGTACTTTAAGCTCTCGCCCCTTGGCACCACCACGGCCGCCATCATCGACAACTCGACACCCACCGTCTGGGACCTTACCGTCGCACTCGCAGGCGGCTTTGCAGGCGGGCTGGGCAACTCGCGCGACCAGGAACCCGCCACGCTCATCGCCGGCGTGGCCGTGGCGACCGCGCTCATGCCGCCCCTGTGCGCGGCGGGCTACGGCATCGCCATCGCAAGCGGGTCACTGTTTCTCTCGGCGCTTTATGAGTTTGGCATCAACGTGGTCTTTATCGCGCTGGCGGCCGAAGCCGTATTGCTTCTTTTACGTGTACCGCTCAAGCGCGACCTCAACGGCGACGGCATTGTGACAGCCGAGGAAAATGCCGAGGTCGATGAGCTGTCACGCAAGGTGCGCCGCCGCATTATTGTGGGCACGGTGGTCTTTGCCATCCCCTGCATCGTCATGACGGCGGGTTCCATTGGCTCGGCGCAGGCCGGCGTGCAGGACGGCTACGGTGTCACCGAAACCACGCGCGAGCTTGCCGCGGTGCTGCCGGGCTTTAAGGATTACACCGTCGCCGTCGAGACCTCGGCCACCGAAGGCGACGAGGAGGGCATCGTCGAGCGCGAGATTGTCGCCCATGTGACGACAAGCGAGGCACTTGGGGCACACGACCGTCACGTCGCCCGCAAGCTCATTGACCTCAACGTGCCCGAACTCGATCGCGTGGAGTTTGATGTGGAGTAATGCGGAGCATGGGATGGCTCCCGCGCACAGGCGCAAGTCGCGGCGAGGCTCAGACGCGACGCAGGCACAAGCAAAAAGCGGGACGTAGTTCACGTCCGCGCCCCGCTCGCTGTTTTATTGCCGTGAATCAGACGTCCGCATCGACATCGCCAGACCCCACCGTAAACGCTGGATCGGTGCTCACAAGATAAAATCGGGTCACCTTAGTATTTCTAATTAGGTAAATCTGCCCCTGATTGCGTCGGCGCGATATATACGCAACGTGAACCGTGCCGAATTCTTCGCCGTTTTCCTTCTTTAATATCAGGATGTTGGGGTCATCCGTACGCTTAAACTGCCCGTCAACGCAGCTGCCGTCTTTGTCGACCAGTTGCCATCGACAGCCATCCTCCTCAAGAAAGGCCAGGATTTCCCGACTCGTTTTGTCATCCCGGTAGTAACCATCAATGGCAAACCCTTCGGAAGCGCATTCCTGCATATAGGACGTTTCTCGGCTTATAGCAAACAGCCCTGTAGCGCCCAGGAGCACAGTCAGACAGACCACTGCAAGGGTTACCGAAATAGCACGGCGGTCCATGTTAGCCCAATCGATAGTTGTTTAACGGAGCGCGAAACATACCTGGAGCCTCTGATATCAGGGGGAACGTCGCCAGCAGGCTGGCGACAACTATATGTTTCTGATATCAAAACATATGGCTGCCACTCGCGGAGGGGGCATCGGCGAACGGCGTGTTTTCATACTCCATTGGTCAAACCTAAGCGCGGCCCTACAGCTCGTACTTGTACACGCGGTAGATGTACTTTTCGGCTTCCATCTCGTAGGTGGTGATGGCCAGACCGTAGCGGTCGTCTCGTCGTTTGGCAGATAGGTCACACTGTGCTGGCCTGCGTTGAGCGAAAAATCGCCTTGGGCCTGCAGCAACTTGTCCTCTAAGCCCGAGCCGGCCCAAAAATCGGGCAAGTCCACGGAAGGCTGTAGCAAGGTCATTTACGCAACATATGTCCAGCAAAAACGGGTGGTAGCCGGTACGGCTACCACCCGTTTGTCTCATATCTAGCCCATAGCAGACCAGCTACTTCTTAATGCCGCGCCCCAGGCGCTTGGCGACCGATGCAACGGCCTCCTCACTGGCAGATCCGCAGCTCGCACAGCCGTCGTGGGCACGCATCTGACCGGTGACCTCGTCCATCGCGAGCGGCGCCACCTTCTCGAGCTTAAAGCCTTTACCGGCGCGCATGTTTTCCTTGGCCACGCTAATCATGAGCTTAATGCGGTTGAGCTGGTTGACCTCGGACGCACCGGGATCATAGTCCACCGCGACGATGTTGCTCTCGGGGTGCTGGCGGCGTAGCTCCTTAATCACGGCCTTGCCCACCACGTGGTTGGGCAGGCACGCGAAGGGCTGCGTGCAGATGATGTTGGGCGCACCGTGATCGATCAGGTCGAGCATCTCGGCCGTGAGCAGCCAGCCCTCGCCCATGTTGTTGCACACCGAAAGCACCGTGCGGGCCTTGTCGGCCATGGTGCCGATGCGCTCGGGCGCCTCAAAGCGGCGAGACTTTTCGAGCATCTCCTCCACCGGCGTGCGCATCCAGTCCACGAGCTTAATAAGCGCTTGCATGCCCGCGCGTGTAGTGGCAGAGCTTCCCAGCTCGTCCTTCTGCAGCTCGGCGTTGCTCATGGAGTACAGGAAGAAGTCGAGCAGGCCCGGCACTACGGCCTCGCAGCCCTCGCGCTCGATGACATCGACCACGTGGTTGTTGGCCGTAGGGTGGAACTTGACCAGGATCTCGCCAACCACGCCCACGCGCGGCTTGGTACCCTCGCCCACGAGCGGCATGGTGTCGAACGCGCGGATGGCCTCGCGGCACAGCTTGGTGTAGTTGTGACGGTTGAACTTGGGCGCCAGCTTGCGGGCGCGCGCCATGTACTCCTCGTAGAGCGCATTGGCGGCACCGGACGTTGCCTCGTACGGGCGACAGCGGTAGAGCATCTGCATCATCACGTCGCCAAAGAGCACCGCGTAGACCGCCTGCTTGAGCAGAGCCGGCGTAATCTTAAAGCCAGGGTTGTCCTCGCCGAGCGCCACGGCCGAAAGCGAGATCACCGGAATCTCGGGGTGGCCGCTCTCACGCAGAGCCTTGCGGATGAGTGCGATGTAGTTGGTGGCACGGCAGCCGCCGCCGGTCTGGCTGATAACCACGGCCGTCTTGGACAGGTCGTACCGACCGCTCTCGATGGCCTCCATAATCTGGCCCGTCACCAGGATCGACGGGTAGCAAATGTCATTGTTCACGTAGCGCAGGCCGGCCTCGACGGCATCGTGGTCAGTCGAGGGCAGCAGCTCCAAGTTGTAGCCGGCACCACGGAACACCTCTTTGACCAGATCAAAGTGGATCGGCGCCATCTGCGGGCACAGGATGGTGTAGCCCTCCTCGCGCATCTGCTCGGTAAAGGGCACCTTGGGCCACGCGGTCGAAGCACTCTCGCGCTGCGCCTCGAACGTGTACTTGCGGCTCGCGAACGCGGGGGCATCCGTGGAGGGCGCCACCGGCGCGGCATCGCCCTGCTCGTAGGCCTCGCCCGCGGCCGTTGCCTCAGCCAAGCGCTCAGCCTCCTGGTCCTTAAGCGCAGCCATGAGCGAGCGGATGCGGATGCGCGCGGCACCCAGGTTGGACACCTCGTCAATCTTGAGCACGGTATAGATCTTGCCGCTGGCTTCCAGAATCTCCTGCACCTGGTCGGTGGTCAGGGCGTCCAAGCCGCAGCCGAAGGAGTTGAGCTGAATCAGGTCCAGGTCGTTGCGCATCGTCACAAAACGGGCGACGGCGTACAGGCGGCTGTGGTACATCCACTGGTCGACGACGCGGATGGGACGCTCGGGCTTCACCAGGTGCGCAAGCGAATCCTCGGTAAAGACCGCAAAGCCAAAGCTCGAGATAAGCTCGGGCAGGGCGTGGTTGATCTCGGGGTCGTTATGGTAGGGGCGGCCGGCGAGTACGATGCCGTGGCCGCCGTGGTCCTCGACCCACTTAAGAGCCTCCTCGCCCATGGTCTGGATATCCTCGTGGAAGCGCGCATCGGCCTCAAAGGCAGCGTTGACGGCGGCATCGACCTCGGAGCGCGTGATCTTGGGTCCACGCACGCGACCGCGACCGGCCTCAGCATCGGCCACACGGTCGACGGCGAGCACCTGGTACAGACGGCGCTTAAGCTCGGTCTTATCGTGATACGGCACAAACGGGTACAGGAACTCGATGTTCTGCTCGCGAATCTCGTCGATATTGAGCGCCAGCGCCGTGGGGTAGCTCATGACGATGGGGCAGTTATAGCAGTTGCCAGCCGTCGGATCCTCCTTGCGCTCCCAGCGCACGCACGGCATCCAAATGAAGTCGACGTCACGGTCGATGAGGTTCATCACGTGGCCGTGGCTCATCTTGGCCGGATAGCACACGCTCTCGGACGGCATGGACTCGATGCCCGCCTGGTAGGTCTTCTTGCTCGACTGGTCGGACAGCTGCACGCTAAAGCCCAGGCGTGTAAAGAACGCGTGCCAGAAGGGGTAGTTCTCGTACATGTTGAGTGCGCGCGGGATACCCACGGTGCCGCGCGGGGCCTCGTCGGGACTCAGGACCTCGCGGTTAAAGAGCAGCTCGTTTTTCTTTTTGAAGAGGTTGGGGGCCTCGGTCTTCTGCTTTTTGTGGCCGGCGCCCTTCTCGCAGCGGTTGCCGGTAATGAAGCGTCTGCCGCCGCCAAAGTCGTTGACGGTGAGCTGGCAGTTGTTGGAGCAACGGCCGCAGCGGACATGCTTTTGCGTCACGGTGAGGTGCGCGATGTCCTCGGCTGAAAGGATGGTCGAGGTGCCATCGGCGCCGGCGCGATCGCGAGCGAGCAGGGCCGCACCATAGGCTCCCATGCAGCCGGCGATGTCGGGACGCACGGCATGAACGCCGGTGAGCTGCTCAAATGCGCGAAGCGTGGCGTCGGACATAAAGGTGCCGCCCTGGACGATCACCTGGCTGCCGATCTCCTTGGGGTCGCGCAGCTTAATGACCTTGAACAGGGCATTCTTGATGACGGAATAGGACAGGCCGGCCGCGATGTCGCCCACCGTGGCGCCTTCCTTTTGCGCCTGCTTGACGCGCGAGTTCATAAAGACCGTGCAGCGGCTACCCAGGTCGACGGGGGCCTTGGCATGGATAGCGGCATCGGCGAACGCGCGCACGTCCATGTTCATAGAGACGGCAAAACTCTCGATAAAGCTGCCGCAGCCCGACGAGCAGGCCTCGTTGAGCATGATGTGCTCGATAACACCGTCCTTGACGCGCAGGCACTTCATGTCCTGACCGCCGATGTCCAGGATGAACTCGACGCCGGGCAGGAATGCCTTGGCGCCGCGCAGGTGCGCGACGGTCTCAATCTCGCCGGAGTCGGCCTTGAGGGCCTCGATGAGCAGCGCCTCGCCGTAGCCCGTGGTGGTCACGTGGCCGATGGTGCAGCCGGCGGGGATGTGGTTGTAGAAATCGGCCATGATGACCTTGGCCGTGCCAAGGATGTCGCCGTTGTTGTTACCGTACCAGGTGTGCAGCAGCTGGCCGTCCTCGCCCACGAGCGCGGCCTTCATGGTGGTGGAACCGGCGTCGATGCCAATGAACACGCGGCCGGTGTAGCCGTCGAGCTTGCCCTTGGGAACGACTTCCTGGTCGTGGCGGGTCTTGAACTCGGCAAAGTCCTCGTCGGTGGCAAAGAGCGGGTCCAGACGCTCGACCTCGGCACCCTGTGTGTCACCCAGGGCATCGATAGCCTCGATGAGCTGCGGGAACGTGCTGAGCTTGTTGGACTCATGCGCCATGGCGGCGCCGCTCGCCACAAACAGGTGGGCGTTTTGGGGCACAATGCGGTGCTCCTCGTCCAGGTTGAGCGTGAGGTAGAAGCGATGGCGCAGCTCGGAGAGATACTGCAGCGGGCCGCCCAAGAAGGCGACGTTACCGCGGATGGGACGGCCGCACGCCAGACCCGAGATGGTCTGGGTCACGACGGCCTGGAAGATGGAAGCGGCGACGTCCTCGGGACGGGCGCCTTCGTTGAGCAGCGGCTGGACGTCGGTCTTGGCAAAGACGCCGCAGCGGCTAGCGATGGGATAGATGGTGGTGGCGTTGGCCGCGAGTTCGTTAAGGCCGCTGGCATCGGTGTGCAGCAGGGTTGCCATCTGGTCGATGAACGCGCCTGTACCGCCGGCGCAGGTACCGTTCATGCGCTGCTCGATGCCGTTGTCAAAGTAGATGATCTTGGCGTCCTCGCCGCCCAGCTCGATGGCGACATCGGTGGCCGGGATGAGGGTCTCGACGGCACGCTTGCTGGCGATGACCTCCTGGACAAACTCCAGGTCGAGCCACTGGGACAGCAGCAGGCCGCCCGAGCCGGTAATGGCGCAGGTCATCTGGGCCGTCGGCAGCACGGTCGCGGCACCCTCGAACAGGTCGCGGGCGCAGGCGCGGACGTCGGTGTGGTGGCGCTGGTACTTGGCGTAGACGATCTGGTTGTCGTCGTTGAGCACAGCGAGCTTGACGGTAGTGGAGCCCACGTCGATGCCCAGGTGCAGGTTGCCACGAGCGTTCTCGGGGTTGAAGATCGCGCCTTCGGGGGCGTGGGCGGCGGCCACGGACTCAGCGGCGGTGGCGAGCTCGCTAGCGACGGACGTCTCCCCTGCTGCGTTCTTGGCATCGGCAACTGCCTCGGCAACTTTCTCGGCAGCCGCGGTCGCGGCCTTCTGCGCGGCGTCCACCACGGCGGGCGCGGCCTCGCGTGCGGCAGCAACCATACGGTCCTTAATGCCCTCGACGAGTTTGCTCATCTGTCTCTCCTCTTAGTTGTTGGACTCGACGGTTGCGACGGTGTCGGCCGCGTCCTCGAGCTGCAAGTTCAATAGCTTCATGCCATATTCCGGCACGTTGATATCGATGGGTTGGCCATACAGGTCACCAGGGCGCACAAAAGCGAGCACCGTCATAATGCGCGCCATGGCCTCGGGCGATTCGGTGAGCCCACGCTCAAACCAGCGCTGAATCATGCCGACCTCGGCACTCACGACGTAGGTGACGTAGTAGTCAAAGAACGTACCCAGCGCCAGGCCCAAAATGCCCGTCTGCGCACGCGGCACCACAGCCTCACGAGCGGTGTCGATGATCCTTTTAATGAAGGCCTGGTCGCCGCCCGGACCCAGCAGCGCACCGATTAAGTCGCGGTTGGCCGCAAGATAACGCAGCAGCTCAACCGAACCGGGCGCCGGCTCGAGCTCATCGATATTGTGATAGAGATCAGGCAGCTGAGCTGCAGTGATGAGCTCAATGCGCTCACGGATCTCGGCCAGCAAGCCGTCCTCGATTTGATTGATAAAGTCGGGAATATCGCGGTAGTGCGAATAGAACGTGCGGCGTGTAAGACCGGCGCGCTCGGTGAGCGACGCGACGTTAATGCGCGAAAAGTCGCCGCTTTCGGCAAGCTCGCTGGCAAGCGCCTGGCGAAGGGCACGCTGCGAGCGAAGGGACCGGCGATCGCATTTCTCGAGCTGGGACAAGCGTCCTCCTTGTTACTCAGCCTGTGCGCTATTGCACAGTGCGAGTATTATTGCACACCGTGTGCATCAACACGTAAAGGCAATATTTAGGATGTGACGAAGGGCAGTCCCTTTGTCACATTATTCGATGACGGTGCGGGAGTTTTGCTTGCGCATGGTGGCGAGCATATGCTTGGGAACGGCGTGGACCATGCAACTGCCGATGGTCACGCTCGCGGCGGCCTTGGCCGCGTCACTGCCGTTTTTGGTCGCGTAGCTGTGACGGAAACGCTTGAGCATGGCGATATCGTTGCCGCCGTCGCCGTAGACCGCGACCTCGTCCTCGGCAATACCGTAGTAGCCCGCCAGCCACGCCACGCTCTCGCCCTTGTTGCACGCCACGTCCGTGATCTCGAACATCACCGGATCGAACGGCGCGTTGACCACGCGGTCCGATCGCTCAGCCAAATATGCCTTAAGGTCGCGCTCCAGCTCGGGCGAGGTCACGCGGCAGTTGATTTTGCACACGTCATGACGCAGGATGTCACCGATCGACTGGTCGAAATACTGTTCCTCGTGATACCCGCCACGTGCACGCATGCCGCGCATCACGATGCGCTTGATAGGACTGTCCTTTTTAAAGCCCGCCTGGTGCATCTCGAACGAACCGCTCGAGAACATGCCGTCGGGCGTGGAGCAGTCGAAGCAAATGTCCGGGAACGCTTTGAGCAGCTCCTCGGTAACCTGCGGGTCGATGGTCCAGGTCTTGAGCACCTCACCATGGCTGTCGCGCACGATGGATCCGTTGGAGCAGCAGGCGTCGAGTGCCAGACCTGTGAAGCCATGCTCGCCGATCGGCAGCGTCGAGCGTCCGGTCGCGGGAACCACATGCAGCCCGGCTTCGGTCAGCTCGCGAATGGCGCGGCGGATGGTTCCGTCGGCCTCGTGTAGGGCATTCAGCAGCGTTCCGTCTAAGTCACTCGCAAACATCTTGATCATGGGCATGCCTCTCCTTCGTCTGCACGATATTGTAGACGAGAACGGGCGCGCCCCAAGAGAGGCACGCCCGTCAGGCGAAAGATTGTCCTACACCGCGGCGGGGCCATGTTCGCCGGTGCGGATGCGGATAACCTCCTCGGCCGGCTCGACCCAAATCTTGCCGCCTCCAACGGCACCGCAATCTTGGAAACGGCGCGGCAACGGGCGCGAAACCAACGGGAAATACGCGAGCAAGGAAGCCGCGAGCGCGCCCGTCCCGGCTAGCGCCGGAACAGCTCGCGGGCTCGGTCGCGGAGGTCGGTAGCTCGGATGACGCCCTCGTAGCGGTTGATACGCAAGCGCGGGAAGGCATTGAAGAAGCGCAGGTCGCGGCGGCTGAGTGACACGCTCGGCACCGGACGGCTTATGCCCTTGCCGGCAAGGCGACGACTGAGCGACGGACGCGGCATGCTCGGTGCGGCATCGGCCACGCGGCGGGCGGCAAGCGCCAGGCCGCGAGCACCATCCGAGATAAACGTCGGCATCGAAGCCTTCTCGCGCAGGGCATCGAGCGCCGCGTCGCCCAGCTCGACCAGCCACGCGTTAACGGCACGGCCGCGGATGTGCGTCTGCGCCACCGAGTCGATCGCCGAATCGGGAATACGTTCGAGCATGGAGTCGGACGCATCGGCAAGCGACTCATTGATGCGGTCGGCAAGGTCGGCCCGGACGCGCTCCAGCTGATCGGACAGACGCCGCCAGCTCGCCAACGAGCACAACGCGTCGACCATCATCGCGACCGCGACGATAAAGGCGGACAGCCGCACAATCAGCACCGGCAGATGGCCAAGCAGCCCCAGCAATGCCGGCTCCACTAAACGGCAAATACACAACGCACCCAAGCCAAACGCGCAGGCCCAGTACAGGCAAATGCGTCCGTGCAAGTTAAACGGCAGGTGCGAGTAATCCCAAAAGCGAGCGCCCGTTGTTTTTTCCAACAGTACGCCTACGCTGTACTCAATCACGCTGCATACGAGCGCTGCAGCGACAAACTGGCTTGAGGCATCCGGAATCCCGCGCAACAGCAGCCAGCAGGCAATGCCGCCCACACCATAGATAGGACAACACGGCCCCAGCAAAAAGCCGCTGTTGGCAAATCGTCCGTGATTGAGCATGGCGCAGACCGTCGACTCCCACGCCCAGCCGCAAAACCCGTAAAAGGCAAACGAGAGCACCAGTGCCGAAAGCGGGCAGACGGCAAGCGTCGCGCCGCCAAACGCCATATCAATCGCGGTCCCCACCGTCTACCCTCTCCTCTTTTCGCTCGATTCGCCACTCACGCCATCGTCTGCCTCGTCCTTGCGCGGCAGACGGCCGGCGATCGTCTCGCGCAGAGCGCACCATTTATCCGCCAGGCACACAATCCATGCCTCACGACACGTCGGCGGCACCGGCACCAGCGGAAACATATGGCGCACGATAATATTCCGCTCGCGCGGCGTCAGATCAAAATCTTCCTCCGCACGCGCCAGGGCAAAAAATGGATGCCGAAATCCGTGCAGTCGATGGCTTGGGTCGGGATCGTGCCAGTCATAGAGAAAGTAATCGTGCAGTAGGGCCCCGCGCAACAACGAGGCGCGGTCGACCGAGACACCGACGCGGCCCAGGCGCTCGGCAAAGGACAGACTTGCCCGCGCCACCGAGGTCACATGTGCATACACCGTCACATCGCCATGCTGGATAAACTCGCGCGTCAGGTCCAGACGGCCCGCCTGCGCCAGTTGACGGGCAGCATGGTCTACTTCGCACGCGATTTTCTCGGCACGAACGGCATCGGACATGCTGCCTCCTTCCAGCGGCTCACGGCGGCAAGCCACGGCCTGTGCACAATCGATAAAAACATCATGGAACACATCAGTATGGCATCGGACAAAACGTTTTGCCCCACCAGTTGGCGAATTACCGCGCCGCCGTCACATATCAAACGCCAAAATGTGCGAGACTGTCTTGTGCAATTGTGTCGGCCGAGGGAGCGCCGACGCTCGATTCGCATGGAGTAACCCACAACGATGCTGCTTACGCAAACGACAACGCCCGAGGACGTCAAGGCTCTCGACCGCGCCGAGCTTCCGCTGCTCTGCGGCGAGATCCGCCAGGCAATCCTCGAAAGCTCCGCCGCCGTCGGCGGGCACGTTGCCCCCAACCTGGGCGTCGTTGAGCTTACGGTTGCGCTCCATCGCGTGTTTAACTCCCCTATCGACAAGATTGTCTTTGACGTTTCGCACCAGACCTACGCCCACAAGGCGCTGACTGGGCGCGCGTACACTTATATCGATCCGGAGCGTTATGGTGAGGCTTCTGGCTTTGCCAATCCCGACGAGTCCGAGCACGACCTGTTCGCCATGGGCCATACCTCCACGTCAGTGAGCCTGGGCTGCGGCCTGGCGCACGCTCGTGACCTGACGGGCGATGCGTACAACGTCATCACCATCATTGGCGACGGCTCGCTTTCGGGCGGCCTGGCGTTTGAGGGCTTTAACAATGCCGCCGAGCTCGACAGCAACCTGATCATCATCGTCAACGATAACGACCAGTCCATCGCCGAAAACCACGGTGGCCTCTATCGCAATCTGGCCGAGCTGCGCGCCAGCAACGGCACCTGTGAGCGCAACGTTTTCCGCGCGCTGGGCCTCGACTATCGCTATCTGGACGCCGGCAACGACGTGTTGGCCCTGGTCGACGCGCTGCAGGAACTGCGCAATATCGATCATCCCATCGTGCTGCACGTCTCCACCGCCAAGGGCAAGGGCTTTGAGCCGGCCCAGAGCGACCCCGAACGCTGGCACCACGTGGGTCCGTTTGACATGGCGACCGGGCGCAAGCTTTGCCCGGGCCATCCGAGCGAGCCCGCGCCGCGCACCTATGCTGACATTACGGGCGAGGCGCTCAGCGCCGCCATCGAGCGCGATCCACAGGTCGTTGGCATCACGGCCGCCACGCCCTACATTATGGGCTTTACACCCGAGCTTCGCGCTGCCGCCGGCAAACAGTTCGTCGATGTGGGCATTGCCGAGGAGCACGCCGTGACCTTTGCCACCGCGCTTGCGCGCTCGGGCGCCAAGCCAGTCTTTGGTGTGTACGGCACGTTTTTGCAGCGCGCCTACGACGAGCTGTGGCACGACCTGTGCCTCAACGACGCCCCCGCAACCATTTTGGTGTTTGGTGCGTCAATCTTTGGCACCACGTCCGAGACGCACCTTTCGTTCTTTGATATTTCCATGCTGGGCGGACTTCCCAACATGCGCTACCTTGCACCTGCCTGCATGGAGGAATATCTGTCCATGCTGAGCTGGTCGCTCGACCACCGCGAGCATCCCGTGGCGATTCGTGTACCTGGTATTGGCCTGGTGAGCCGTCCCGACCTTGCGCCCGCCGAAGGCACCGACTACAGCGCCGTTCGCTACAACGTGGTGCGCCAGGGTCGCGACGTTGCCGTGCTCGCGCTTGGCGATTTCTTTGAGCCGGGCGAGCGCGTGGCAAACCGTTTGGCCGCCGAGTACGGTATCGAGGCCACGCTCGTCAACCCACGCTTTGCAACCGAGCTCGACCGTGAGTTCCTCGACAGCCTTGCCGCCGAGCATCGTGTTGTCGTCACCCTCGAGGACGGCATCTTGGACGGCGGCTGGGGCGAGCGCGTGGCATGTTATCTGGCATGCACGCCGTTGCGCACGCGCACCTTCGGCATCGCCAAGGGCTTCCCCGACCGCTACGACCCCAACGAACTGCTCGCACAGAACGGCATGACGGTCGAGGATATGGCCGCCGAAGCCGCAAGGCTACTGAACGAGTAAGAAAACCTCCGCAAGGGAAGCACCCCCGCGGAGGTTTTTATTTTCGCGGCGCGATTATCTCGATTCGTAACATCTAGGGCTCGACTTCCCGTCTAACTGTTACAGATCTAGACAAGACGTCTTAGTTCCTGACCTTTGTCTCAATCTGTAACAGATAGAGACCTTTTGTCCGTCCAGATGTTACAGATTGAGATAAAGCAGCGAGACATGCCGCTGCATCGGTCAGAACCACCACAAAGGTGCCTGTCCCTTTTTGGTAGGTAGAATTACCCATAAGGTAAGTATGTTTCTGAGTTATTTCGTGTTGACCCGTCTGAGCGCTATAGGGTATAACTCTACTCAACCGCTAGGGATTTTATTGAGAAAGGTGTTCTACCATGAGCAAGAACCTCTCCCAGCAGGTCGTTCTCGACCGCCGCGGCTTCGTTGCCGCCACCTTCGCAACCGTCGCCGGCCTTGGTCTTGCCGGCTGCTCCGACACCAGCGCCGAGGCCGACAAGGGTTCCGCCGCCGGCTCCTCCAAGAGCTCCGAGGATACCGAAGTTTCCGCCACGCTCGACGCTAAGGCATTCGACAAGCTCGTCGACAACGGCCCCAAGGCCGATGACGACGTCATCGCCGCCAGCACCTGGGCCACGGCCGTCAAGGACGCCGGCGTCTTTAAGATCGGTGGCGTTCAGACCTCTACGCTTTTCTCCCTCCTCAACGAGAAAGACGGTCAGACCCGCGGCTTCGATGCCGGTATCGCGCAGCTCCTGTCCAACTACATTCTGGGCGAGAACAATGTCGAGATCACCCAGGTGACCTCGGACACGCGCGAGTCCGTCCTGCAGAACGGCCAGGTCGACGCCGTCTTTGCCACCTACACCATCACTGACGAGCGCAAGAAACTCGTCTCCTTTGCCGGCCCCTACTACTACACCCAGCAGGCCATCCTGGTACTCGCCGATAACGACAACATCAAGGGCGTCGACGACCTGGCCGATAAGAACGTCGCCGTCCAGTCCGGCTCCAACGGCCCCGCCATCCTGGAGGAGTTCGCTCCCAAGGCCAGCCAGCAGGAGTTCAAGACCGACGAGGAGGCCCGCCAGGCACTCCAGCAGGGCCGCGTTGACGCCTACGTCATCGACAACAACATGCAGCAGAGCGCCCTGGTCCGCGAGCCCGGTAAGTACAAGATCGCCGGCAAGCCCTTCGGCAACAAGGAGCCCTATGGCATCGGCCTGCCGCTCGATTCCGACGGCGTCGCCTTTGTCAACGACTTCCTTAAGAAGATCGAGGACGACGGCACCTGGACCGAGCTGTGGCAGATCTGCATTGGCGACCGTACGGGCGACACCAATGTTCCCGAGCTGCCCGAGGTCGGCGCCTAGACAGCGAGCCTAGTAACGGCCGTTGCGAAACCATACGGAAACGCACGATGCGCTTTATTGCGCTAAACTGTTTCCTCACTGAGTTGTCGGGGCTTCCGTACACACGGGAGCCCCTTTCCTTATCGGCAGGAGGTCCGCATGAGTCTCTCCGAACTCTGGTCGCTCTATGGCCAGAACTATATCGACGCGCTGTTAGCAACCTGGGGCATGACGCTTGAGTCGTTTGTCATCGCCATGGTGCTGGCCGTCGCCGTCACCGTGATGCGCGTGTCGCCGCTCAAGCCGCTGCGCGTCTTTGGCGACCTGTATGTTCAGGTCTTCCGTAACATCCCCGGCATCGCACTGCTCATCATCGTCGTCTATGCGCTGCCGCCGCTCAAGGTCGTCCTACCCTACCGCACCTGCGTTATCGTCGCCACGGTCCTTTTGGGCTCGGCCTTTGGTTCCGAGAACTTTATGAGCGGCATCAACACCGTCGGCGTCGGCCAGGTGGAAGCCGCCCGCTCGCTCGGCATGAGCTTTAACCGTATCCTCGCTAAAATCGTGATTCCGCAGGCACTGCGCTCAAGCGTATTGCCCATGACGAACCTCTTTATCGCCGTCATGCTCACTACCGCCTTGGGCAGCCAGGTGCCGCTTAAGCCGCAAGAGCTCACCGGCGTGGTGAGCTATATCAACACGCGCTCACTTGGCGGCGTCGCCGCGTTCTTTATCTCGGCGCTCGGCTATCTGGGCACGGCCTTTGTGGTGAGCCACATTGGCAACTACATCGATAAGAAGGTGAGGATTCTCCGATGAGCAAGCATTCCTCCCCTACGCTCACCATGCGCGATGCGCTCTACGAGGCTCCCGGCCCCAAGATGCGCGCTAAGATTCGCATCGGCACCGCCATCTCGCTTGTTGCCGTCGCCGCACTCGCCGTCCTGGTGCTGCAGCGCTTTTATGTGACCGGTCAGCTTTCGGTCCACTATTGGTATTTCTTTACGCACCTCACCACCTGGAAGTTCTTACTTGCCGGCTTTGAGGACACCGTTAAAGTCGCACTCACCGCCGGCGCCATCGCACTCGTGCTGGGTCTAGGCCTTATGCTCGGCCGCATCAGCGACATTAAGCCGCTGCAGCTGGTCTGCCGTGTGCTCACCGATTTCTTCCGCGGCGTGCCGAGCCTGCTGTTCATTTACTTCTTCTTTTTGGTGCTGCCTCAGTACAAGATTGCGCTGCCGTCGTTTTGGATGCTCACGCTTCCCGTCGCGCTCGCTGCAGCTGGCGTACTCGCCGAGATCTTCCGCGCCGGCGTCAACGCCGTGCCGCGCGGCCAGGTTGAGGCCGCCCAGGCACTCGGTCTCTCCAAGGCCAAAATCACCTTTAAAATCGTGTTGCCGCAGGCTATTCGGTTTATCATTCCGTCGTTGATTTCGCAGCTTGTGGTCGTAGTCAAAGACACCACCGTCGCCTATGTGGTGAGCTACCCCGACCTCATGCAAAATGCCCGCGTGCTCATTACCAACTACGACGCCCTCGTGTCGGTCTACCTGGTTATCGCGGTCATCTATATCCTCATCAACGTCGCGATCAACAAGGCCGCTGTCTACGTTTCGCACAAGACCGGCGCGACCATCATCCGCTAACGCTTTACCATTTCGAGTCATAAGGAGCCGAGCACCATGGCACAGAGCACCTCTTCCACCGGCAATCAGCCGCTGATCGAGCTCAGACACGTCGATAAGCACTACGGCGATCTACACGTCCTCAACGACATCAATCTGTCGGTCGACCGCGGCGAAGTCGTCGTGGTGATTGGCCCCTCGGGCTCGGGCAAGTCGACCATGTGCCGAACCATCAACCGCTTGGAGACCATCGACTCGGGCGAGATCCTCATCGAGGGCGAGCCCCTGCCGCAAGAAGGCAAGGATCTTGCCCGCATGCGCGCCGAGCTGGGCATGGTGTTTCAGCAGTTCAACCTGTTCGCACATATGACGGTGCTGCAGAACGTCATGCTGGGGCCGGTCGACGTACTGGGCGTCTCCAAGGAGGAGGCTCGTGGGCGTGCCATGGACCTGCTGAGCCGCGTGGGCGTGGCCGAGCAGGCCGACAAGGTACCCGCACAGCTTTCGGGCGGCCAGCAGCAGCGCGTGGCCATCGCCCGTTCACTCGCCATGCAGCCCAAGGCCATGCTTTTTGACGAGCCCACAAGCGCCCTCGATCCCGAAATGATCAACGAGGTGCTCGAGGTCATGGTCCGTCTGGCCCAGCAGGGCATGACGATGATCGTCATCACGCACGAGATGAACTTTGCCCGCCGCGTTGCCGATCGCGTCGTGTTTATGGCCGACGGCCAGATCGTGGAAACCGGCACGCCCGACGAGTTCTTCGACCACCCCCAGACCAAGCGCGCCCAGGACTTCCTCAACTCCATCAAGGGCCACTAACCAGCCACCCCGTGGGACAAATCCATTGAAAGTGTTGTCCCACGTCTCTCATGCGCCCTGTCACCTTCAGATTCGAAAGCCGCACCCATGATCGGAACCCGTACTTCCTCGTCCTACACCCCGCACGTCGACGTTGCCCCCGCTGACCGTCCACTCATCCTGGTAGCGCCGCGTTGGGAAGAAGCGAAGCCGTTTTTGAGCGAGACGCTCTCCCCCAACGAGGAGATTGCGAGCGTCTTTGTCGATGCCATCCTTGCCGCCGGCGGCCTGCCGCTGCAGATGTCCATCACCGAGGACATTGAGGTCATCCGTCATTACGTCGATATCGCCGACGGCATCGCCATTCCCGGCGGCCCCGATGTCAATCCCAAACGTTGGGGCGATGATCGACCCTACGACCCCACCCTCTGCTGCGAGATCCGCGATAGCTTTGAGTTTAAGCTGGTCGGCGAGGTGCTCCGCGCCAAAAAGCCGCTCTTTACCACCTGCCGCGGCACGCAGTTGCTCAATGTCGCCACCGGCGGCACCCTGTGCATGGACGTGCCAAGCCTGGGTGCGCGCGAGGGCCGCACGCAGTGGCGCCACACCCACGTGCTCAACGACCCCGTGCATCCCGTCGAGGTCGTGCCGGGCTCGTTGCTGGAGCGCGCGCTTGGCGGGCACAGGCTTATCCAGACCAACTCCGCACACCACTGCTGCGTCGATCGTCTGGGTAAAAGCACGCGCTTGGTCGCCAAGGCAACCGATGGCGTGCCCGAGTGCATCGAAGTCGAAGGCCAACCCTTCTGCCTGGGCGTGCAATGGCATCCCGAGTACACCTGGCAGACGCTCGAGACCGACTTTAACCTCTGGAAGTCGTTTGTCGAGGCGGCAGCCAAGGTCAAGCAGGCCCGCTAGCACGCGAACCACAAAACAGATAAGGGCGCCCCGCCGGCCACATGGTCCGGCGGGGCGCCCTTTCACCTATATGTGGCCGGCAAGCAGCCCAAGGCTCGCAAGCTCTTATTCAGCCGCCTCGCGCAGAGCCGACATCGTTGCCGCATATTGTTGCTGCAGCGCATGCATTCCCTCGCGAGCGCCGTCAACGGCATCGGCGCCGCGCAGTGCCTCGGTCACCACAACCGCCGGCTCGTACAGATTATCGAATCCCAGATTCTGGCTCACGCCCTTGAGCGTGTGCGCTGCCATAAACGCACCTTTGGCGTCTCCCGCCGCCATGGCGGCCTCCAGCTTGTCCATGCTCTCGTCATCCAAAAACTTGAGGGCAAAGCGGGCAAGCATTTCCCCGCCCATCAGCCGAGCGCACGCGTCATCATAATTGGCGCCGATCTTCTCATACGCCTCACGCATGGAAATCATGGATTAAAACTCCTTTGGTCAAACTAGATCGTGGGAAACGCGACGACGTCGGCGGGGCGTGCCAACGTCTCGGCAATACGGTCTTGCACCTCGAGCAGGCAGTCGAGCAACAGCGGGTTAAAGGTGCCGCACTTACCGTTCAGGATCATCTGGATCGCCTCCTTGTGCGGGATAGCGTCCTTGTACACGCGCACGCTCGTCAGAGCATCGTACACGTCGGCCACCGAAACCACCTGTGCGGCAATGGGAATATCGTCGCCCTTAAGGCCATCGGGATAACCCTTGCCGTCCCAGCGCTCGTGGTGCCAACGCGCAATCTGGTACGCATATTCCATAAGCGCATTGCCGACGTGATGTCGGCCCAGCTCAAGCAACATGTCGGCGCCAATCGTAGTATGCGTCTTCATAATCTCGAACTCCTCGGACGTAAGACGTCCGGGTTTGTTGAGAATCGCATCGTCAATCGCCATCTTGCCGATATCGTGCAGCGCCGAAGCCAGGGCAATCGTGGAGCGTTCCTCGTTGTCGAGGGAAATGGTGTCGCTACGCTGGACCAGACAGCCAAGCAGCAGCTCGGTCAGCTTTTCGATATTCGTAACGTGCCTGCCGCTCTCGCCATTGCGAAGTTCCATGACACCGGCCATGATGTCGATGAGCATGCGACTGTTCTTGACGCGCTCGTTGTACTGCTGGGACAGCAGGCTCGTCAGGCGGCGCTGTTTGGCGTACAGACGGATAGTGTTGCTTACACGACGGCGCACGACACGGGCGTCAAACGGGCGGCTGATATAGTCCGAGGCGCCCAGCTCGTACGCACGCAGAACCACATCGTCGGATTCTTCGCTCGAAATCATGATGACAGGCAGATTGTCAACAACCGATCGGCGCGACAGATCGGCCAGCACCTCAAAGCCGCTCACGCCCGGCATGACAATGTCCAGCAGCACGAGCGACAACTCATCGCCATAGCGGTCGACCATATCGAGCGCCGTACGACCGTTTTCGGCCTCGAGGATGCAATACTCGTCCTTGAGCATCTCGTTGAGAATGGCTCGGTTCATCTCGGAGTCATCGACGATAAGCACCAAAGGCTTTTCGCTTTGGAAGGCCTCGATGAAATCGCCATCGGTCACGACCGTACCGGCTTTTGCCTTAGCACGGCTCAGTAACTGGACAGCGCGGCCAACGCCCTCATCAACCGTCTCGCCATGAATGCGAACGCCACCAACACATGCCGTCAAGCTCACGTGCTCATGGCCCGGAACAATCGTGGCATGAACGGCATCGGACACCTGATGCAGGCGACGGGTGAAGTCATCGGAGGGAATATTGGGCATGACGACCACAAACTTGTCGCAGCCATAGCGTACAAGCTCGTCAGTCGAACGAATTCCGCTGCGTATGGCTGTCGCCACAGCACCGAGCGCAAGGTCGCCGGCATGACGGCCACACGTATCGTTGAAGACCCTAAAATCATCAAGGTCGATCACCGCAACGCCGGCATTCATGCGGGCGCTACGGAGCTTTTCCTCGTAATATCGGCGATTGCGCACACTCGTCAGCACGTCGGTGTAGACGAGGTCCTCTTCTGCAGCCTCTTGCTCATCGATCGGACGCACCATCAGCAGGACGTGAGGCTCGCCCTCGACCTTCAGAGGGCGCAGGCGAGCGCGGTACTCGGTACCATCATTGAGCAGCTGCTCCGATACATCATCGGAACCTGCCAAGGCCTCAAGACTCGACTGACGCAGACAAGGGCAGCGATCGCCGGCGAGCAAGCAGTTAGGCTCGCTCTTAATCTGATCGGCCGACAACAAACGCACCACGGGGTAGGTCTTCGCGACGCGGGCGACCTCGGCGGCAGCCTCCTCGTCGGTTAGATTGACCTCGTGATTATTGAGCATATGGGGCCCTTCCTATCGTTACGCACGGCAACGGTGCATATCAATTGGTACAAGGGTAGCATCTAACAGCTGAAGGCAAACGCGCGATTATCGTTACATTTTTATGACCTGGCAAACGGCGGTAATGGAGCCGCGGGCGCGCGGTTATGGGCGCATTCGTTAACAATGACGAAACGCTAACAGCCCCTCTCCCCGCAGGTCATCGAGCGTGCTAACGCTCCAAGACATCGCGAACGGCGTTTGCCGCCGTAACGGGGCGATCGCGCAGACCGTTATGCGCGCCCGGGATCGTCACAAGGGGGCAATCGAGATATTCGGCAGCCGCTCGCGTGCCAGCCTCGCGGGGTGTACCGACCGAAAGCTCGCCCAAAAACACAGCCGACACCGCCTTTGATTCTCGGGCGCGCTCCCAGTCGGGAGCATATGTCATATTTGTTCCGTATTCATTGGCCATAAAGCAACGACCATTGCGCAGGGCATGCTTGGCTTCCGCTTCGGTCGTCCCAGGAGCCTCGGGGTCCAAGTCGCCGAGAGCTCCCAAGAAAAGCCGAAGCGCCCTTGAAACCTTTCCAGCCGCAATCATATCGAGCAAAATCGGAGCCGCGCCCATGCCGACGCCTTCGGCCGACACAGCCGGCTCATGCAGAATCGCACGGGCGACGAGATGGGGTTCGATGCGAAGAAGCTCCAGCGCCACCAACGTACCGGCGCTGTGCGCAAGCACATTTGTCGGAGCGCCAACGTGTTCGATCACGGCCTGCAGGTCGGCGGCCTGAGCGGCAAGATCATAGCTGCCGTCTGCCGCTTCGCTGCTGCCGCCACAGCCGCGGCGGTCGTAGGCAATTACGCGGTAGTTGTGACTGAGCTCACATGCAATGCCGTCGAAAAATGTGCCGTCGACACAAGCGCCGTGCACGCACACCAAGGCAGGAGTATCAGGCGACACATCCGGGCCGGCATATTCGCGACAGGCAATCGTGGTGCCCGCATTCTCGACCGTAAAATCCATGTTGTGCCCCCATCATCAACGCCCATCCAGTTGCGCGTCAGTACGGCTGGATAGACCCGCATTTCTTTACGCCTTGTTAACAGATTAACTTTACCCGACCCGAGGCTTTTCATGACACGGCATAATGAGCGACGTGAAAAAACGAAACTTGTAAAGCAAGAGCCCGCACCCTGCTTTGGAGCCGATGCTATGCTTAGGCACAATTGTCTTGAGGAGCATATGCCTATGTCTACGTTTTTGAATGCCAGCCCCATCTTTGGGCCCGTTCGCAGCCGTCGCCTTGGTCTCTCGCTCGGCGTCAACATGATGCCGGCCAGCGGCAAAATCTGCACGTTCGACTGCATTTACTGCGAAAACGGCCTCAACGCCGAGCGCCCCTGTCACGAGCCGTACAACACAGCTGCCGTGGTACTCGACGCGCTCGAGGCAAAGCTGCGCGAGATGGCAGCCGAGGGCGAGCTCCCCGATGTGATCACCTTCGCAGGCAACGGCGAGCCCACCGCCGCACCGGAGTTTCCGCAGGCCATCGCCGGCGCCGTCGCGCTGCGCGACGAGCTTGCCCCAAACTCCAAGATTGCCGTGCTTTCCAACGGCACGCGCGCCGACCGTCCCCAGGTGCACGATGCGCTCATGATGGTCGACGACAACATCCTCAAGCTCGATACGGTCGACCCGGCATTTATCCAGCTGCTCGATCAACCCGTTGGCCCCTACGATGTAGAGCACCAGATCGAAACGTTCGCGAGCTTTAACGGTCATGTCATTATCCAGACGATGTTTTTGAGCGGTGAGTACCGGGGCAAGTCTCTCGATAACACCGGCGAGGAGCACGTTGGTCCTTGGCTCGCGGCGCTCGAGCGCATTCGCCCGCAGGAGGCGACCATCTACACGGTGGCGCGCGAGACACCAGTCGCCGGCCTTGCCAAAGCAGCGCCCGAGGTGCTCGACGCCATCGCCGCGCGCGTCCAAGCCCTCGGCATCCCCTGCCAGGTGAGCTACTAGCAAAACCACGCAGCAGCTAGTGCCCGCCATCCCGCCCCATCAGTTGCGGTGATATAGTTCCTATTTGTGCTGTTAAAACGCTTAAATAGGAACTATATCACCGCAACTTTTATGGACGCGTGGGTGGGCTATACTAGCTGCGAATGAAAGGAAGTTAGCCATGTTTGACAACGGACCCGTGCCCGGCCGCAATGACGCTTGCTGGTGCGGCAGCGGCAAAAAATATAAGAAATGTCACAGCGCCTTCGACGAGCGCCTCGAGCGCCTGTGGGAGGAAGGCTGGGAGGTTCTGCCCCGTACGCTCTACAAGACACCCGTCGATATCGAGGGCATCAAGCGCTCGGCCGCTATCAACGTGGGCGTGCTCGACTACGTAGGCGAGCACATCGCCGCAGGCATGACCACCAATCAGATCGACCAGATGATCTACGACTACACCGTCGAGCACGGCGGCACGCCGGCCGACCTCAACTATGAGGGCTACCCCAAGAGCGTTTGCACCTCGATCAACGACGTGGTCTGTCACGGCATCCCCTGCGATACGGACGTGCTGCACGAGGGCGACATCATCAACGTCGACTGCTCCACGATTCTTGACGGCTACTTTAGCGACTCGAGCCGCATGTTCTGCATCGGCGAGGTCTCTGCCGAGCGCCAGCGCCTGGTCGACGTCACCCGCGCCAGCGTGGAGGCGGGTCTGGCTGCCGTCAAGCCGTGGCTGCCGCTGTCCGTGATGGCCGAGGCCGTGCAAAAGACGGTCGAGGACGCCGGCTTTAGCGTGGTACGCGAGTACGGCGGACACGGCATCGGTAAGGAGTTCCACGAGGACCCGTTTGTGGGCTTTACCACCGAGGCACCCGATGTGGACACCATCATGGCTCCGGGCATGGTCTTTACCATCGAGCCCATGGTCAACGCCGGAGCGCCCGACATCAAGATCAGCAAGGGTGACGGCTGGTGCGTGCGCACCAAGGACGGCAGCGATTCGGCCCAGTGCGAGGTACAGCTCGTGGTGACCGAGGACGGCTACGAGCTGCTGAGCTGGTAGCCGTGGATGCGCCGGATGCTGACGGGCACGCTCGTCTTGCATCCGGCGTTTTATTTAAACGTTTTGCCTGATAAAACCTGCCAAAATAAACCTGTCCCTTTTTGGCAGGTCGAGCGGAGAGGACTGCTTGTGAACATCCTGGTTTTGCTGCCCGTCAATGACCGCCATCGCGCAATTCTTGAGTCGAGCGCTCCGGGCGAGGACTTTATCTACACGAGCTCCGACGCCGCCACGCGCGAGCAGGTCGCCGATGCCGACGTGATCTTGGGCAACATCGACCCTGGCATGCTCACGGCATGCGAGCATCTCCAGCTGTTGCAATTGCAGACCGCCGGCTATGACGACTACTTGGCCGCCGGCACCGTGCCAGCCGACGCTAAGCTTTCCTGCTCGGTGGGCGCCTACGGCCAGGCCGTAAGCGAGCATATGTTTGCCATGGTCCTTTCTATGATGAAGCGCCTGCCCGGCTATCACGACTTGCAGCGCGAGCATCGCTGGGAGGATTTGGGGCCGGTCACCTCGCTCAAGAACGCCAATGTGCTGGTGCTAGGCGCGGGCGATATCGGCGGCCACTTCGCCACACTCTGCCGCAACATGGGCGCGCACGTCCGCGGCATCAAGCGCCATCCACTCGTCTACCCCATTGTGTTTGAGGACATGGACGGCATGGACGCCCTCCCCGAGCGCCTGGCCGAGGCTGACATCGTCACGTCCTTTATGCCCAGCACGCCCGAGACGCGCGGTCTGGCGAACGCCGAGTTCTTCGCCGCGATGAAACCGGGCGCCTTCTTTGCCAACGGCGGCCGCGGCGATCTTGTGGTTGCCGACGATTTGGTTGCCGCTCTGGAGTCGGGTCATCTCGCCGGCGCCGCGGTCGACGTCACCGACCCCGAACCGCTGCCTGAGACAAGCCCACTGTGGGATGCGCCTAACATGCTCATTACGCCGCATATCTCGGGCTGGTTCCACTTGGAGGCTACGCTCGACAATGTGGTCGACATTGCCGCAGAGAATCTGCGTCACCTGCAGGCAGGCGAGACCCTGCGCTGCTGGATCGAACACTGATTGTTCCGGCGTTTTGCCAAACGCCGGAACCCCTCGACGCTGCGAGCCCCATGGGTTCCGCCGTTCTAACGAACGGCGGACCGGCCGACGCTGCGCAACGTCCAGAACAACGATTTGTCATTCAAAAGGCGAGGCATGACCAGAAGGTCTATGCCTTGCCTTTTTCATGCCAACTTGTTCGCTCTGGACATCGCTCGCTGACGTTTGCTCAACCTGCGGTGTCATAACAATTCTGTCCAGCTGTTGGCATTGCGGCATTTGCCCAAATAAAACCTGCCAAAGTAAACCTATCCCTTTTTGGTAGGTTTTAGAGCTCCACGCTTTCGGCGCCGTTGATGGTTAGGTTGCGCTCGTAGAAGGCGGTGAGGGCGCGGATGGCGTACATCACGTCGCGCACGCCGCCGGTCTCGTAGCTCGAGTGCATGGCAAGCTGCGGCAGGCCCACGTCTACGGCGTGCATGCTCGCCTGCATGTTAGACAGGTTGCCCAGGGTGGAGCCGCCGGCCATATCACTCTTGTTGGCGAAGGCCTGCGTGGGCACGTCGGCGTCATCGCAAATAGCCTGGAACACCGCGCGGCTAAAGGCATCGGTGCAGTAGTGCTGGTTGGCGGCTTCCTTGATAACGATGCCGCCGTTGAGCACCACCTGGTTGCGGACATCGCACTTCTCGGCGTGGTTGGGATGCACGGCATGCGCATTATCGCAGCTCACGAGCATCGAGGCGGCAAGTGCGCGATGGTACGACTCGTCATCGAAGCCCAGCGATCCGTTAATGCGGCGCAGCGCATCGGCCAAGAACGTCGACATGGCTCCCTGCTTGGTCTCGGAGCCAACCTCCTCGTTATCAAAGCAGCAGAAGACCGAGATATCGCGCGCGTTCTCAGCACCCAAAAATGCCTGCAGCGAGGTATAGGCGCAGGCCAGGTCGTCGAGCTTGGGCGTCGAGATAAACTCGTCGGCCCAGCCCCAAATGCGCGCATCCTGACGATTGACCAGGAACAGATCGCGACCCAGAATCTGCTCGGGCTCAACGTCCAACTCGTCGGCGATCAGAGCATCAAAGTCGCCCTGCTTAAGATCACCGGCGCTGATGAGCGGGCACAGGTCGACGGCGCGGTTGGGCGCAAAGCCCTCGTTAACGCCACGATTCATATGGATGGCAAGGCTCGGAATGATAGCGACCTCGCGCTCGGTGGCAAGCAGGCGGCTCTCAATACGGTCGCCTTCGCGCACCAACACGCGGCCCGCGAGCGCCAGCGGGCGATCGAACCAGGTGTAGTCGATCATGCCGCCGTAGGCCTCGGTGTTCAGGCGCAACGTCTCACCTGCGCCATCGAGCTCGGGCACAGCCTTGACCTTAAACGTCGGCGAATCGCTGTGCGACGCCGTGAGCTGAAAATGATAGTCGCCGGCAACGCCGTCCTCGCCCCACGTAGCAGCCAGGTCCTCGCCCACCTTAAAGGCAACGACGCTCGAGGTGTTGCGCTGCGTGTAATAACGCCCGCCCGGCTCGATGTCCCATGCCGCGTTCTCGGGCAGGTAGGTAAAGCCCGCCTCGTCGAGCTCGGCCATAATGGTCGCCGCCGTATGGAACATGCTGGGGCATGCCTCGATAAAGTCGATAAGGTCGTTGGCGGCCTCGATATCGTCGGCCGTCACGTGCGCGCGCTCGGGCGTTTCCTGATCCGTCATGCTCTCCCCTTTCGCTGGGTTGATGGTCCCCTCCAGCATACCCCGCCACGCCAGCGCCGCACTCTTCATTCCGTGCTTAATTCCGCGCCGCTCACCAACTTGAGCCATCATGCCCGCGTTCCTTTTGCGACAATTGCGCTAACAGGACGAGAGGAGCCGTCATGAAGCCACGTAACATTGCCATCGCCTGCGGTGTCGCGGGAGTCGCCGTCGGCCTTGCCGCTGCCACCGGTATCGTTTATCACAAGCAAATCAAGTCCGCCGCGTCGCTCAAACGCTTGACCGGCTACGCGGATGGCTATGACCTGTACGCAATCGACATCGCCTACGACTACGATCTCGATCGCATCATCGCCGCTGGCGTGCGCGACGACCAGGCCTACATCGATGCCGTGGTGGCACAGGTGCTGCCCGGTGTGCCGGCGCATGTTCAGGCACCCCAGTTTGCCTGCAGCGCCTTTGTCGCCGTGGATGCCGAAGGTCGCGTGCGCACCGGTCGCAATTACGACTTTAAGGACGATACTTCGGCGCTGCTGGTGCGCAATCACCCGCGCGACGGCTATGCCTCCGTCGGGTTTGCCGCCCTTAACAACCTGGGCGATAACACTCCGCTTGACTCCGTCGCCGGACGCGCCGCCGCACTCATGGGCCCGTTTGCCCAGCTCGACGGTGTTAACGAATGCGGCGTGTCCATTGCCGTACTCACCCTGGATTCCAAACCCTGTGACCAGGACACGCAGCGCCCCGTCATCAATACCTCGCTCGCCATCCGTCTGGTGCTCGACCGCGCGGCTACCACGCAAGAGGCCGTCGACCTACTTTCCGCCCACGACATGCACGCCATGGCCGGACGCGATTACCACTTCTTTATCAACGACGCCGCCGGTGACGCACGGGTGGTGGAGTGGGATCCGCGCGATCCCGACCGCGCATGCAAGGCGACGCCCGTGCGCCAGGTCACGAACTTCTACGCCTGCTATGGCGACGAAGTGCTCCCCAACCAAAAGAATGACGAGCTGGGCCACGGCAAAGAGCGCACCATCGCAATCGCCGATGTCCTCGACGCCCATGTCGGTGCCCAGGACGAGGCAGTCGCTTGGAAGGCCCTGCGTGCCGCAGCGCAAGAGCCCAATCCGGAAGATATCACCAGCAACACGCAATGGTCGGTCGTCTTTGACAATACCGAACCTGCTGCCGCCATCACGCTGCGCCGCCACTGGGGCGACGTCGACGCCTTCGCACTGTAAGGAGCCAGGCCCGTCGACCTTACGTTCCCTGACGTTGCTTACATTTCCATACGCTTGAGCTAACACGTTTTACCCCCGTATCAACAGTGTGCGGGGGTAAACTTATGCGCATGTTATAACTTGCCCGGAAGGATTCATCATGCTCAGGATCGGTCTTCTTACCAGTGGCGGCGACTGCCAGGCGCTCAACGCCACCATGCGCGGCATTGTCAAAACGCTTATGACCAATAGCGAAGAACCTATCGAGATCTATGGTTTTGAGGACGGCTACCAGGGCCTTATCTACAGCAGGTTCCGCGTCATGTCGCCCGCCGATTTTAGCGGCATCCTCACCCGCGGCGGCACCATCCTGGGCACGAGCCGCACGCCGTTCAAGCGTCTGGATATTCCCGAGGCCGATGGCGTCGAGAAGGTACCCGCAATGGTCCACACCTATCATAAGCTGCAGCTCGACTGCCTGTTTATGCTGGGCGGCAACGGCTCCACCAAGACCGCCAACCGCCTGCGCGAAGAGGGCCTCAACGTTATCGCCCTGCCCAAGACCATCGATAACGACACCTGGGGCACCGAGCTGACGTTTGGCTTTACGAGCGCCATCGACGTCGCCACCAAGTGCATCGACGACATCCACACCACCGCTTCGAGCCATGGGCGCGTGTTCGTTATCGAGATCATGGGCCACAAGGTTGGCTGGATTCCACTGTACGCCGGCGTCGCGGGCGGCGCGGATGTCATCCTGATTCCCGAGATCCCCTACGACATGGATAACGTCATCAAGACCATCGAGCATCGCATGGAAACCGGCAGCCGCTTTACCATCGTGGCCGTCGCCGAGGGCGCCATCTCCAAGGAGGACGCGGCGCTGTCCAAGAAGGAGTACAAGAAGAAGCTCGCCGAGCGTACGAGCCCCTCGATTGTCTACGACATCGCCAAGGAGATCGAAGCCAAGACTGGTCGCGAGACCCGCGTCGCCATCCCCGGCCACACGCAGCGCGGCGGCCAGCCCGACGCCCAGGACCGCATCTTTGCGACCCAGTGCGGCGTCGAGGCGGCACTCGGCTGCCTACGCGGCGAGTTTGGCTACATGATTGCTCTGCGTGACGGCAAGATGTGCCACATGCCGCTCGAGGAGGTCGCCGGCAAGCTCAAGTATGTCGACCCCCAGAGCGATCTAGTGCGCGAGGCCAAGGCGCTGGGCATCAGCTTCGGCGACGAATAGCCTCGGCCGAAACTGCTCTCATCGGAGACCCCAGGGCTTACCTCCCAAATCGTCCTCGGACATGTCAGGATCCCGCCGTGCGCTTCGCGCGGCGGGATCCTTCCGTCCTGCGGAAAGATTTGGGAGGTAAGCCCTGGGGCCTCCTGCGGTAACCGGGGAGGCCGAGGCTATTCGTCTTCTTGCTGCAAGTGCCTGGGGTAGGATGCGGCGTGCATTTTTGGGAGTATTCAGCAGCCGAGGGTGCCTGCATACTGGATTTTGGGCGAGAGACAGGCGCCGCGGGCCGCATTCTGCAAAAAAAAATGAGCGGTCCTCGAGGCGCCGGAGCTCAAAGTCAGGCTTTCAATGCGCTTTTGTGCGCCCGCTCCCACACTCGCGGACTCCGGGATGCTGAATTCTCCGGAATTTGCACGCCGCCCCCTGGGGTACCCGCGGGCAAAAAGCAACCGCCCCGCCGAAATATGCAATCGGCGGGGCGGTTTATGCAAAAATGCGGTTGTGGTACATTACAGCTCGCTACAGCTTGAATCCCAGGCAGGTTACTCGGCGCTCTTGAGGGCGCCGACCATGTCGATCTTGTTGAGCGTTCGGTTGGTGGCGAGGTTGACGATAAACGTAAAGCCAAAGGAAAGCACCACGGCGAGCACGTAGCTTAGCGGCTCGACTTCGACGTCAAAGTACAGCGACGGCATCTGCAAAATGTACGTAAAGCTCTCGGCAAGCAGGCCACCCAGCGGCACGCCCAGTGCGGTGCCAATCGCCGTGAGGATCAACGTCTCCTTGTTGACGTAGTGGTGCACCTCGCCACGGCGGAAGCCCAGCACCTTGATGGTCGCCAGCTCGCGCTCGCGCTCGGAGATATTCGTGTTGGACAGCGTAAACACCACCACAAACGACAGGCACGCCGCCATAAAGGTCACGAGCACCACGACGGAATTGATGATAGTAAAGTTCGCCTCATAGTTTTCCCAATGTTCGGCCGTGCTCGAGATGGTGAGCCAACCGTCGCTTTTAAGCTTCTTGCTAAACGCAATCTGGTCAGAAGATGAACCCTTAAGCAGCACAAAGATGCCGTTAAGACGCGCGCTTCGGCCGAACGCGCGCTCATAGGTGCCCTGCGTCATGTAAAGCGTGTTGCCCAGATAGTTGAGCGAAATGTCGCTGACTTTGACCTTGGCTACGTTGAGCGACGAATCCTGGACGTGCGCCGTATCGCCCGGTTGAATCCCCAGCACCAGCTGTGAACTCTTGCTCAGGTACACATCTCCGTCACGCAAGGATAGCGGCTCTTTGGACTCGTCCTCGAGGCACACGTAGTCGTCCAGATCGTTCATGCGGTCATCGGGCACCACGATCAGCTGCACGGTCTCGCTCTTGCCGCCAAACGTAAAGGTAACGTTGTCAGTCATGATCGGCAGCGTCGAAGTTACGGTCACGTTGGAATCATTGGCCGCGCTGCGCTCATCCAACGCCGCGCACGTCTGCGTAAAGTCATCGGGGTTGGCGACCGCCAGCAAGTCATAGCGCGTGATATGCCCATACTGCTTGGGCGAAAGCGCGACCGACGTGTCGCGAATACCCATACCGCAGATCACAAGCGCGGTGCAACCCGCGATGCCAAAGATGGTCATAAAGGCGCGCTTTTTATAGCGGAAAAGGTTGCGTGCAGCGACCTTGTTCAAAAAGCCCATGCGGCGCCAGATAAAGCCGATGCGCTCGAGCAAGATGCGCGAGCCAGCGCGCGGGGCCTTGGGACGCATAAGCGAGGCCGGGGTCTCGGCCATCTCGTGGCGGCAGGCGATAATCGTGGCGCCCACCACGCCCACGGCAAACAGCGCCACCGACACGAGCGACGACACGATGTCGTACGAAAGCAGCATCTGGGGCAGTGAGTACATGTCGTCGAACACCGTAAACAGGAACAGCGGCAGGCCCACAAATCCGATGATGTTGCCGAGCACGCCGCCGATCAGACAAGCCCACAGCGCATAGTCCACGTATTTGGACAGAATACGCCCGCGCGAATAGCCGAGCGCTTTGTACAGGCCAATAAGCGTGCGCTCCTCCTCGACCATACGCGTGGCGGTGGTGAGGCTGATGAGCACGGCGACGATAAAGAAGATGAACGGAAACACCGTGGCGATGGCCTCAATTGACGAGCTATCGCTCTCCACGCTCGAGTAGCTTGCGATATTGCCGCGGTCCTGGATGTACCAGGTGCATTCGCCCAGGTCAGAGAGCTCGGCGCGGGCATCGGCAAACTGCTGGTCGGCGGCGGCACGGCGCTGGTCCAGGTCGGCTTGCGCCTGCGCACGCTCGTCGCTGCCCTCTGCCATGCGGTTGATGTTGCCCTGTTCAATCCCAAAGAGCATATTCGTCTGGCGCTCAGCCGCATCTAAGCTTGCCGGCGTGTCGACTGTCAGCTCCTGAGCGCGCGCCTTCTCACGCTCCTCGCGGATCTTCTCGATATTGCCCTTGGCCTTGTTGATCTTTGCCGCGTAGGCATCCGAATAGGAGTTGAGGCTCTTGGCTCCCTCGACGATCACGTGGACCGCAGAGTAGGAAGAAGATGTCGCGGCGTCCTCGCTCACATAGAACTTGTAGTCCGCGGCCGAAGCAGCGCGAAAGGCGTTGACTGTCGAGTCGGAGCTCACATCAGTGGGATCGAGAACCTCGGCCGTGATGGTGTACTCGCCTGCGGCAAACTGATCCTTGGCGCTTTGGTTCGACGAGCTCGCATCGTTGGCAGCAAAGCTCACCGTATCGCCGAGCTTTTTACCCGAAGCCTTCAGGAACTTCGAAGTCACCGCGACCTCATCGGCGCTCTCGGGCAAATCGCCGTTCACGAGCACTGGCTGATCGATGTTCTCCTTGGAGAGGCTCTGTACGACGACACGCTCGCGCGTTGTACCCACGGCGGTGTAGGCGGTCTCGGTGTAGATGCCCTCGGCCGTCTCGACACCATCGACCTCTTGGATGGCGGCGAGATCATCGTCGGTCAGGCCATAGGTCGACTGCACGTTAATGTCATAGACATTTTGCTGGTCGAAGTAGGCGTCAACCGAATCGCACAGGTCCTCGCAACCCGCCTTAAGGCCGCACATCACGCTCACGCCAAGCGCGGTGATGACCACGATTGACAAGAAGCGCTTAAGACTGCCTCGGATTGTGCGGTAGATGCCACGGCGAAAAACCGTCGGCACCATATCGTTTGAGCTTTGGGCAGTGCGGTAGGTCGTAAAATCCTGCTCGCGCTCCGTGTTCTGTGCGTCGCGGCGTAGGCTGTTTTGG
This sequence comes from Collinsella sp., assembly GCA_036304905.1. Lineage (GTDB taxonomy): Bacteria > Actinomycetota > Coriobacteriia > Coriobacteriales > Coriobacteriaceae > Collinsella. Next base: position 73,686 of record JAXIXR010000011.1, on the reverse strand, counting down.
CGGTCCTGGTCCATGGGCGCTACCACTCGATCGTCTCGATAGGCACGGGATTTTGCTGGACCGTCTCGCTCTCCACGCGACCACTCTTAAAGCGAATCAGGCGATCGGCCATGGGCGCGAGCGCGGAATTGTGCGTGATGATGATGACCGTAATGCCCTGCTTGCGGCAGGTATCCTGCAGCAGCTGCAAGATCTGCTTACCGGTTTTATAGTCGAGCGCGCCCGTGGGCTCGTCGCACAGAAGCAGCTTGGGGTTCTTTGCCAGTGCGCGGGCGATGGACACGCGCTGCTGCTCGCCGCCCGAAAGTTGCGCGGGAAAGTTGCCCAGGCGCTCGCCCAGGCCAACCTGACGAAGCGTTTGCTCGGCATCGAGCGAATCGGGGCAGATTTGCGCCGCAAGCTCAACATTTTCGAGCGCCGTCAGGTTGGGGACCAGATTGTAGAACTGGAAGACAAAGCCAACGTCGGCGCGGCGGTATTCCACGAGCTGCGCCTCGTTAGCGGAGCTCACATCGCGCCCGTCCACCGTCACGGTACCGGAAGTCGCCGTATCCATGCCGCCCAGAATGTTGAGCGCCGTGGTCTTGCCGGCACCCGAAGCACCCAAAATGATGGCGAGCTCGCCGCGCTCGACCGTAAAACTCGCGCCGTCGAGTGCGTGAATGCGGGCGTCGCCCTCGCCGTATGCCTTGATGACGTCTTTGAATTCGATATAAGCCATCGATCGGTTCCCATCTGGTCGGATAACTCTTTAGTATTACCCATTTCGCACCGACCAAAAAGGGACAGGTTCATTTTGGCAGGTTTTATATGGAGAAACGGCAGCTATAGATGAGGCGCCGGGGAGGCAGAGAAATCATCGATTGGGTCAGGCCGACCGCCAAACACAACGCACGCATCTCTATCTGTCAGCAAAATCATTCGAACAGCTGTTCGTTTCTATGATATGATTCCGTTATCTAAGCAGGCCAATACGCAGAAAGGCGGCCAACATGGCGTTCGACTTTAAGAAGGAATGCAAGGAGCTCTACAAACCTGCAAGCAAGCCGAGCATCGTAACTGTCCCGCCTATGAGCTACGTTGCCGTTCGCGGAAAGGGCGACCCAAATACCGAAGGTGGCGAGTATCAAAACGCCCTGCCGCTGCTTTACGGCATCGCCTATACCGTCAAGATGTCGAAGAAAGGCTCAAGGAGTATCGAGGGCTATTTCGACTTTGTGGTACCGCCGCTCGAGGGCTTCTGGTGGCAAGACTCCCCGAGCGGCGACATCGATTATGTACGCAAGGACGATTTCAACTTTATCTCGTGCATCCGCCTGCCCGATTTCGTCACTCAGGATGACTTTGACTGGGCGGTCGCGGAAGCCACGGCCAAAAAGAAACTGGACTTTTCTGCCGTCGAGCTGCTTAAAGTTGACGAGGGTCTCTGCGTTCAATGCATGCATACCGGACCCTACGACAGCGAGCCGGCAACCGTAGACGCCATGCATGAATATGCGACCGAGCAGGGCTATGTCCCCGACTTCTCAGACACCCGTTTACATCACGAAATCTATCTTTCCGATCCACGCAAGTGTGCGCCGGAGAAACTTAAGACTGTGGTTCGTCATCCTATCAAGCGCGCTGAATAGCGTGGAGCGTCATTTCACGCGCTGGGTTTTAAGCCAGCCAACCAGCCGCCTCCTAGGCTGTCAAGCAATTATCTTGACGCGGCCCGTCGCATCTTATAAGTTTGTTTTGCTAAAGCTGGAAAGCCTCTCAACGATGCGCAACTCCAGCTCTTTTTCTATCAAGAGGCTTAATGAAATACCAGAAGTCGCGGATATCCATCAACGAACAAATAGCACTATTGACAGAAAACAAGGGTCTTAAGTGCTCTGATCAAAGCGAACTCGAGCGAGCTTTGGTCGAAGTCGGCTACTACAGGCAAAGCACTCGAACGCTACTCCTCGTACGCGCCCTCAAGCCGGAGCAGCCACTCCTTACGGTCGAGGCCGCCGGCATATCCGTTGAGCGACCCGTCGGCGGCAACCACGCGATGGCACGGCACAATAATCGAAACAGGGTTACGCGCGACCGCAGCCCCCACGGCACGGGGGGACACAACGGGCGCCTCGTTTCCCGGTACACGATGTCGAGCCGCAACACGCTGGGCGATCTCGCCATACGTGGCAACCTCGCCGCGCGGAATGGAAAGCAGCTCGTACCAAACTTCACGCTGAAACGCCGTACCGATCATATGCAACGGCGGCGTAAACCGAGGTTCCTGCCCTGCAAAATAAGCATTCAGCCAAGCCCAGGAACGCTCAAGCACCGAAGACGCCGCACCATTTGCAGGACTCACCGACGACATGCCGCCAGCACCAGAAACTGCATCGGCGCCTTCAACATGTTCAGGATCTTCTTTGAGAAGCGTGGAGCCAAAATGCTCCTGTCCCTCAAACCAAAGCCCCGTCAGACCGCGGCCATCAGCGGCAAGCAAGATTTCGCCCAAAGGCGAAGCAAACGTCGTCGTGACCACCAGCGGCTCCTTTCAAAACTCCGCAACATAATACCGCGAATTGTGCAGACAACCCCAATCGACCCCAAAGTCCCCGCAGGCAGCAGGCGCAAAGCGCCGAGGCCACCGCCGGGACCAGGGCCCGCAGCGGCCACGTGCCCTCACATCAGCCCAGCGGCCCCAACCAACAACGGCCCCATCGCAGATCGCTTGCAGCAGCGTCACCGCAGGCGGGGGCCGGGCTTAGTTTTCAGAACACTCCGCACTGATATTTTCTGTATTGAAGACGTCGATGATGCACCCGTATACCATTGACGTCGACACCATCAGATGCGGACCGCGCGGTGACCCCACATTCCGCTGGCGCCCACAGGGCTGCCCTCGTTTCCTGACATGTCCCGCGCGGGCCGCGGCGAGCCGAGACCGCCGCATGACCTAATAGGAGCATGGAGCGATACCGCGGACCCGAACAACCGCATTCTATCGCGCCCCGTCAGTGTGCCGTCTGCCCGGTCCAGGCGAGCACGGAAAGAACGGAGCGAGGCATGCAAAACGAATCGATACCCGACGCCCGCGGGCCGGTCTTCTGCGGGGTCGACACCCACGCCGACTCGCACTGGCTGTACGTCCTGGACTGGAGGGGCCGCAAGGTCCTGTCCCGCCAGTTCCCCGCCGACGCGGCGGGCTACGAGGCGCTCGCCGGGGCGATCGCCGCGGCCGGGGAGCCGGCCTGCATCGCGATGGAGGGGACGTCGTCCTACGGGGCGGGCCTCAACCCGGGCAGGCTGCGCTCCGAGGCGTCGTTCGCGGCGATATGCGGCGCCTGCCCCATCCCCGCCTCGAGCGGCAAGACCGTGAGGCACAGGCTCAACAGGGGCGGCGACCGGCAGGCGAACAGCGCGCTGCACGAGATCGCGAGGCAGAGGGTCATGCGCGACCCCGAGACCGCCGAGTACGCCGAGAGGGCCAGGGGGCGGGGAAAGAGCGACAGGGAGGTCATGAGGTGCCTCAAGCGCTACGTGGCCAGGGAGGCGTACCGGGCGCTGATGCGCCCGCACGAGATCAGGAGGCCCGAGGACGCCTCGGAGCTCGTGGCGGCCAGGCGCGCGGCGAAGGTCAGCCAGGTGAGGGCGGCGTCCATACTGGGCACCAGCGAGAAGTACATCTCGATGCTGGAGAGGGGCCAAAGGGAGCTCAAGCCCATAAGGAGGGCCTACGAGGCATGGGTCGAGGCCGGACTTCCGCTCGATTGGGACAGGCAAGCCTTCGAGGCCGAGCGCAAAATGGATTCTAAAAAACACTTTGCCAAATAGGAGCGCCACACATGGTCGAGGACGTTCTGAAAACTAAGCCCGGCCCCGCCGGACAGGCCACACTACTCGCAGAGCAGCTTAGCGATCTGGACGGCGTTGGTCGCCGCGCCCTTACGGATTTGGTCGCCGCAGCACCAGAAGGTAATACCGCGCGTGGCCTCGGGGTTCGAGATGTCGCGACGCACGCGACCGACCCAGATCAGGTCCTGGTCGGACGTATCCATCGGCATGGGGAAGCGATCGTGCGCATCCTCGGCGCTCATATCGTCAACCAGCTTCACGCCCGGAGCGGCAGCCAGCGCAGCACGGGCCTCTTCCACCGTGATGTCGCGCTCAAACTCGAGCGTAATGCTCTCGGAGTGCGAACGCAGCACAGGGACGCGCACGCAGGTGCAGTTCACGCGCAGCTCGGGCAGATGCATGATCTTGCGACCCTCGTTCTGCAGCTTCATCTCCTCGGAGGTAAAGTCCTCCTCCTTGACGCCGCCAATCTGCGGAATCAGGTTGCTCGCCAGCTGGGCGGCGAAGGCGCGCGGCTCGGGAATCTCCTCGCCACGGCCCAGGGCGGCCAGCTGAGCCTCGAGCTCGGCCATACCGGGCGCGCCAGCACCCGAAGCCGCCTGATACGTCGAGACGATCATGCGCTTCACGCCGGCGAGCTGATGCAGCGGCCACGTGGGAACCAGGCCGATGATGGTCGCGCAGTTGGGATTGGCGATAAGGCCGTGATGCCACTTGATATCATCGGCATTGATCTCGGGTACGACCAGCGGCACCTCGGGATCCATGCGGAAGGCATGGCTGTTGTCGACCACGACAGCGCCGCGCTTGACGGCCTCGGGCAGCAGCTCCTTCGCGATATCGTCGCCGGCAGCGCCGAGCACGATGTCGCAGCCCTCAAAGGCCTCGGGGCAAGCCTCTTCGATCACGATTTGCTCGCCGCGGAACTCAACGGTCTTGCCCGCGGAGCGTGCGCTTGCCAACAGCTTGAGCTTGCCGACCGGGAACTCCTGCTCGTTGAGGCACTCGAGCATCTGGGTGCCCACGGCTCCCGTCGCGCCCAAAATAGCAACCGTGTACTGTTTCATGCTTCCCCCTTTAAAGGTTGTGGCTTTTGCCCGCACGCCGAGCAGGCCGATTATTGTTGCCAGTTTATACAAGAACGGGGCGGGCACGAAACCCGCCCCGTCGAAACGAAACCGAAACGAAACGCCCCGCCGTAGTTTTGTGAGACATGACCCAAAAATCTACCGAGCATTCGCTACTTTTTGAGCGCGACCAGGGCGGGATCGACCGGCGCGGGAGCCTCCAGGTCGGAGACCTTCACAATGCCGTTCTCGTCGGAGAAGGCACGGTAAATGGTCTGAATCGCCAGGTCGAAGTCCTTCTCCTCGACACCGATAATGATATTGATCTCGTCGCAGCTCTGCGAAATCATACGCACGCTCACGCCGGCCTGACCAAGCATGCCAAACAGATGGCCCGAGATACCTGCACGGCCGCGCAGGTTACGGCCAACGGTAGCGATGAGCGCCAAGCCCTCGACAACCTCGATCTCGAGCGGCTCGACCTCCTGTTGAATGTCGCCCACGAGCGAGTACAGCGAGTCGTGCACATCCTGCTCCTGCACCACGGCGCCAAAGCGGTCGACACCGGTGGGCATGTGCTCGACGGAAACGTCATAGCGCTCGAAGACCGAAAGCGCGCGGCGCATAAAACCGACACGGGGTTTGGTGCGGTCGCGGGCAACGTTGATGGCGACAAAACCGCGCTTGCCGGTCACACCGGTAATGATGGGCTCCGCCTCGCCCTCATCAGCCGTCTCGCTAATGATGGTGCCGGGGTCCTGCGGCGCATTGGTGTTCTTGATGACCAGCGGAATGCCGGCCTCGCGCACGGGGAACACGGCCTCCTCGTGCAGGACGCTCGCACCCATGTACGAAAGCTCTCGCAGCTCCTCGTAGGTAACGCGGGCGATGGGCTGAGCCTCGGGCACAATGCGAGGATCGGCAGAATAGAAGCCCGAAACGTCGGTCCAGTTCTCGTACAGGTCGGCGCCCAGGCACTTAGCCAAAATCGAGCCCGAGATATCGCCGCCGCCACGATCGAGCAGCTTGATCTGGCCCTCACGCGTCGCGCCGTAGAAACCGGGCATAACAAAGCCGCCCTGCTGACCGTACTCCTGCACCAGCTCGGAGGTGCGGTTCATGCTGAGCGTACCGTCGTGATGGAACGCAACGACCGTCGCGGCATCCAGGAACGGCAGGCCCAGGTACTCGGCCATCAGGCGAGCGGTGAAGTACTCACCGCGGCTCACGAGCTCCTCGGTGGAGTAACCGCCCGAGCGGGCGCGCTCGGCAAAGGCCGCGAACTCCTCACGGATGGGATAGGTGAGCTCCAGCTCGTCAGCGATATCAAAATAGCGCTGGCCAATGTCCTCAAGCAGCTCCTCACACGACACGTGGTACTTAACGTGCGCATTGACCAGATAGAGCAGGTCGGTCACCTTGGTGTCACCCTTAAAACGGCGACCGCAGGCGGAAACCACCACAAAACGGCGAGCCGGGTCGGCATCGACGATGGCCTTGATCTTCTTGAAGTGTTCGGCGTCGGCGACCGACGAGCCGCCAAACTTGGCAATCTTAATCATGGGCTGGAGGTTACCTTTCTAAAAAGCCTCTGCGAACCTATTTTGCACGCTCTGATACCATGGTTTCACCGATTGGGACCAAGGCATCCGAGGAGCAGTGTTATATGGGAACTTATCATAGTACACGAGGACGCACTTTATCGTGCTCAAGTAAGGTGGCAATCCGTATCGGCATCGCTCCCGACGGGGGTCTGTTTGTCTCGGACGAGCTCGGCACCCAGCAGGTCGATATCAGCTCGCTTGCAGATAAATCGTACTTTGAAATCGCTCAAGATGTGTTGGGAATGTTACTGAATGATTACACGGCCGAAGAAATTTCGGCGTGTGTCGACGAGGCATACCGCGGCACGTTCGCGAGTGAAGAGGTTACGCCGCTCGTTAAACTCGACGCTGCGCCGGGCGCTGACGCCCCTCAGACCTATGTGATGGAGCTCTTTGGCGGCCCCACGAGTGCCTTTAAGGACGTCGCCCTGCAGATGCTCCCCCGCCTGATGGCCCGCACTTCCGCCAAGGACGGCGGCGCCGAGCGCATCATGATCGTCACCGCCACGTCGGGCGACACCGGCAAGGCCGCACTCGCCGGTTTTGCCAACGCTCCGGGCACGGGTATTACCGTCTTTTATCCCGAAGGCAAAGTCAGCCGCGTCCAGAACCTGCAGATGTCCACGCAAGAGGGCGACAACGTCGCCGTCTGCGGCATCCGCGGCAACTTCGATGATGCCCAGAGCGCCGTCAAGCGCATCTTTGCCGATAAGGAGCTTGCCGAGCGTCTTGAGTCCGCCGGCACGGTGCTTTCAAGCGCCAACTCGATCAACGTCGGTCGCCTGGTGCCGCAGGTCGTCTACTACTTTGCCGCCTATGCGCAGCTGCTGCGCGCCGGCGCCATCGAGGCCGGCGACTCCGTGGAGTTCTGCGTACCGACCGGCAACTTTGGCGATATCCTGGCCGGCTACTATGCCAAGTGCATGGGTCTGCCCGTCGCCAAGCTCATCGTCGCGAGCGACAAGAACAACGTGCTCGCTGACTTCCTGACCACCGGCGTCTACGACCGCAACCGTCCGTTCTTCACGACCATCTCGCCGTCGATGGACATCCTCATCAGCTCTAACCTGGAGCGCATGCTGTACTTCCTGTCCGATGGCGACTGCGAACTCGTTGCCGGCCTTATGGAGCAGCTGGCACAGACTGGTCGCTATGAGGTGCCCGCCGAGCTGCTGGCCAAGATCCAGAGTGTGTTTGGCTGCGGCTGGGCCAGCGAGGACGAGGTCCGCGCTGCTATCAAGAACTGCTGGGATGCAAACGGCTATGTGATCGACCCGCACACCGCTTGCGGCTATCACGTCTTTGAAAAGGTCGCCCCCGCCGAGGGCGCCAAGGCCCGCGTGCTGCTTTCGACCGCCAGCCCCTACAAGTTCCCGCGCGCCTGCTGCGACGCCCTGGGCCTCGACGTTCCCAAGGACGACTTTGAGGCCATGCGCGTGCTCGAGCAGGCAACCAACACGGTCGCCCCAGCCCAGCTCGCCGAACTCGAATCCAAACCCGTCCGTTTCGAAGACGTCTGCGACGTCGATGAGATGGCCAGCTACGTAGAGCAGGCTGCAAAAAAGATGGCAACCAACTAAACCCCTTATTAAGCGCCGGCGCAAGCCGGCGCACCTTCTTTTTATTTAGCTTTCGGGATGATGACGAGCATGCGAGCGGGTCTGGCCGTTTAGTTCGTCGCGAGTTCCGCACGAGCCGGAAAGCACTTAATGTGCTTTCCGAGCGAGCCAGGACTGCCCGAGCAGCGAACTAAACGGTCAGACCCGCCAAGGAGGACCCACATGATCAAAATCACCGTCCCAGCAACCAGCGCCAACCTAGGCATCGGCTACGACACCCTCGGCATGGCCGTCAGCCTCTACTCGCACTTCACCTTCGAGCGCGCCGACAAGCTCACCATCACGGGCTGCCCCGAAGAGTTCCAAAACGAGAACAACCTGGTTTACGTCAGCTTTGTCGATGCGCTGGCCGCATGGGGCGAGCCGGCTTTTCCCGTTGCCATCGACATTCAGACCGACGTGCCCGTCGCCCGCGGCCTGGGTTCCAGCTCCACCTGCGTCGTCGCCGGCATCATGGCTGCCGCCGCGCTGACAGGCCACACCGTCGACCGCGCCGAACTCGTCCGCATCGCCACCGAGGTCGAGGGCCATCCCGATAACGTCGCCCCCGCCATCCTGGGCGGCGCCGTCTGCTCCTTTACGCCGACTGATTCGCTCCCCCAGTGCCTGCGCTATGAGGTGAGCGATCGCTTGCGTTTTATTACCGTGATTCCGCCCTACGAGGTGCATACGAGCGAGGCCCGCAAGGTTGTGCCACAGGAGATTCCACTCTCCACCGCCGTATGGCAAATGGGCCGCATCGCCGGCATGACGCGCGGCCTGGAGACTGGTGACCTCGACCTGATTGCCGCCGCCAACGACGACCGCATCCAGGAGCCCTATCGCCGCCGCCTCATCCCCGACTACAACGCCGTGCGCGACACCTGCCTTAACGGAGGCGCCAAGACCATCTGGATCAGTGGCTCCGGCTCGACCCTCATGGCCGTGACTGACGACACCATCGTGGCGAAGTTCCTGCAGGTCAAGCTGCGCGAGCAGTTCCCCAAGTGTGACACGCACATTCTGACGTGCGACACCGAGGGCGCTCAAATCGAGTACCTGTAGACATCCTCCCCATATACCTGTCCGGGACGGTCGGGATGTTCCCTCAAAATCGTCCTCGCGCATGAAGGCCCCTTGTCCTGCTCCTACGGAGCGACGGACAAGGGGCCTTCGCGCTGCGGAATGATTTTGAGGGAACATCCCGACCGTCCCTGCGCCTACCTTGCTGAGGACGTCTACAGGGACCCACGCTTTGAAGGGGCGCCGAGCTGATAGTTGATTTTTATTGGCAGGGGCTCTTGCTGGTAAGGAGCACTTGCTAGAGGCAGGCCTCGGCGATGCGCTTTTTTAGTTCATCGATGCCGATACCGGTCTGGGAGCTTGTGATGATCACGTTCTCGGCCGGAACGTTGAGCTGTTTTTTGATGGCTGCTGCCTGGCGGGCCTGCTGGGTGCGGCTGAGCTTGTCGGCTTTGGTGAGGCAGACGATAAAGTTGAACTCGTTGCCCTGCAGGTAGTCGATCATGTCATGGTCGAGTTTACTGGGGTCGTGGCGAATGTCCACCAGCGACACAACCAGGTTAAAGCTGCGCTCTGAGTCGAAGAAGTCGCCGATAAGCTCGGCCCAGCGGTCGCGCTCGGCCTTGGAACGACGGGCGAAACCGTAGCCCGGCAGGTCCACAAAGTGCACGTCGTCGGCCTCGAAGAAATTGATGTTGCTCGTCTTGCCCGGCGTGCTCGAAACCTTGACCAGGTTCTTGCGGCCAAAGAGTTTGTTCATGATAGACGACTTGCCCACATTGGAGCGGCCCACAAAGCTCACCTCGGGACAGGTGGACTCGGGGATCTGCGAAACCTTGCCGTAGCTGGCAACAAACTTGGCAAGCTGATAGTTAATGGAATCGGCCATGGATACTCCTTGGTCGTAGATTTTTACAAAACGGGTGTGCTATTGCGCGGCGGCGATACGACGAACGATGTCAAGCGTGATGCCGCTCGCGGTGCGAGCGTACTCATCCAGATCGAACTCGCGCTCGCAAAACGCGTCATATGCCTCGTCACAATTATCGCTGATAGCGCGCAGCACCAGGCAATCGACACCATTCTTGGCCGCGATGTGCGCAATTGCCGCGCCCTCCATCTCGACGCAATCGGCATGCGTGGCCTCAATCGCAGCGTTACGCATGACGTCACCCGTAACAAAGCGGTCACCCGTGGCGATAGTGCCACACAGGAACTGCTTGGGGTCCTTCTCCGCAGAATTCTCATCCGCCGAGGCATCCACAAATCCATGCTCGGCAAGCACGGCGGCGGCAACATCAGCCAACGCCGGCGTCGAGACAAACTCCTCGAGTCCCGGCGCCGACTCGGCGATGAGCGCCGTGTCAGTATCGAGATAGCGCAGGCACTTGCCTATAACCACGTCGTTAATATGGAGCTTAGGGTTTAGGCCACCCGCAATGCCCGAAAACACAACGGCCTGCGGGGCATATTTGCTGATGAGATGCTGCGTTGCCGCCGCGGCGTTTACGGTTCCCATGCCAGCGGTCGTAGCAACAACGGACAAACCGTCGAGCTCGCCGTTGACAACGGTCAAGCCCGCCTCTTGTGCCACACGAGCGCCGTTCAGTTCTTCTTTAATCTGCGCAACCTCTTTTTCGAGTGCACCGATGATTGCGATGGTAGGCATACCATCCCCCAAACCCGTGAAAACTGCTATCCACGGTATGGTACCAGCATTTTGACTCAACCGCGCAATACGAAGTCGCTAGACCACCGCAGCGCGGGTATCGTAGAGGAGCAAAAGACTTGCTAGCCGATGGCGTTTTTTAGCTCCGCGCGGCGCTTTTTCATGCCGGTCATAACGGCATTACGCAACTCGGGCATGCGCGCGGTATCCATCTGGGGCACGCCCTCGAGCTTATAGGGAATGCCCAGTTGCTCGTACTTGACGACACCCATCGTGTGATACGGCAGCATTTCCAGGCCCACCACGTTGTGCCATGGAGCGATGAGGCGACCGAGCTTCTCGCACTCCTCCACCGTGTCGGTAATGCCCGGCACCACCACGTGGCGGATAACGACCTTGATCTTGCGACGTGCAAGCTCATCGCCAAACGCCAGAATGCGTGCGGGATCGCACCCAGTCAGCTTTTTATGCTCGACCGGGTCGGCATGCTTAATATCGAGCAGTACCATGTCGGTCTCGTTGAGCACGGCATCGAACTTCTCGGGATGCGCGGGATCGAACGCATAGCCGCAGCTATCCAAGCAGGTGTGCACACGACCATCGTGGTTATTGTGCATGGCGTGGAACAGGTCGGCCAAAAACTCAGGCTGCAGGAGCGGCTCGCCGCCGGACACCGTAATACCACCGCTGCGGTAAAACTCATGGTTACTCTGGAACTCGTCCATAAGGTGCTCGACGGTCACCATCGTGCCGCCGTTAACCGACCAGGTATCGGGGTTGTGGCAATACGCACAGCGCATGGGGCAGCCTTGGACAAACACTACGAAGCGGATGCCGGGTCCGTCGACCGTCCCCATCGTCTCGATTGAATGCACGCGGCCAAGGGCAAACGCAGAGTCCTCGGGACGAGCGTCCACACCCTCAAGCGTCATTTCTGCCATTCGCGCTACCTTGCCTCTCCTTGGATGCAACCAATTAAAATGCCAGAGCCATTCTAGCCCATGTGCTTGCGTTTAAACGTCTCGGGCTAGAATGGCACGTTTTAATCTATCCCCCATCACCATGGCTGGGGTCTACGTCGAGATGTCAGGCTGAAGAACGCTCGCCTGCGGCCTTTACGCTTTAAGCGTGAGCACCGCACCGAAGGCGGTCGGGCCGCAGTGGCTCGAGATGACGCCGCCGACCTGAGTCCAGGTAATGTCCTTAAAGCCCAGGTCGTGCGCATAGACTTCCATGTCGTCGCGCAGCTCCTGGGAAAGGCCTACCGAATACGCCAGGCCAATGTGCGAGTAGTCGATCTCGCCCTTCGCAACCATGTGGTCAATAAAGGCGCGGGCGCACTTGAGCATAGAGCCGCGGAACTTCTTGGTCGCCACGAACTTGCCGCCCGTCACCTCAATGCAGGGCTTAATCTTGAGCAGATGTGCGCCAAGGAATGCGACGTTGGACAAGCGACCGCCCGCCTTAAGGAAGGCAAGATCGGTAGGAACAAAGCCCAGCAGCACGCGGTCCATGACGGAGTTCGCGAAGGCGAAGATCTCGTCGACGGTGGCATCGGGGTGAGCCTCGATGTATTTGGCGGTCTCGACGACAACAAGCGACTGGCCCACCGAGACAAAACGCGTGTCCATGGAGTAGACGTAGTCGCGACCCTTGGCGGCGATCTTCGATGATTGATGCGAGCAGGTCGTGGCCTCGGAATATGCAAGATGCAGAATGGTCGCGTCGGGTTGCTCGGCATGGATGCGGTCGTACACATGCGCAAAATCTGCCGGCGCACAGCCGCTGGTCTTGGGCATCACGCCAAACTCGTTGCAGCGCGAATAAATCTCGAGCGGATCGATCGAGCCGTCCTCGACGGTCTCGTCACCAATCGTGACATGCATAGGCACGCGCACGATGCCGTAGCGCTCGCAGAGCTCTGGCGTCACATCCGAACCAGATTCAACCACGATTATGTACTTGCCCATTATTATCACGACCCATCTCGACGTTGGCTTTTTAATATGTGACACACGCCCGCCGTCCTGCTACAGAACGACCCCCAAGCGCCAAAGAGACGCCGCCCTTTGCACATAACAAAGGACAGCGTCTCCCTGGAAAACTCCGTGCTTATCTGAGATTCTACACGGTTTATTAAGGAGTGTTACTTATTCCGCAAACGGTCACTATATGCGGTAAGCGGTAGTTGGCCGCGACAACTGCGACACATTCCGTCCAGCAAATCCAATCGTGCTCCACGCACGGTTAATGCACGAGGCGGTAGAAATTCATCGATGCCGCACCCTCGGCGTGCAGCTCCATCGCCGGAACCGCCGGCGAATAGGTACGGCTCGTAAGTGCCGCCTCGCCGCCATTTGCAAAAATCTCGACCATCGTAGTGTCCGAAAGCGCGCGTAGGTCGCGAAGCTCGCCGAGCTCAATCGACCTCTGGTCGCGCCCATAGCCTTCGTCACCCATATCGAGGGTAAGCATCCCGTCCGTATAACGCACAAAGACACCCTTGCGGATTTCGAGCTCGATCACCTGGGCGCCCTCACAGGAAACCACAAGATCAAACAGGCGGCCCGGCTCCTCAACGGTTTCACCGCCTGTCGCGCGAACGCAGTCGCCGCGCATCCTCTCAATCTCGTGCGCCGGCTGCTGGCAGAGCTTACCATCGCGCATGCTCAGCTCTCGCGGCACCGTCAACGCGCACTGCCACCCGCGCGCCACCGTCGGGTTTTCTGCCGTCGCATCGGGGCAACCCGACCATCCGATCATCAAACGCCGGCCTGCAGCATCCTCAAAGGACTGCGGAGCATAGAAATCAAAACCGGCATCGACCATCGGGGGCATGCCCTGCCCGACGATTTTAAAGCTCGGCGCCTCCCAATCGGCCTCGATGGGGAACCACACGCACTGATGCGGATTGCGGTAACGCCAACCATCGGCAGGCACACCCTGCGGGCAGCAAACGAGAATAAGCTCGCCATCAAGCTCAAACAGATCAGGGCACTCCCACATAAAGCCAAACTTCTCGCCCAGCTCAATGCGCGTCGCATAGCTCCAGACCCCTAAATCACGCGAAGTATAGACAAGCACGCAGCCACGGTCGTCTTTCGTACGAGCGCCCAGAACCATGTAGTAGATACCATCGTGCTCAAGGATCTTGGGGTCGCGCACGTGTGTACCGATATCGTCGGGGTAATCGACTGGTCCAACAGCCATGCGCTTCTCGCCCAATTCGTCGGGATTCTCGGCAACCATATGAATCTGGTTTTGCTCACGGCCCGTCAACACGTAGTCGTAATCATCGCGGTCAAAATGCTTGACGTTGCCGGTATAGAAGTAGTGAATCTTGCCATCACGTACAAAGGCAGAACCAGAATACGCTCCGCTCGAATCCAAATCGGAATCGGGGAACAGCACGGGGCCGTGATTCTCGTACGTCACAAAATCCTTTGTCGTCAGATGGTTCCAAAGCACTGGACCGCCATGCGCAGCATCGAACGGATCGTATTGATGATAGATGTGATACGTATCACCAATCTGAACCAAACCGTTGGGGTCGTTGAGCCAGCCAAGCTCAGGCTCCACATGGAACAGAAGCCTATCGGGGTCGGACGCGATGCGAGCCGCCGTCTCATCCTGTCCGACACGCCACTGCTCATAGTCCGCGCGTGTCACCTTGTTTTTTTGATTTAACATCGCCGTTGACTTTCTCGTCTATGGGGAAGGACGCTCGACTCACACGAGTCGAACGCCCTTCCTCAAATGGACTTATCCTCAGATTACACTGAACGGCTCAACTAGAAGCTAACGTCGAAGCCAGCGCCAGCGCCCTCTTCATCGGTGGTCGGCACGCCCTTTGCCTTGTTGTAGGCAAAGATCAAGACGATCGGCACGATAAAGGCGATGAGATTGCCAGCCACATACCACACGAGGGTCTCGGGCGTGACGATGAGCAGGCCAAGCACGCCGGTCAGACCCTGACCGATAGCGCGCACCTCAAAGAGCTTGACGAAGGCACCGCCGCAGCCTGCACCGATGCATGCGCAGATGAACGGAATGATCGAATAGCGCATGTTTGCAGCAAAGATAGCGGGCTCGGAGATTCCGACCAGCGTCGGGATAAAGGACGACATGCAGATGTTGCGCTCTTTGGAGTGCTTCTTGTGAATGAGGTACATACCGATGGCGCCGCCGCCCTGGGCGATGATGGAAACCGACCAGATGGCCTGGATGTAGTTGAAGCCAGTCGTGGCAACAAGGTTTGCCTCGATACCCTGGATGAACTGATGCGTACCGGTAACGACGAGCGGCTGCAGGAACGCGGCGAAGACAAAGGCACCAAAGACGCCCATCCTGTTGTACAGGATATCGATTACGCCGGCGAGGACGTCACCGATCAGGTTGCCGAGCGGGCCGAACACGGTGAACAGGGCGACGTTAGCAAGAATCAGGGTAACGGTCGGGACAAAGACGAACGAAACGACCTCGGGGATGTACTTCTGGGCAATCTTTTCGACCTTGGCCATAAACCAGGCAGTCAGGATTGCAGGGAATACTCCGCCCTGGAAAGCAACCATGGGAATGGATAGCGGACCAAAGTTCCAATACTCAGCACCCGTCGGGTCCATAACGAACGTGTTGCGGTTCATAAGGCTCGGGTGAACCATGACGATACCGACGAGGATGCCCAGGATCGGGTTACCGCCAAAACGCTTGACCGCGCTGTACATAACCAGGACAGGCAGGTAGTCGAACGTGGTGGCGATAATGGCAAAGAAGCTTGCGAGGTTCTTGAGGAACTCGCTGTGATCGGCGAGGCTGCCTTCCATGCCAAAGAGGCCGTTGGCAACGATCAGCGACTTAAGGCCGATGATGATAGCAGCGCCGACGAAAGCGGGAATGATGGGGATAAAGATATCCGAGAATACCTTGAGGACCGAGAAGAACTTGCCCTTCTTGTCCGCCTCGGCGCCCTTGACCTCGGAAGCGCTGATCTCCTTAACGCCCGTCAGAGCCATAAACTCATCGTAGACCTTGTTGACGGTACCGGTACCGAAGATGATCATGAGCTGGCCGCTGTTGTACAGCACGCCCTTGACGCCATCGATGTTCTCGAGCTCGGCCTTGTTGTACTTGCTCGTATCCTTGAGCACCAGACGCAGACGCGTAACGCAATGCGTGGCGCCCTCGATGTTCTCCAGACCGCCGACGTTATCGACGACTTGCTGAGACACTACTTTGTAGTCCATGTTCCTCTCCATTCCCTTACGAAATCATAAAACGTTTTGATGCCATTACAGAGACGCGATCGTTGCATTTGCGCACTTGAGCGTACCGTCGGTGACCGTCAGTGCCACACCCTGGCCCTGCTTATTGCAGAAGCGCGCGTTAAGCGCAACATCATCGACAAAGATGGTCGCGATATCGTCGTCAACGACCAGGCGCACATGATGAGTGCCCTCGCCCTTAAAGAACAACGGACGCTCGAGGCCCATGTTGTTGACCTGGAACCACGGATACTGGGGGGCCGCCGTAAACTCGAGCTTGCCCTCACGCAGGTTGGCGCGGAACTCATAGGCAAGACCGGACTCGGCGTCCTCGGCAAGCTTCACCGAGAAGCCGGCAGCGTCACCGGCGAGCTCGATGTCGGCATCGAGCATATAGGTGGAACCGGCATCCGCGGCGAGCACCTGCTCGACCTTGCCCGACTCGCAGGAAAGCTCAAAGGCCTCGACTGCCTTAGCCTCGCCAAAGGCGCCAAGCATGCTGTCAGGGAGCTTGGTGCCGAGCGTTCCGTCGGCACGCTGAACGATCTCGAGAGGCATAAAGGTGCCACCCCACAGGTAAGAGCTGGGGTCGCCGCCCTCGTCACGCGTAGGAACCCAACCAAAGAGAACGCGGCGCTCGCCATCAAATGCGGTACGCGCGGCATAGTACGCGCGGCCATCGAAGGAATCGTCCGCAGGAGTGATCCAAGGACCGTTGATAGAGCGAGACATGCGGTAACGGGTCTTGTTGCCATCACTGTACTCGGAGAACACCAGATACCACCAGTCGCCCATCTTAAAGAGATCAGGCATTTCGAACATGGTGTACAGGCCCGGATTCCACCAGTCGCCCTGGAACTCCCAGGTATCCAGGTCCTTGGAGGTGAACTTGACCAGACGACCGGTCATCAGACGCTTGTCCTCGCCCACACGCGTGCCGAGGATGAGCATGTACTCTTCGTTCTCCTCATCCCAAAGCACAAAGGGATCGCGCCAGTTGCGGTCATCGTAACCCTCCTGGGGCGGAAGCAGCGTCTCGGCGATGTTCTTCTCCCACTTGACGGCGTCGTCACTCGTTGCGTGAAGAAGAACCTGCTTCATCAAGCGTGCCTTGACCTTATCGCGATTGCAACCAGTGTAGAGCGCATGGTACTTGTCGCCCACCTTAAACACCGTGCCGGCATAAACATACTGGTCGACTTCCTCGTCGCCGCCACGCTCAAGGCTCTCGCCAAAGTCTTTGTAATTGACGAAGTCCTTGGTTGTCGCGAGTGCCCAGCCAAACGGCTCTCCGAAAGGTCCGGGGTTTCGCGTGTCACGCTGATGATAGAGATAGAACGTGCCGTCCTCGCCGTACGGCATGATGTCGCCTACCCAAATTCCCTCAGGCTGGTAATACACCTTGTGCATCCGAGACTTCCTTTCTCACGAGATACTAACTCGGTACAACTGCAAGATATGTCAATCGTTTTCATATGTCAAACGTTTTCACACCAATACGTCTTTTCGCAGTTCCAGTCGTCGGCAAACGGTTGACATATGCCGGCGAACGGTCATCAGAGGTGTTTGAGGAATTCTTTTGGCACGGGATGAACTACGCGGTTTTACCCTCAATGAGTTCAACGGGGAGCTTGATATTCGATTCGGGCTTTTCGCCGTTAATAAGAGCAATGATGGATTGCGCCGCGAGCTCTCCGATGCGATCGATATCTTGGCGAACGGTTGTTAAGTCAGGCATAAACGTCATAGTGCGGCGGGCACCATCCGCGCCCACGACCTTAATATCGCCCGGAGCGCTCAAGCCGCGCTGCTTCATCACGTTAAGACAGATAGCCGCCATCGTGTCGTCTCCCGCAAAGATGCCGTCAATATCGGGGTTCTCATCGAGGATCTTCGCAACGACCGCGCTCTTTTCGTCGTCGGGCTTAACGAACTCGACCTCACGGACAAGCGCGGGCAAACCGGCCTGCTCAACAACATCGAGGTAGGCATCGGTACGCTTATTGGCAGGCATGCGCATGCGGCTATTGCTGCGCAGGCACAGGATGCGCGAACACCCGTCATCGATCAGGCGACGCGTGGCAAGTTCGCCGATACTATAGCTGTCGCTCGCAATCTGAACAGAGGCCTCGCCAAGGTCGCAGTCGATACCAACCAGACTCAAACCCATCTCGGCATACGCCTCGGCACCGATATTAAGCGAGTTGACGATGACGCCATCAACCATATTGCGTCGAAGCATGTCGATATAAGAGCGCTCAAGCTCGGGTCGATTGGCGCTATTGCACAGCAGCATCTTAAAACCGTTTTCGGCCAGGGTATGCTCAATGACTTGAACCACTTGGGCATGAAACGGACTGCTGACATAGGGGACGATCATACCGATAAGATTCAGGCGACCGTTGAGCATGGCACGGGCGATATCGTTGGGCGTATAGTTGATGCGCTTCATCGCGGCATGGACCTTATCGCGGGTCTCTTGGCTAATATAGCCGCGATTATTAAGCACGCGAGATACCGTAGTAGGCGAAACCCCCGCCACCGCCGCAACTTCCTTGATGCCAGGCTTAGCCGTATCCTTAGAACGAGCACTCTCGCGAGCCATAGCACCCTCCCCCATCAACATGTCATACGTTTACATACGAACAAAGCATACCCCAACAAGAGCGGGAAGACGGTAACAGTACAAGTAAGTAAACGACTCATCCAAATAATTAGGAGAGTTCCGCCTAAAGGGTGACTCCAAAGGACCCCACATGGCCGGTTTTGGGTTATTTCCCAAAACATCCCGCAGGACGCAAAGAGGCTCCGCCGCGCAACGCGCGCAGCGGAGCCTCTTTGCATGTCCGAGGACGTTTTGGGAAATAACCCAAAACCGGCCCCAGTAATCCTACAGGAGTTGAACCCTTTAGAACTTGTCGTGGAAGGTACGCGAAATGACCTCGTCCTGCTGCTCCTTGGTGAGCGTGTGGAAGTTCACGGCATAGCCGGAAACGCGGATGGTCAGCTGCGGGTACTTCTCGGGGTGAGCCTGAGCGTCGAGCAACGTCTCACGGTTGAAGACGTTGATGTTCAGGTGGTGGCCACCCTTCTCGGCGTAAGCGTCGAGCATGTGGACCAGGTTATCGGCCTGAGTCTCGGAAACTTCAGAAACCTTCATAATGTGTCTCCTTCGATTAATAGGCGCCGGCCGAAACCGGCGCGCTAATCAGTAATCGTTATTGTTAGTATAGCACTAACAATAGTTACTCGCCCAGCTGATCAAGGTCGATATCGCCAAAGAACACCTGGTCCTCCTTGCCGAGCGCACTCGGGATGATGGAGAAGGTGTTGGAGATGCCGTCCTGAGCATCGCGGAACGGGAGCTTGGAAACCGAAGACAGCGAAGCGATGGCGCCGTGGCTATCGCGCTTGTGCATGGGGTTAGCACCCGGGGCGAACGGCTGGCCAGCCTTGCGGCCGTCGGGCGTGGAGCCGGTCTTCTTACCGTACACGACGTTGGAGGTAATGGTCAGAACCGAGGTCGTAGGCACGGAGTTGCGGTAGGTATCGTTCATGCGGATGTACTCCATGAACTGGTGCACAACGTCGTGAGCGATCTGGTCGACGCGGTCGTCGTCGTTACCGTACTTGGGGAACTCGCCCTCGGTCTCGAAGTCGACGATGATGCCGTTCTCGTCACGGACGGGGTGGACCTTGGCGTACTTGATGGCGGACAGGGAGTCAGCCACGACGGAAAGGCCAGCGATGCCCGTAGCGAACCAGCGGTGCACGTGCTTGTCGTGCAGAGCCATCTGGATGCGCTCGTAGCAGTACTTGTCGTGCATGTAGTGAATGATGTTCAGCGAGTTGACGTACACGCCAGCGAGCCACTTCATCATGTCGTTGTACTTGGCCACAACGTCGTCGTAATCGAGCGTATCGCCCTCGACGGCGCGATACTTGGGGCCGACCTGCTTCTTGGAGACCTCGTCAACACCGCCGTTGAGTGCATACAGCAGGCACTTGGCCAGGTTGGCGCGGGCGCCGAAGAACTGCATCTCCTTGCCGATGCGCATGGAGGACACGCAGCAGGCGATGCCGTAGTCGTCGCCGTGGTAAACGCGCATGAGGTCGTCGTTCTCGTACTGGATCGAGGAGCTGGCGACAGAAGTCTTGGCGCAGAACTTCTTGAAGTTCTCGGGCAGACGGGTCGACCACAGAACGGTCATGTTGGGCTCGGGGCTGGTGCCCATGTTCTCGAGCGTGTGCAGGTAGCGGTAGCTCATCTTGGTAACGAGCGTACGGCCGTCGACACCCATGCCGCCGATGGACTCGGTGACCCACTGCGGGTCGCCGGTGAACAGGGCCTGGTACTCGGGGGTACGGGCAAACTTGACCATGCGGAGCTTCATGATGAAGTGATCCACGAACTCCTGGATCTGCTCCTCGGTGAAGGTACCGTTGGCAAGGTCGCGCTCAGCATAGATGTCGATGAACGTAGAGGTACGGCCGATGGACATAGCGGCGCCGTTCTGCTCCTTGACGGCAGCAAGGTAGGCGAAGTACATCCACTGGATGGCCTCCTGCGTGTTGGTAGCAGGGTTGGAAATGTCGAAACCATAGGTCTCGGCCATCATCTTGAGCTCGCCGAGGGCGCGGATCTGCTCCTGCAGCTCCTCACGGTCGCGGATGTTGTCGGCGGTCATGACCGTCGGAGTGGAAGCCTTCTGGGCCTCCTTGTCCTTGATCAGGTAGTCGACGCCGTACAGGGCAACACGACGGTAGTCGCCGATGATGCGGCCGCGGCCATAGCCATCGGGCAGACCGGTGATGATGTGAGCCGAGCGGCAAGCACGCATCTCGGGGGTGTAAACATCGAAGACGCCGGCGTTGTGGGTCTTGCGCTCAAAGGTGTAGCGCTCAACAACGTTCTCGTCGACCTTGTAGCCGTGCTGGCTGGCAGCCTGGCAAGCGATGCGGATACCACCGTTGACGTGCAGCGCGCGCTTGAGCGGCTTGTCAGTCTGGAGACCGACGATGGTCTCCTTCTCGCGGTGGGCGTTATCGATGTAGCCAGCGGGGTGGCTCACGATACCCGTAACGGTCTTGGTGTCCATATCGAGGACACCACCCTGCTCGCGCTCCTTAAGCAGCAGGTCGAGAACCTCGCCCCACAGCTCCTTGGTACGCTCGGTCGGACCTACGAGGAACGACTCATCGCCCTCGTAGGGGGTGTAGTTCTTCTGGATGAAGTCTCGGACGTCAACCTCTCCCGTCCAGATACCTTCCTTGAAGCCTTCCCATGCCTCCTGCATTGTGTAACCACGCTCCTAGTTACGTGTAATGCGGCGCTCTCTCACACCGCTACTTATTGAATTCTTGAATTATCGGCTTGCACTACCGGCTTCTTCCGTTCTTCACCACACGTTGGTACAGGGAAAAACGTTTGTCCACCTTGGAACTGCAACCCAAAACCCAAGATTTCACCCGTTTGAGAAGGATAACATAGCCACCCCCTTCATCAGGGCTGTTATATGTTTCTTTTTTTATACCATTAGGGCATTTTTAACAAATCCGCAGGAAATGCGAGCGTGAACAACTACCGTTCACCGATTTGTTTGGTTTTTTCCTTGCCTTTGTACGACGTTCACTCTAGCTGTTATGCCAGCTTTATCAGGGTAAAGTGCCTCTGAGTGGGCTTTAGGACGTGCTCAGAGATCTACCCCTAACTTTGCTGATACCGACGGTGTACGGAGGTCGCCTAAAGATTGTTTTCTAGGCATGACCCAAAAATCTACCGTATAGGGTGCGCGTGCAAGGGTATCATCTTTCACCGGAAATAGTTTCTAGTGTTAGGGGTTTTCGATGGAAGATACCGATTTCCATGAGCTTGGGCGTCAGCTCTTAACTGAGTTTGGCAGCATGCATCAGCGAATTTCGCGCTTTGCGGACAAAGCTCTCGGCGGCGAGATGGCCGTCATGCGCGCCCTCATGCGCGCCGGCGGCTCACTCACACCGAGCGAACTCGCCGATCGTGCCTGGGTTTCGAGCGCCCGTATCGCCAATATCCTGCGCGCCCTCGAGGCCAAGGGTTGGGTCGAGCGCGAGCACTCAAAGACCGACCGTCGTCGCGTACACGTCACGGTGACCGACAAGGGATTCCAGGTCATCGAAATCAAACGCCGGGAATTCGAGGACCGCACCGCGGCCTTCCTCGAGCAGCTCGGCGAAACAGATACCCAAGAGATGGTGCGCCTTCTAAGACGTGCCAACGAAATTATCGACCGCAATCAAGAAAGGAGAGATGCCGAGTGAGGATTCTCAAGCTCTTTAAAAAGCATATCCTGGCACTACTCGCAGCTATCGTACTCATCGTAATCAGCTGCAACGCCGATCTGGCGCTGCCTACCTATATGAGCGACATCGTCGACGTGGGCGTGCAGCAAGGCGGTATTGCCTCGCCCGTGCCCGACACCATTCGCGCCGAATCGCTCGACGACCTCGAACTCTTTATGAGCGCCAAGGACGCCAAGGCTGTGGAGGCCGTGTTTAGCAAGGCTGGCAAAAACGGCATTCGAGCGTACAAGGGCACCGAGGAAGAGCGTGCCGATGGAGGCAAGATTGCCGACATTATGAGCCTGCCCGAGACTGTCGTACTTT
Organism: Collinsella sp.; assembly: GCA_036304905.1. Lineage (GTDB taxonomy): Bacteria > Actinomycetota > Coriobacteriia > Coriobacteriales > Coriobacteriaceae > Collinsella. The sequence goes on along the minus strand of JAXIXR010000011.1, from coordinate 50,988 downwards.
CGTTCAACCAGGGCATTGACGCCGACTCCATGGGCGACATGACCGGCACGTCCGGCGAAAAAGACAGCGACGCCGCCCAGGCCATGCCCACCCCCGAGCAGATGGCGGCGATGACGCCCGAGCAGCTCGCCGAGATGCAGCAGAAGGCCGCAGCGGCGCAGAACATGCAAAAGCAGATTGATGCCGACGGCGGTAAGATCACCATGAAGAGCCTGCGCCTGGGTGTCGAGGGCGGTCTGGTAGACCAAAGCAAGCTCGTCGAGGGCGCCAACGAAATGGCGGATAAAATGGGCTCCATGTCGGGCTCCATCGTGACCCAACGCGCCGTGAGCTATGTGCAAGACGAGTACAAGGCGCAGGGCATCGACCCCGCCGACGTGCAGAACGCCTACCTGGGCCGCATGGCGACCACGATGTTTGGTCTGTGCCTGATCTCGCTCGTCGCCACCATCCTGACCGGTGCCGTGGCTTCGCGCACCGCCTGCTCCATCGCCCGCGACCTGCGCCGCGAGACCTTCAACAAGGTTATGCACTTCTCGCCGGCCGAGGTGGGCAAGTTTAGCCAGGCCTCGCTCATCACCCGCTGCACCAACGACATTCAGCAGATCCAGATGGCCGCAACCCTGTTTATCCGCATGTGCCTGATGGCCCCCGTCATGGGCATCGTCGCCGTTATGCGCGTCCTGGCCAACCACACCGGCCTGGAGTGGACCATCGCCGTGGCCATCATCGCGGTTTCGGCCGTTGTCGGCGTGCTCATGGGCCTCACCATGCCCAAGTTCAAAAAGATGCAGAGCTTTGTGGACCGCGTGAACCTTACCGCCCGCGAGCTGCTCGACGGCCTTATGCCCATCCGCTCGTTCAACCGCGAGGAACATGAGCTCGAGCGTTTTGACAAGGCTTCGCTCGACCTGATGACCACGCAGCTCTACACCAACCGCGCCATGAGCTTTATGATGCCGCTCATGATGCTTGTCATGAACTGCATCACCGTGCTTATCGTCTGGTTTGGCGCGCAGGGCGTGTCCGACGGCGTGATGCAGGTCGGCAACATGATGGCGTTTATCTCCTACACCATGCAGATCGTCATGGCGTTTATGATCCTCACCATGGTGTCGGTCATTCTGCCCCGTGCCGAGGTCGCAGCCGAGCGCGTGGAAGAGGTCATCACCTGCCCCACGAGCATCAACGACCCTGTCTCGCCCAAACTGCCCGCGGCCAGCGCGCCGCGCGGTGAGCTCACCTTCCGCGACGTGAGCTTCCAGTATCCCGATGCCCGTGCCGACGTCATCAGCGGCGTGAACTTCACCACGCATGCCGGTCAGATGCTCGGCATCATTGGCTCCACGGGCTCGGGCAAGTCCACGCTCGTGCAGTTGATTCCGCGCCTGTACGACGTCACGGGCGGCAGCATTTCGCTCGACGGCATCGACGTGCGCGACATGACCCTTTCCGAACTGCGCCGCCGCATTGGTTACATCCCGCAGCAGGGTCGCCTGTTCTCGGGCACTGTCAAGAGCAACCTCAAGTTTGCCGGCGACATGGTAAGCGACGATGACATGCACCAGGCCGCGCGCATCGCCCAGGCCGAGGACTTTATCGCCGAGCGCGAGGGCGGTTACGACTCCCCCATCAGCCAGGGTGGCTCCAATGTTTCGGGCGGTCAGCGCCAGCGTCTGGCCATCGCCCGCGCCCTGGCCAAAAAGCCCGAGGTCGTGGTGTTCGACGACTCGTTTAGCGCGCTTGACTACAAGACCGACGCGCGCCTGCGCGAGGAGCTGGCCAAAAACGTCACCGACGCCGCGCTCGTGGTCGTGGCACAACGCATCGCGACCATCATGCACGCCGACCAGATCATCGTACTCGACGACGGTCACGTAGTGGGCACCGGCACGCACGAGGAGCTACTGCGCAGCTGCCCGGCGTACCTGGAAATCGCACAGTCGCAGCTTTCCGCCGAGGAGCTGGGGCTTACCCAAGAAGAAATTGCAGCCGTTACGGAAGGAGGCGAGCACTAATGGCAGACGAGACCAAGACCCAAATTCCCAAGCCCACCCGTCAGCGTGGACCCATGGGCCGCATGGGCGGCATGCGTCGCGGCGAAAAGGCCAAGGACTTTAAGGGCACCATGAGGCAGCTGCTCGGCTATATCGGCCAGCACAAGATTGCCGTGTTTGCCGCCGTCGCCTTTGCCGTGTGCTCGGTCATCTTTAACATTGTGGGACCCAAGGTGCTCGGCCAGGTTACGACCAAGCTGTTCGAAGGCCTGGTCGCCAAGGTCAACGGCACCGGCGACGTTGACTTTGACTGGATCGCCAAGACGCTCGGCTTTTTGCTCTGCCTGTATCTGGCGAGCTCTGTCTGCAGCCTGGTCCAGGGCTGGCTCATGACCGGCGTCACGCAAAAGATCTGCTACCGCATGCGCAAGGAAATCGCCGCCAAGATTGCCGTCGTGCCGATGAGTTACTTCAACGGCCACAGCAAGGGAGACGTACTCAGCCGCATCACCAACGATGTCGATACGCTGGGTCAGTCGCTCAACCAGAGCGTGACGCAGCTCATCACGTCGGTAACGCAGATTATCGGCGTGCTCGTCATGATGCTTTCGATCAGCCTGCCGCTCACCGGCGTCACCGTGCTCACGCTGCCGGCAGCCGCGATTATCCTGACCGTAATGATTCACTTCTCGCAGCCGTACTTCCGCGAGCAACAGCAGGTTCTGGGCGCCGTCAACGGCATTATCGAGGAGGACTTTGCCGGTCAAAACGTCATTCAGGTGTTCGACCGCGCCGAGGTCTCAATCGAGGAGTTCGACCGTCAAAACGACCGCCTGTTTATTAGTGGCTGGCGTTCGCAGTTCCTGTCGGGCCTGATGATGCCGCTTATGAGCCTGGTGGGCAACATGGGTTACGTGGGCGTTGTCGTGGTGGGCGCGCAGCTCGCGCTGACCGGCAATGCCACGCCCGGCGACATCCAGAGCTTTATCCAGTACGTGCGCAACTTTACGCAACCCGTGCAGCAGCTGGGCAACGTGAGCAACACGATGCAGTCGATGGCAGCTGCCACCGAGCGTGTGTTTGAGTTTTTGGCCGCACCCGAGGAGGAGCAGAAGGCCGACGCGCAGATCCCTGAGAAGCGCCCCGGCCACGTGGAGTTTGACCATGTGAAGTTTGGCTACACGCCCGACAAGACCATCATCCACGACTTTAGCTGCGAGGCGCAGCCCGGCCAGACCATCGCCATCGTCGGCCCCACCGGCGCCGGCAAGACCACGCTCATTAAGCTGCTGCAGCGCTTCTACGACGTGGACGGCGGCTCGCTGCGTGTCGAGGGCGTCGATGTGCGCGACTGGGACCGCGCGGCACTGCGCGGCGAGTTTGCCATGGTGCTGCAGGACACCTGGCTGTTTAACGGCACCATCCGCGAGAACATCCGCTACGGACGCCCCGACGCGAGCGATGCCGAGGTCGAGGCCGCTGCGCGCGCCGCACGCTGCGACCACTTTATTCATACGCTCGCCGGTGGCTACGACTTTATGATCAACGAGGAGGGCACCAACCTGTCGCAGGGTCAGCGCCAGCTCGTGACCATCGCCCGTGCCATTTTGGCCGACCGCCCGGCACTGATTCTGGACGAGGCGACTTCCAACGTCGATACCCGTACCGAGGAGCTTATTCAGCGCGCCATGGATGCGCTGATGCAGGGCCGCACCAGCTTTGTCATCGCGCACCGCCTGTCCACGATCCGCAACGCCGACGTGATCTTGGTGATTCGCGACGGCGACATCGTCGAGAAGGGCACGCACGACGAGCTGCTCGCCCAGGGCGGCTTCTACGCCGACCTGTACAACTCGCAGTTCGACGAAGCGGCGTAAAAACCGGCGGCAAACAACCGCAATGCCAAGAAAACGGGGGCGCAGGACAACCTGCACCCCCGTTTTGTGTCCTTCGAGCCTCGAAACGCCTTCCCTGAGACCTCACTGACGGCGCTTTCCAGACCCCGTGGGCAAAAAAGGGCAAATATGAGTACTGTTACCTTTTTAGTAACAGCCAAAACCGCCTCAAATGCCGCTCCCACGGCTTACACGCGTCCCTAAATTGATCAAACAACACCATAGCGGACTTATATGTGTTTGCGTTAATGAACATATTTTGCTGTTATGTCTATTATTTTGCGAAGGCAATATGATACTAAGATAGCAACCGTACTCATATTTGGCATTTTTTGCCCACAGGGTATTTCCTAGGGAACCGACAACAGCCTTAGGGTCCCGCGCGGCGCCGCTCCCTCCCGGCATCCGCCGACGTTTGCCCAGATAAAACCGACCAAAATAAACCTGTCCCTTTTTGGTCGGTTTCGGGGTGACAAGGGCTTGCACTTTAGCGTGCGACAGCGGATAATGCCGAACACTCGACAATACGCTTATTGCTCTTTCTATAGATTGAGGAGGCCCCTATGGCCATGGAATTCAAACGCAGGCTGCCGATCCCCATGGAGATCCGCGAGGAAATGCCGCTTTCTGCCGAGCTTACCGCCAAAAAGCAGGCATTTGACGCCGAGGTCGCCAAAGTCTTTACCGGCGAGGACGCACGCAAGGTGCTCATCATCGGCCCGTGCTCTGCCGACCGCGAGGATTCGGTGCTTGAGTACATGAACCGACTGGCCAAGACCGCCGAGGAGGTCAAGGACAAGCTCATCATCATTCCGCGCGTCTACACCAATAAGCCGCGCACCAAGGGCACCGGCTACAAGGGTCTTCTGCACAACCCCAACCCCGAGGCTCCCGACGACCTGCTCGAGGGCGTCAAGGCCATCCGCCACATGCACCTGCGCGTCATCGAGGAGACCGGCTTCTTTACCGCCGATGAGATGCTCTACCCGTCCAACTACCAATACCTCGTTGACCTGCTGAGCTATGTTGCCGTGGGCGCACGCTCGGTCGAGAACCAAGAGCATCGCCTGGTGTCGAGCGGCATTTCGGTACCCGTCGGCATGAAGAATCCCACTGCCGGCTCTACCACCGTTATGCTCAACTCCATTTACGCCGCCCAGGCGCACCAGAGCTTCATCTTCCGCAACTGGGAGGTCGAGTGCGACGGCAATCCGCTCGCACACGCCGTTATGCGTGGCTACATCGGTCTCGATGGGCGCACCTACCCCAACTACCACTACGAACACCTGGAACGCTTGGCCGAACGCTATACCGAGCATGCCGGCTATGCCAATCCGGCAGCGGTCATCGACTGCAACCATGACAACTCGGGCAAGCGTCCGCTGGAGCAGTATCGCATTTGCAAGGAGGTGCTCGACAGCTGCCGCCGCAACGAATCCATCTCCAAGCTGGTCAAGGGCTTTATGATCGAGTCCTACCTGGAGGACGGCAACCAGCCGGTCGACGGCGGCGTCTTTGGCAAGTCGATCACCGACCCGTGCCTGGGCTGGGAAAAGACCGACTACCTCATCCACGAGATCGCGGAACGTATTTAGCTACGCGGTTTTACCAAACCGCGTAACGGCTCGACGCTGCAAACCCGCCAGAACGGCAATCTGCCTTTCAACTTCGGCGGCATGATCAAAAGATCAATGCCGCCTCGTTTCAAGGCACCTTGCTCGCTCTGGCGGGTTTTCGCTGACGTTTTTCGACCTGCATTGTTGCCAGGGTTGGCACCAATGACTAATGCGATAGCTAGCTACGTCGGTCCGATTGATCGGCTGGGTTTCCGAGGTGCGGCAGATTCCCGCGAAAGAGGAGGGCATAGACCTTAAGGGTCATGCCCGACGATTGAAGGGCAAGGTGCCGTGCCTCGGGAAGACAGACAGTTACGCCGAGGGCTCCTGCTGCGTAATGCAGTGGATATTTCCGCCACCGAAGACGACCTGCTCGGACTGAACGCCGACGCACTTGTAGACGCCCTCGCCCCAGACCTCGTCGTAGATCTTCTGGAGCGTGTCAACGGCAAGCTGATCGTTCTCGTCGCCGTACTGCGGGACGATAACGCCGTGGTTGGTGACCAGGTAGTTCATGTAGGAGGCGATCAGCGGCTCGTTGGCAACGCGCGGCTCGGCGTTCTCGTCGGCGTCGATGGTGTCGCAGGAAGCCTGGTCCATGAACAGCGGGTTCACAGGCATGCAGAGCTTGTAGACCTTCATCTTGCGGCCCTTGGCGTCAACGGCGTTGGAAAGGGTCTCGTAGACAGCATGGCATTGCTCGTAGAACGGATACTCGGGATCGTCGGTCCAGATGCAGGCCATGACGCCCGGAGCGATGAACGTAGCGACATCATCGATGTGGCCGTTGGTCTCCTCGGGGTCGATGCCCTCCTTAACCCAGATGACCTTCTCGACACCCAGGTAATCCTTGAGGTGCTCGTCCATATAGGCGCGAAGTTCCTCACTCCAGGGCTCAAACTTCTTGTGGAACTTGGGCCAGATGGACTCGGGATCCTCTTCCTCCTCCAGAACCGCAGAGCAGGTGCGGCCCGGGGAAAGCAGGCACTGGTCGGTCACGACCACGGTGCCTTCGCCGTCGACGGTAATGGAGCCGCCCTCGAGGATCATGTCATCGGGACGATAGCGACGGCAGCCGGAAAGCTCAGCCATCTTAAGGGCAATCTGCTCGTCCTTGTCCCACGGGAAATAGAGGCCGTCGACGAGGCCGCCGTAGGCGTTGAAGTGCCAGTGGTTGGCGCGCTTATCGCCCTTGCCATTGATAACAAAAGTGGCAGCGGTGTCGCGGAACCAAGCGTCGTCGGTGGTCATCTCGATAACGGTGACGTTCTCGTCTTCCTCAAAGGCGGCCTTGCAGTTGGCGTAGTCGGCCTGGTTTGCGCACATGGTGACCGGGGTGAACTCGGCGATGGCGCGAGCGATGGCGGCATACTGCTTCTGAGCCGGCTTGGCGCCGTGGGCCCAGGTGTCGGTGCGGTGGGGCCAACCCATCCACACGCGATCCTGCGGAGCGAACTCAGCGGGCATAAAGAAGCCGTCGGCCTTAGGGGTGGACTCGGACTCGGTGATCGTACGCATAAGATTTCCTCCAAATCGAACGATCGCTTGCTGCGGGCGGGTTACCCTCAGCCTAAAACCAAGAGATGGTAGGCGCCCATTCCCCGGCAAAGGTCGGGGCGCCTGGCACCGGTTTTCACGGATGTCGCACCGGCAAGCGACGACGTAACCCGGTGCGCGGAGACAAAACGCACGAAGGATACGGAAGAGAGATTGGGGCGGGCGGTGGTTACCGGAGCAATAGCTCACACCCACCTCAGAGAAAGGTTAGCAAACCTGTTGCTTGGGCACGCCTCCGAAGAGGCTAGAGCGTCCCGAGTCGGGAGCGACAAGCCCGACGAAGCGTACGTTGGTACGCGAGGAAGGTTGGAGCCCCGAATCCGGGTGCTCTAGTCCTCCTCGGACTCCTCAGCGAGGCGCTGAGCAGCCAGCTCGGGAGTGAGACCCTTGTACTCGGTCTCGCGGCCCTTAGCACTGACGACGCGGACAACCTCGCCAATAAGCAAGAGCACGATGAAGATGACGATCATCGGGACCTTATCGCCAATCTCATCGACAGAGAACGGAATCAGCGTTGCAACGATAGCCAGAATCAGCTCAATGCAGGGAATAGCCAGCATGACCTTCATCATGGCGCCCTTAAACGGGAACGTAAAGATACGCTCACGGTTGGGGTCGTTCTTACGAAGGTTGAGGAATGCCGGGAACATCGGGATGTAGGTCAGCAGCAGGAAGACAACGGAGGTACCGAAGAGCATCCAGAAGACACCGTTGGAGATGGCGTCGATGGGAACCAGCTGCAGGCACAGCACCAGGGAGGCAACGATGGCGTTGACCAGGTTGGCGCCGTTGGGCATGTCGTCATCCGAGATCATCGAGGCGAAGACCTTGGGCATGTTGCCATGCTCGGCAGCATAGCGAGCGACGGAGTTGACGCCGAAGGACCAGGCAGCCATGTTGGCGAACAGCGTGATCAGGAAGGCGATGCAGATGACCTTAAAGATCATGGAATCGCCCACAATAGTCTGGACAGCGTAGATCATGCCGTAGTCGGGATCGATGGAATCGGCCGACACAGCAGCGCCGATGCCAAAGCCAGCGAACAAGTAGATCACGGCGATGGACAGGCCGCCGACGATGATAGCCTTGGGGATATCGCGAGCGGGATCGGCCATATCGTCGGTCATGGTGCAGATGACCTCGAAGCCCATGAAGTTAAAGATGATGATCGACAGGTAGCCAAGCGCGTTGGTGTTGGTGAGCTCGGGCAAGAAGGTGGCAGCGGACATATCGTTCGCAAAGCCGTTCTCCATGGCGTACCAGATGCCCAAAGCGCCGACGATAACGGCAACGGCAACCTTGATGATGGCGCCGCCGTTCAGGACCCACTCGGAGTCGGCAGCCTTGGAGCGACCCATAAGATAGACGATCCACACAAAGGCAAGGTCGATACCAATCTTGGCAATCAGATTGAACTCGACGCCAAAGACCATGCCCAAAATGTCCGGGAACATAGTGGCCAGCGAGGCAATCCACAGCGGGTAGTTAACCCAGTAGTAGTACGAAATGCGGGCGCCCCACTTGTCGCCCAGGCCATCGCGTACCCAGTCGTAAATGCCACCCTCACCGTCATAGGTAGTGCCGAGCTCGGCAACGACCATGCCATAAGGGAGCAGGAAGGTCAGAATCAGGAAGATCCACCAGAAGAACTGCTGGTTGCCAATGGCAGCAGCAGGTGCGGCGGCCTCGCAAACGAAGACGACGCAGATGATGGTCGAGATGACCGTCAAGAAGGAAAGCTTTTTCTTTCCGTCGCTCATGATGAGCTCCTTCGCTCAGTCTTGGACAAATCGAGGTCCTTAAGATATTAAGGCAATTGCCGGGCCTCGGTGAGCGGGCGACAGGAGACGAGCATCCGCCGCCCGCAAGCGTGCTTCTACGATGAAGTTACGCGGTTTTACCAAACCGCGTAACGGCTCGACGCTGCAAACGCCCCTAAGCGGCAATCTGACGTTCAATCGTCGGTCGCGTACCGAAGTACGCTTCCCTCCTCTTTCACGTCACCTTGCTCGCTTAGGGGCGTTTTCGCTGACCTATGGTCAACCTACGATAATTCCAAGCTGAACGAGTTACTCGCTGTAGCGGGTGGCGATGGCGGCTCGCACCATGCCGGTGCTCATGAGGTAGGTCACCAGGAAGTAGCCGCCGTAGGCTGCCAGGAAGATTGCACAGGTGAGGCCCACGGTGCCACCGATGCTCATATTTCCGAATATGCTCACCAGCTCGATGATCACCTTAAGTGCCACAAAGGAGTGCGCCAGGCCCACTGCCAGCGGGAACAGGAAGAATACCGCTTGCTGCGCCATCACCGAATGGCGAATCTGGCGGTCCTCACAGCCGATCTGTGCCAGCACACGATAGCTGCGGCTGCCGTCGGCCACGTTGGAGAGTTGCTGGATCGACAGAATCGCCGCGCATGCAACGACCAATACAAAGCCAATGTAGATGGCCAGATAGCTAATCATGCCGTTCATTTGCGCTGCTTGCGTGTACATCTCGGAGCGTGTGATGAAGATTCCCCATGACCCCGGCTCCTTGCCGTCAACGAGCAGATTGTCGAGCAAAGTGTATTTAATGCTCTCGTCTGCCTCGGTCGTATCCATCCCCTGTTTGTAATTAACGAGCAGGCTACTGGAATACGGCTGCAGATTAAGTTGGGACAACAGCTCGTCGGCAACGACGACGGTACCCGGATTACTGCCCATCGCCGAGTTGGCGATGGCCGCCGTGTCCTTGTCCGACTTATCGGTTGCGGGCTTGAGCTCATGCCCGCCCAAGGTGAGGGTATGGCCGCCGGCCATGTACTTGGTGTACAGGTCGCCCAGCCCACCGCCCATATCACACGTAAGCAGGTACTGGTCGCGGCCAATGCTCACCGGCTCCTCGCCCATCATCTGGCGCAGTTTGTTGTACTGGCTCGCCGGCGTCACAAACAGACCCATCGTATCGGCATTGCTACCCCCGAGCGCCTTGGGGAGCTTTTCGCCCATGGTCTTGCACATCTCACCCGCAGACACCGAAGGATTCGAACCGCCAAACGGGTAACTCAGATACGAATCGATCTGAACATGCTCACCGGCAACATCGGCGATATTGACCTTCTTGCCGGTCTCGTCGTTGTTGTCCGCCGACTTGCCCTTGCCGTGCCATGCGGAGTACAAATCGACCGTTGTATCGGCTAGCACCATGCGGTCGGCTTCAGACGGATTGACATATTCTTTGTAGTAGTCGAGCGTATCGGGCGTGTAATAGACATACGTCTGAGACACGTCAACAGGGTTATAGCGCTCCAGGTTTTCGTTCATCACATTGGCAATCGACATACCGCACGTCACCGAGGTGATGGCCAAAAACAGGAGCATCGCGATGACGCCCATCGAAAAGCACACCGTGTTGACCTTGGCCGCAAGCTGGCGCACGGTAAACATGTTGAGGCCGCGCCAATACACGCTGCGCAGGCTCTGCAGCAGCTTGATGAGCATGCCCGAGAGTCCCCAGAACAGGGCAAAGGTGCCCACGGTAACCATAGCGGTCGTAATACCAAACTGGTTCATGGCCTCTTGCAGCTTGCTGTCCGTCGCGGTTAGCGGGAACCCATCACGTAGCAGACGGTAATAGGCCACGCCCACAAGCACCACGCCCACGGCAAAGATGGCAATCGCGATCCAGGGGTTGCGTGTCTTGATGCTCTCGTTGCGACGCTCGGCACCCATAAGCTCGATGAGTTTGGTACGACGCACGGCGCGAAGGTTCAGCAGTAGCGTGAGCACAAACATTACGAGCATGCAGGCAAGGGTCAGATTGAACGCATGCACCGAGAAAAAGAAGTGGAAATTGGCAATCTGTGTCTTAAAGAACGAGGCCGTAAAGAACGTCATGAGCTGGGAGAGTCCCATACCCAGCACAATGCCGGCGACAAAGGCCACGACCGAGACGATCACGGTCTCGAGCGCCATGATCGTGGCGACGCGCCCGCGCCCCATGCCGAGCACCTGGTACAGGCCAAACTCCTTCTTGCGGCGTTTCATGATGAAGTTATTGGCATACACCATCAAAAAGGCCATGACACCGGCCAAAAAGTACGTCAGGTCGCCGAGCATGCTGCCCATAACCTGCGCCAAGCCCTCTTCATCGATGCCGGCGATGTCGACCTGCATCGAGATGGTGTTAAAGGCATAGAAGACCGTGACGCCCAGGGTGAGCGTCAAAAGGTAGACGAGGTAGTCGCGGCCGGCGCGGCGGACGTTGCCCCAAGCGAGTTTACAGAGCATCGGAGCCCTCACCGCCCATCATGGCAACGACCTCCATAATGCGGTCGAAGAACTCTCGGCGGTCGGTGTCGCCGCGGCGCAGCTCGGTGAAGATCTTGCCGTCGCGGATAAACAGCACACGGCTCGTGTAGCTGGCGGCAAAGCTGTCGTGCGTGACCATGAGCACGGTGGCGCGCAGGCGGCGGTTGAGGGCCTCTAGGCTCTCGAGCAACAGGCGGGCGCTTTTGGAGTCGAGGGCGCCGGTAGGCTCGTCGGCCATGATCATGGTGGGGTCGGTGACGAGCGCGCGAGCCGCGGCAACGCGCTGCTGCTGGCCGCCGGACATCTGGTAGGGATACTTGTCGAGCACCTGACTGATGGACAGGCGCGCTGCCACATCCTGCACGCGGGTCGAGATCTCTGCCGAGTTTGTGCGGGCAATGGTGAGCGGCAGGGCGATGTTCTCGCGTGCCGTGAGCGTATCGAGCAGGTTGGAGTCCTGGAAGATAAAGCCCAGCTCCTCGCGGCGGAACTGCGAAAGCTTAGCCTGCTTCATGCGTGTTACGTTCTGCCCGTTGATGCGGATCGTGCCGCTCGTGGCGCTATCGATGGTCGACACGCAGTTGAGCAACGTCGACTTGCCCGAGCCCGAAGCGCCCATGATGCCAACAAATTCACCGCGGTTGACGGTAAAGCTGACGTCGTTGAGCGCACGGGTCACGTTGCCCAGCGCTCCATATACCTTTTCGAGATGCGCGACCTCCAGTACCGGGGTCGCCATGTGCGTGGTTTGCATACCGAGTCCTTTCTTGCGATTAGTCTACGGCATCTATAGTCGCAAGAAGACGAGTCGGCTACCATCGATATGGCTTACGCTTGCCTTACCGTTGTGTAAGGTAGGGCAGCCAGCCTGCCGCGTGTTGATATTGAGAGAGGACTCCTGTTGAAGACTGTTCATGTTGCCGCTGGGATCATTCGCAAGGATGGATCTGACGAGCTGCTTGCCGTGCAGCGCGGCTATGGCAACATGCAGGGACTTTGGGAGTTTCCCGGTGGCAAGCTCATGCGCGGCGAGTCGCCCGAGGACGCCGTACGCCGCGAGCTCATGGAAGAGCTGCAGGTAAAAGTCACCAACCTGCGCGATTTCTACACCGTTGAGTATGACTACCCCGATTTTCATCTCTCCATGGAGTGCTACTACTGCTCGCTCGCCGATGAATCCGATGAGCCCCAGAAACACGACCGCCAGCTCGATATCCGCTGGATTCCGCGCACCTCGCTTGCCACGGTGGAATGGATGCCCGCCGACAAAGGGCTTATCGATGCTCTGATTGAGTTGAAGGAAGATCGGCTTGAGGCCAACGGCGCCGCCAACGACGCCGAGGCCGCCACGACCGACGAGCCCGCCACCAAACCCAAGCGCGCACCTAAGCGCCGCAGCAAAAAACGTCCCAAGCCCGGTCTGCTCGACGGCATCGACACCTCGGACCTCTCCGCCGACGAGCGTGAGCTCGTGCGCCGTCGCGCCGCCATCAAAAAGTCCATGAAGGGCAACAAGCGCGCCAACACCAAACCCGAGCTACTCGTACGACAGCGCCTGCGCGCAGCAGGCCTTACGGGCTATCGCTTGGAATGGAAGGTTCCCGGCAAGCCCGATATCGCCTTTCCCGGGCGCAAGATCGCCATCTTCGTCAACGGCTGCTTTTGGCACCGCTGCCCCAAGTGCAACCCGAGCCAGCCCAAGCGCAACGTTGAGTTTTGGGAGGCAAAGTTCCGTCGCAACGTCGAGCGCGACCGCGCTGCCATCAACGCACTTACCCAAATGGGCTGGACGCGCATCACCATCTGGGAATGTGAGCTCAAAAAGGACCGCATCGACGCCACCATGGAAAAGGTCATCGAGCAGGTGCGCGCCGCAGAGCCGCAGCGCTAGGAGCGAGCCGTCCACACGCCCCACACAGGCGAGCCACATCCACGTCACAAACCTTAGAAAGCCCTTAAGCTCAAAACCTTTCAAGAGTGTTACTCGATACCTCTGACCTGCAGTTTCATCGTAACATCAAACCAGGTTAAGCCTTTCTTTAGCGCTTCTTTGCAGCAGCCGCGGCATAATACTGCCAACGCACGGGACCTAGCAGCACACCCCGTGCGCAACCTTTTGGTGGACATCGAGGAGGCCGCATAAGCATGCATTCTTCCAATGACGCAGCACAGCAGCCATCCCTAAAACATGCAGACCTTTTCTCCTTCCCCCCGACACAGAGAAACGGCCTCCTCGACTCCCCCACCACAAAAGCAAAACGCTCAACCGATCAGAATCTCAACCTGCGAGCATCCTTCGAAAAGCTCCAAGCAGCCCTAAACAAGTTATTCCCCAACCAAGCCCGGGCATACTAGCCCCTCATCAACAAAGCGCCCCTCGCGCCCCACCCCTTTCCGCCCCAACGCCACAAGGGCGACGACCTCGAGTAGGTCAACCTGGGAGGGACGAGGGCTTAGTTCCCCAATCTTTCCGCAGGGGGCAAAAAGCCTCGCCGCACGAAGTGCGCAGCGAGGCTTTTTGCATGCCCGAGGACGATTGGGGAACTAAGCCCTCGTCCCTCCCCGGGATATATAGCGAGTCGGAGTACCCTTGCTGTTACTCTGCTTTGCCCACGGAGTTGAGGTTGGTCATGCGGATCTTAACCAGCTCGGTGATCTCACGCATGCCCTCCTTGGCCGGCTTCTTGGGATCGAAGCAGGCGGGGTTCTCAGCCATGTAGGCCATGAAGCCCTTGGTGTAGGCCTGACGCAGCTCGGTGGCGTAGTTAACCTTGCAGATGCCGTTCTTCACGGCCTCGGCGACCTGCTCATCGGGCACACCGGAGGTGCCGTGCAGAACCAGCGGCACGTCGACGGCGTCGCGGATGGCCTTGACCACGGACTGCTCGATGTGCGGATCGCTCGTGTACACGCCGTGGCTGGTGCCAACGCCAATTGCGAGGGAGGTGCAGCCGGTACGCTCGACGAACTCCTTGGCCTCGGCCGGATCGGTGTAGGGGCTCTCGCCCTCAACCGCAGGACCGTCGTCCTCCTTGCCGCCAACCTTACCGAGCTCGGCCTCGACGGGCACGCCCATGGCGCGGCCAGCGTCGGCGACGGACTTGGTCAGGGCAATGTTATCCTCGAAGGACTCGTGCGAGCCGTCGATCATGACGGAGGTGTAGCCGGTGCGGAAAGCCTGCATGCAGCGGTCATAGCCGTCGCCGTGATCGAGGTGCAGGGCAACGGGCACGGAAGCGCGCTCGGCGGCAGCCTTGACCATGCCGTAGAAGTAGTCCAGACCAGCGGTCTTGATGGTGCCCGGGGTGGTCTGCATGATGACGGGGGACTTGGTCTCCTCGGCAGCGGCCAGAACGGCCATAACAAACTCGAGGTTCTCGACGTTGAACGCGCCAACGGCGTAATGACCGGCCTGAGCGTCCTTGAGCATCTTTTCGGTGGTAACAAGTGCCATGAGCGTTTGCTCCTCTCCCTCGCCCGCATCTGGACATCGGGCGTAGTTGTTCACAAGGCGTTTTACCTTGCCTTTTTTCGCGCTCATTGTATGAAATTCAGCATCTTTGCATGTGCGAGATATTGAGCCCATGCAGGTCAATACAGTCGTTTTTGAAAAGTAAACGGAAGGAATTGGAGCCGAGTGGGCGTGTTCGATATTGAATTTTGAGCGTTGAGCGTCTTTCTTTTATAGAAAAGATAAGTAATCGAAAGGTGTTTTCTTACTCAAAAAGAAAATGAACGAAAATAGAGTCAACACAATTCCTGCAAATTTAGCCGAGAATGGAGCAAACATGGCCCAAGCTACCAACCGTGCCTTCGCCGATGAGCGTCGTGCCGCCATCATGGAGATGCTTGAGCATAACGCCTCGGTGCAGGTGGCAGAAATTGCCCAGACCTTTGGCGTGTCCTCTGTCACCGCTCGCGCCGACCTGGACGCACTCGCGGAGTCCGGCAAGCTGCGCCGCACGCATGGCGGCGCCGTATCGCTCCACAAGCGTCTGACTGTTTCCACGCAGGATCGCCGCATCAATGTCAACGTCGCCGCCAAGCAGGCCATCGCGCAAAGCGCCATCGAGCTCGTCAATGACGGCGACACGCTGCTCGTTGACTCGGGCACCACGGCGCTCGAGTTCGTCCGGCTCCTCGATCAGCGCGACGGCATCACCGTTATCACGGCCGACATTACCATCGCCGATTACATCGACGAAAGCATGCCCTCGGTCGATGTCGTCATGCTGGGCGGGGCGCTGCGCAAAGGTCATCGCTATCTGTACGGCCCGCTCACTATGCAAGCGCTCCAAATGGCCCACGCCGATCTTGCCGTCATGTGCCCTGGAGCTTTTGTTCCCGGCTGCGGCTTTACGACCGACTTTCCGCAGATGGCCGAGACCAAAGCGGCTATGGTCGGTGCCGCCCGTCAAAGCGTCGCCCTTATGGACGCCAGCAAGGTTAACGGACGCGGCATGTACCGCTTTGCCGAGCTGACCGATGTCGACACCATCGTGATGGACCGTGATCCCGATGGCGCCGTCGCCACCTCAATCGCCGAGACCGTCGACGACGCCCGCCCAAATCTCGTCATCGCCGGCGCTTAAACAAAAACCACCACAAAGGTGCCTGTCCCCTTTGTGGTGGTTTTGCTCGTTAAAAGCGAAATATCGCTACTTGGAAAGCTCGTCGGCGAGGACCTCGATCTGAGCGCGCGAGGCGTCGTTGAGCGAGCCCAGCACGGTCACCTTGTTCTGCGCCAAGGTGATGTCCTTCATGCCCTCGAGCTCCTTGGCCATAACCTTGGCAGCGGTGGGCGCCCAGGAGCCGGCCTCGACGAGTGCCACCGTACGGTTCTGATAGGCGTGCTCGGCAAGCGTATGGATAAAGGTGCTCATGAACGGGAAGATCTCACCCTGATAGGTGATGGAAGCGAGCACCAGACGGTCGTAGCGGAACGCATCCTCAACGGCCTCGGCCATGTCGTCGCGAGCCAGGTCAAAGACGGAGACCTTCTGGCCGCGAGCCTCAAGCGCTGCGGCGAGCTCCTCGACGGCAGCCTTCAGATGGCCATACACACTCGCATAGGCGATCGTGATGCCCTCGTCCTCGGGCTGATAGCTCGACCAGGTGTTATAGGTGTCGAGGTAATAGCCCAGGTTCTCGGTCAGTACGGGGCCGTGGAGCGGACAGATGATCTGAATGTCCAGGTCGGCGGCCTTCTTGAGGACGGCCTGCACGAACTTGCCGAACTTACCGACGATGCCAAAGTAGTAACGGCGCGCTTCGCAAGCCCAGCCCTCGGGATCCTCGATGTCGTTGGCGCCAAACTTGCCAAAACCGTCGGCACTAAAGAGCACCTTGTCGGTGGACTCGTAGGAGAAGAGCACCTCGGGCCAGTGAACATTGGGGGCACCGACAAAGGTTAGGCTGTGGCCGCCCAGGTCGAGCACGTCGCCATCTTTGACGACCATCTTGCGCTCGGGGAAGTCGGTGCCAAAGTAGTTGACCATCATACGGAAGGCGCCCATGCTGGCAACAATCTGCGCCTGGGGATAGCGCTCCATAAAGGCGGCGATGCCGGCGGAGTGATCGGGCTCCATGTGATGGACGATCAGGTAGTCGGGCGTGCGGCCATCGAGCACGGCCTCGAGGTTGCCGAGCCACTCGTCAACAAAACCGCCGTCGACTGAATCGGCGACAGCGATCTTTTCGCCCAAGATAACGTAGCTGTTGTATGCCATGCCGTTCTCGGACACATCGTACTGGCCCTCGAACAGGTCAATGTCGTGATCGTTAACGCCAATGTAGCGGATATCCTTGGTGATCTCCATCAGGCAAAGCCTCCTAGATAGACAAAAGAGCCCGTCTATCATAGCACTCGTCTTCATAGCCACGGCTATCTGCCAGCATCCTTATCGATTGTTATTGAGGCGGAATATATCGCCATTGACCTGCAAAAACTATGTGCGCGGAGCTGCCGTGGTATGTCGAACGATAAGCTGGCCGGGAATACGAATGGCAACGGTTTTGTCCGTTGCCCCCGCCTTGGGAACCGCGTGCTCGAACACCTCGCGTCCACGCTGATGCAAATCGAATCGAACGGTCGTGAGCTCGTTGTGTGCCACAAAATCATCGAGCGAATCGTCGACGCCCACCACGCTCACGTCCTCGGGCACGCGCAGACCGCTATCGCGCAGCGCTGCAATCGCGCCATTTGCCATCTGGTCGTTTGCCGCGTAAATCGCCGTCATGGTGCGATCGTGCTCGGCCAGGTACCTGCCGGCCTCGTAGCCGCTGTTGGCAGACCAGTCGCCCTCGAGCGGCTCTGCCGGCTCGATGTGTTTACGCTCGAGTGCATCCTGCCAACCGGCGCGACGAAATTGCTCGTCGACCGAGAATGACGGGCCGCCAATATAGCGAATCTGCTCGTGCCCTAGCTCAAACAGGTGATCCATAAGCAATAGCGAGCAGCCGTAATGGTCGGAATCGACCGTGGTCACCCGCGGGTGCGCGTACATGGTAACGATGACCGTGCCAATGCCCGGCAGTGGATCAAACGTCTCAAAATCGGGCGCCATGCGACTCATACCGATGATGATGCCGTCCACCGGCAATGCGGCCATACGACGCGTGGCCTCGGCAAGCGAAAACTCCTCGGTCTTGGACATCTCGACCAGCGTGATGGCGCAATTATGCTCGCGAGCAGCGCTGGCGATGCCGTCGATCATTGAGAGGTTGCCAAACTTGGTGACATCGTTGACGCACAGGCCGACCGAATGATAACGGCCGTCGCGCAGCGAGCGACCGGCATAACTCGGACGAAAGCCGAGCTTTTGCATAGCGGCCTGCACGCGCTGGCGCGTCTGCTCGTTAACGTTAGGCAAGCCGTTGGCGACGCGCGAAACCGTCTGCTGCGAAACGCCGGCAGCGCGGGCGACGTCGGCCATGGAGACCGGACGCGAACTGGTATCGTTGGACGGGCGCCTTGCCACAGGATCACCTTCACCCTTGCGAGATCTGAATAGCGTGAATGCCGGCCCGGGCAGAAATACATCCCGCGCCGAGGCCCGCTATCGTCGGACGCATGTTAACGTACTCTACTTTTTCTATCTGCATCTCTTCTGCTTTATAAGTCCATACGGCAGTACCGTTCACGGCTGAATTTCTACCGATTACCAGATTCTCAAAAAGTGACAAGCGATGTGTTATGAGTACGTTAACATAGCCCGTAACGTGCGGTATCGTGAACACTTGGTTCATGCCGCTTTAAGTTGTTAACGTACTCATAACGACGCAAAACCCACCCGGGCGCGCCAAGGAAAGGACTCCCATGACCACCCCCGACGAAAAGACATTCGCCACGCTCACCAAGCTGTTCGAGGAGGAGTTTGGCCCCATCGGCGACCGCCAGGTGCTCTACGTGCACGCGCCCGGCCGCTCCGAGATCAGCGGCAACCACACTGACCACGAGGGTGGCCACGTTATCGCCGGCTCGCTCGATGTCGCCGTCGACGGCATCGCCGTGGCAACCGATTCCAACAAGGTTCGCGTAGCCGACGAGGGCTATCCCACGTTTGAGATCGCGCTCGACACGCTAGACGTTCAGGAGTCCGAGAAGGGCACGTCCGCGAGCCTCGTCCGCGGCATGGCCCACGAAATCGCAGCCCTTGGCGTTGAGCCCAAAGGCTTCGACTTTGCCTTTACCTGCTCCGTCCCCTCGGGCGGCGGCCTTTCCAGCTCTGCCGCCGTCGAAGCCGCGTACGGTCGTGCCATGGAGACGCTCTGGGGCGCGCCCGCCATTGAGCCCGTCACGCTCGCCCAGATGAGCCAGCGCACCGAGAACAACTATTACGGCAAGCCCTGCGGTCTGATGGACCAGGCCGCCGTTTGCTTGGGCGGCCTCGCCTACATGGACTTTGAGGATCAGGCTCAGCCTAAAACCCAGAAGCTCGAGCTCAACTTTGAGGATCACGGTTATGCTCTCGTGCTCGTTAAGGTCGGTGCCGACCACGTGGCCGCCACCGAAGACTACGCCGCCGTTCCGCGCGAGATGCAGGACGTCGCCGCCGAGTTTGGCAAGGCACGCCTGTGCGAGGTAAACGTGGCGGACTTTGACGCCAAGCTCCCCGAGCTGCGCGCCAAGCTGGGCGACCGCGCCTGCCTGCGCGCCGTTCACTACTGGTACGAAAACGGCCTGGTCGATAAGCGCTGGGCTGCCCTGAACGCCGGCGACATCGATCAGTTCCTGGTCCTGACGCGCGAGTCCGGCGCCAGCTCTGCCATGTACCTACAGAATGTCGTTGCCAAGCTGGGCTCCGAGCAGCCCTCGATGTATGCCCTGGCACTGGCCGAGCACGTGCTCGACGGCCGTGGCGCCGTCCGTATCCACGGTGGCGGCTTTGGTGGCACCATCCAGGCCTTCGTGCCGCTCGACCTGGTCGACACCTTTATCACCAAGATGAACGGCTGGCTGGGCGAGGGCTCTGCCCGCCACTACGCAATTTCTGACAAGGGGGCTTACGCGGCATGGCTGTAATGACTGACGTGCGCGAGGCCGCGCAGAACCTGATCGAGTACGCTATCCACCGATCGATGATCGGCCAGGACGATCGCATCTGGGCGTATAACACCATTCTCGAGTGCATCGGTGCTACGGGCCCGGCGCTCGACATGGCCTGGGCGCTCCAGGCCGAAAAACTCTCGCTCTTGCACCCCGACACCCTGCCCAACTTTGACCTTGAAGGCACACTTGCCGCGCTTGCCGAGGCGGCTGTTGCCAACGGCGCCGCCGAGGACACGGCATCGGGCCGCGACCGCATCGCCATGCGCATCATGGGCGCGCTCATGCCAAGGCCTTCGGTTGTAAACGAGGAGTTCAACGGACGCATGGGCGTCAACGAGCCCCGCGCCGCGACCGACTGGTTCTACGGCCTGTGCTGCGACGCCGGCTACGTGCGCCGTGCCGCCATCGCGCGCAACATCAAATGGAGCACCCCCACCAACTGGGGCGACCTCGAGATTACCATCAACCTGTCAAAGCCCGAAAAGGACCCGCGCGATATTGCCGCGGCCGGCGCCGCCAAAAACACGGGCGAGAAGTATCCCGCCTGCCAGCTCTGCATCGAAAACGAAGGCTATCCCGGACGCTCCGCTGCAGCCGACGGCGGCGCCCATCCCGCCCGCCAGAATCTGCGCGTTATCCCCATTAAGCTCGACGGCGAGCGCTGGGGCTTCCAATACAGCCCGTACGCGTACTTTAACGAGCACTGCATTGCCATGAGCTCCGAGCATCGTCCGATGCACGTCGACCGCAAGGGGCTGACCTGCCTGCTCGACTTTGTCGACCTGTTCCCGCACTACTTCATTGGCTCCAACGCCGACCTGCCCATCGTGGGCGGCTCGATTCTGTCGCACGACCACTTCCAGGGCGGCGCGCACGAGTTCCCCATGATGCACGCCGCCGAGGTCTCGCAGTTTAGCGTGCCGGGCTTTGACCAGGTCATCGGTACCGTGTTACAGTGGCCGCTTTCGGTGCTGCGACTACGATCGCACGACCGCGCCCAGCTGCTCGACGCCGCCGAGAAGATTATCCTTGCCTGGCGCGAGTGGACCGATGAGTCGGTTGGCGTCATCGCACACACGGCCGACGGCGTGGCCCACAACACCGTGACGCCCGTCATCCGCCGCGTCGACTCCCGCGGCAACGCCGGCGGCGAAATCTACGAGGCCTACCTGGCGCTTCGCTGCAACATCACGACCGACGAGCATCCGCTGGGCGTATTCCATCCGCATGCTGAGTACCACCACATCAAAAAGGAGAACATCGGCCTGATCGAGGTCATGGGCCTGGCCATTTTGCCGCCGCGCTTGGTTCCCGAGCTCGGCGCTGTCCGCGAGCACCTGCTGGCGGCCAAGGCAGATGCCAGCTACGACCTTGCCGGCGCGCTCGAGGGCGACGACCTTTGCCGCAGCCACGCCGCATGGGCTGAGGACGTCTTTGCCCGCCGCGCCGACGAGCTTACGGCCGACAACGCCATCGACATCCTGCACGAAGAGGTCGGCGTGGTGTTTGGCCACGTGCTCGACAACGCCGGCGTCTTTAAGTGGGACGAGGCAGGACGCGCCGCCCAACAGCGCTTTATCGACTCGCTATAGCATGCGAGCTCGAACGCACGCACTCAACAAATAGCGTCTACACGACAACGGCGCCCGCCGGCAACATCACCGACGGGCGCCGTTTTTGAGTGTAGTCATTGGGGTCATTCTTAAGGGGCGTTCTTAAACGACTAGTCATTAAAGAGCGTCCCCAATGACTATTTGCGACCAAGGCAACGCCGGTGTCTTGGCAACGACAGCGAAAACGCCCCTAAGCGAGCAAGGTGACGTGAAAGAGGAGGGCATTGACCTTTTGGTCATGCCCGACGATTGAACGTCAGATTGCCGCTTAGGGGCGTTTGCAGCGTCGCGCCGTTACGCGGTTTGGTAAAACCGCGTAACCCTACAGTTCAGTCACGACAACGCTGTTGTAGACCTCGTCCCAGCGGTCCATGACCAGGTGGCCGGTCTTGGGATCCATGGCGTTGAGCTTGCCGCAGGTATTGGCGGTCTTGAGCACCGTGACGTCGTCGGCACCAGCAGCAATGGCATGCGCAAAACCGGCAATGGTCGAGTCACCGGAACCCGTCGCGTTCACAGCCGCAATCGCGGGCGTCTTGGCGCGGAACGCGCGGCCCTCATGGAAGCCCACCGAACCGGCAGCGCCCATCGAAACGACAACCCAGGGGATACCGGCAAAACGGTCATCGGCGGCAAGCGCCTCGCGCAGGGCATCGACATCATCGGTCGTAAAGGACGTACCCAGCAGGCCGTTAATCTCGGTCAGGTTGGGCTTTACGAGCTCAGGCTTAGCGTCGGACTCCAGCGCGGCCTCCAGCGATGCACCCGAGGTGTCGAGCAGCACCTTGGCGCCCGCCTCCTCGGCAATCTTGACGAGCTCGGCATAGTAGCCGGCATCGACACCACGCGGCAGCGAGCCCGAAAGCGTCACAACGTCCGCCTTTGCTGCAAGCTCGGCGAATTTTGCCGTAAAGGCCTCGAGCTCGGCCGGGGCGATCTGCGGGCCGCTCTCCAAAAGCTCGGTCTGATTACCCTCGTGCAGAATATTCAGGCAAATGCGCGTCTCACCGGCGATGGGCACAAAGTCGTTCTTGACGCCGTCGGCATCCATAAGCTCGGCCATATAGGCACCCATGTGGCCGCCGAGCAGACCGGTCGCGAGCACATCGTCGCCCAACTGCAGCAGCACACGGCTCACGTTAAGGCCCTTGCCGCCAGCGGTCTTTTCGGGCGTCACGCGGTTTACATCGTCGATGATCAGCTTGTCGAGCTGATAGCGCGTATCAATCGACGGGTTCATGGTAACGGTCAGAATCATATTGAACTCCTGTTTCCGGGGCACGACACGCGCGGCCCCAAACATACGATAGCTCGTTAAAGGATCTCGATCTCAAAGCCGCGGGTAACGGTCTCCCCCGGCTTGGCCACCAGGCAGCCGCGCTTGTGCTCCAGGATATCGTCCTCGTCGGAGCAGGTGGACAGGCCGCCCCACGGTTCCACGGCCACAAAGTCACCCTCGGGCTTGCTCCACACAATCAGGTACGGCATATCGGGGAACGTCAGTCGCACGCCCTTGTCCTCGGTCTTCTTGGTCAGCGTAACCACGCGGCTCTCGAGCACGTCAAAGATGGTCTCCGCGAAGTCAAAGAGTTCGTGGGTCAGCGGCAGGTCATGGCCAACCATCGGGTTCTTGCTGCGATGCTCAACATCAATCAGGCCCGTCGAGGGAACGGCAGTACAGAGCTCGGCGGCCTCGCGCTGCTCAAAACGGAGCTCGTAGTCGTCATAGGACTCGCCCTCGTCAAGCGGGCACTTAAAGCCAGGGTGACCGCCCACAAAGAACGGCATGTCCTCGGTGCCCTCATTGGTCACCTCGTACGACACGGCCACCTTCTCCGCATCGATCGTGTAACGAGCAACGATCTTAAACGGATACGGGTACTGCTCGAGCAACTCGGCATGGTCGGCAGAGCTTAGACTCAGTGCAACCATGTTGTCGCTCTGCTCCTCGAGCTTCCACTCCTGTTTGCGCGCAAAGCCGTGGCGGGCGAACTTTACCTCGCGGCCGCCCATGGTCATTGCGTGACCATCACGAAGGCCGCCGCAGATCGGGAAGCAAATGGGTGCCTGGCCCGACCAGACCGAAGGATCGCCCTGCCACAGGTACTCGCGACCGTTGGCTTTAATCGAAGTGAACGATCCGCCAGCCGTGCTCAGTACCACGCGAACAGAACCGTTATCAAGAACAAACTCCATAGGAGCCTTCCCTTTCTTACGACAGCCCGCCAAGTCAATAGGGCTGATAGAAAACCGGCT
This sequence comes from Collinsella sp., assembly GCA_036304905.1. Classification (GTDB taxonomy): domain Bacteria; phylum Actinomycetota; class Coriobacteriia; order Coriobacteriales; family Coriobacteriaceae; genus Collinsella. The sequence goes on along the minus strand of JAXIXR010000011.1, from coordinate 27,211 downwards.
CGCGCCCCCTCACAGAAACGCGAGCCGTCAACGGACTAGTTAATTACGCCGGATACCCGCTAATCGTGGTATTCGCCGCGGTCCCACTTCTCGAGGAACTCGTCAAAGAAGTGCGGGTCAGCCTGAGCCTCGGCATCGGCCTTATTGCAGGCATCGATCTTGGCGATCAGGGCATCGTGCTCGGGGGTCTTCTCGTAGGGCTCCTCCAGGAAGGCAAGCATGATATCGGCCATCAGGAACTCGCCGGTGATCTTGCCGCCAAAGCCCACGATGTTGGCGTTGAGCTCGCGACGGGCATACAGGGCAGAGGTCATATCGCGGACCAGGGCGCAGCGGGCGCCGGGAACCTTGTTGACGGCGTTGGTGATGCCGATGCCGGTGCCGCACAGGGCCACGCCAAAATCGGCCTTGCCGCTGGCGACAGCCTCGCCCACGGCCTTACCGTAGATGGGATAGTGCGTACGGGTGTGGCTGTAGGTGCCGCAGTCGAGCACCTTGTAGCCAGCCTGCTCCAGGCGGTCGGCCAGATAGATCTTCTCGTCCGTAACGATATGGTCGCAACCGATTGCGATGGTCTTCTTCATCAGAACGTCCTTTCGTCTGAATTCACAAGTTGAGATAGAAGTTCGAGTTCTCGGTGGCTCTCGTTAGGCCATCTTGTTGAGCATGTCGACACGGATCTGGTGACGGCCGCCGGCGTACTGCGCACGCAGGAACTCGCGGGCGATCTTCTTGGCGACCTCGGTGCCCACAACGCCCGGGCCCATGGTGACCATACGCGAGCCGTTATGCTCGCGGGTCATGTAGGCGGAACGCTCATCGGAAATGTTGGCGACGACCATGCCCTTAATCTTGACGGCGGCCATATAGGAGCCGACGCCGTACTTATCGAATGCGAAGCCCTGGGAATCCTTGTGCTCCAGCAAGTCCTTGGCAACGGCGGTCGCGGAATCGACAAAGTCCGCGGCAGGGGTCTCGGAATAGTCGACGACCTCGTGACCGTCGGCGATGAGCATCTCCTTGATGGACTCCTTCATCGACATACCGTCGGCATCGGAAGCGATTACAACCCTCATGACATCCTCCTTGAGAGATACGCAGGTGCGTAGTTTCTGTTTGGAAGTGTTGAATCGCGTTCAGGTCCGGGCATCTGAATGTGCGGTTCTTCACTGTTCATGTTTATTTGAACACATTCGAACAGTTACTGCAACAACTATTTGTTTATCTTTGTTCTTTTTTGAACAAGTACCGTTCACAGATGATTGATGACCGTTTGGTCTCAGGAAAAGCCCGGCTTACCACGTATTCAACAAACAAAAAGGCGACCGAGAACGCATCTCGGCCGCCCTTCAGCGGTATGCCCCGGTATATACAGCTGTTTTAGCTACTCGAACTGCCCACCCTTTTTTACGTGCTTGGACGGGGCACTCAGAAAGCGGCCCGTCAAATAGTTCGCCGGGCCGGAAATATCAATCCCCAGCAGGGTGTGCCCCAGCCACAAAAACGCCGCGAGCACCAGCAATGGAATCACGCACGAGGTCACGATCATCACGATGACGCCTTCGATAAGGTCGGTCACCTGCTGCACGATCTCGTCGGTCATCTGCTTGGCACCACTGGTTACCGACGTGACCAGGCTTGAGGCACCGTCGGCAAGCTGCTCAAGCACGTTCTTGGACTCTGTGGACTCGGTCTTTTTCTTGCTTGCTTTGGAGCTATCACTATTTGCCGTACCCGCAGCGTCGGCCGCCTTTTGCTCGGCCGCTTCGATGCTCACTCGATACGTTTCGTCGACCTTTTGCGACACCCATACGCTTGCAGGCACCAACGCCATGCCGATCGTGGCGACCACCAGCACGCGAGTCGCCACGCGGCGCAGGACGGCGCTCGTGCTCCAGCGCCCGTGAATGCCGAGCGACACCGCAAGGAGCACCAGCGCAAACGGGATCAGGATGCCCAGGCCAACCGACCACAAAATGGTCAGCAGGTATTTCTCGAGGTAGAGCACGGCAAGCACGATGCCCAAGTTACCCGAAAGCTGCGCGAGCTGCTCGGCAACCGGCGTTCCCGTATCGCCCGGCAGCGCAGTGATACCCGCAGATAGGGCGACGCACGAGGTCGTGAGCGCCAAAACATTGCCCTTCTTTTGATCGATGACCTCGATGGTGGAGTCCCAAGTCTTGGTATCGGCGAAATGCGGACGAGCTACAAAGCCCGACAGCAGCGCCAGTACCACGAGCGCAACGATAAAGCCAATCTGCAGCTTTTTGTTTGCGCACACGACATCGGACAGACTGGGCTGCAGCTCGGTTACCGTCGTGTGCTCGGTTATCTGGACAGGACGCCCATGAGCCATCTCGTGCGCGTCTCTTTTTTGTATTGACCCGTTATCCGGCATTTGGATACCTCCTCAGTCCGGGGCTTAATGCGAAAGGAAGTATACCCACCGAGCAAAAAACGAACGGGAAGACGAACAGAGCGCACCAAGACTGTCCCCAATGACTATCTCCGGATGAGTTGCGGTGGAATAGGGATTGTTTTGCGCCCGTCGGCCCCTATTCAGTCCCTATTTCACCGCAACTTGGAGGAGGACAGAAAAAGCCCTGCCGCGGGTAGCGGCAGAGCTTTTGGAAGGGGACTTGGTTGTGAGGGCTCGTTAGGCGAGCTTGGCCTCGAGCTCGGCGATGCGCTTGTAGGCATCGATGGTAAAGCGGGCCTGCTTCTCCAGGATCATAGTGGTCATGAGAGTGTCCTGAGCGTGAGCCATGATGAAGGTCATCTCCATCTCGCCACCGCCGGCCTCCTGCGAAAGCAGCTTGGTCTGCGTGTCGTGGGCGCCGATAAGTGCATCGCTGGCATCCTTGTGCAGCTGTTCGGCCTTCTCAAAATCGCCCTCGCGAGCAGCATCGAGCGCTGCAAGCAGATCGGTCTGGGCGTCACCTGCGTATGCGACAATCTCGAATCCAACCATCGAGATTTCTTCTTTGGTTGCCATATTGCGTTCCTTTCACATATGAACCAATGGAGAGCATCGCGTCCGGGCATACGCGCTGCGTTCTGTATGACAGAAACATTAACATTCAAACAAAAAAGAACAGCGCAAAACGTGATTTCGAGCTATGAACGGTCGCTTTTCGCCCGTGAACGGTTTTTAAACCAATCTGAACAATATCGAACACAATTAGCGGCAACCCAAACAGACCTGCGCCCCTAGCGTACATCGCGCACCGTATCGCCCTCGACGAGCACGCCCGGAAACAGCATGTGCTCCACACCGGGCGCAACGCCCTCGGCGCCGGCAATCTTGTCGACCGCCCACATGCCGACGCGCTTGTTGTCAAAGCGCACCGTGGTCAGGCGACGGTCGGGCACGATATCGCCCAGGCTGTCATCAACACCCACCACACTCACGTCCTCGGGCACGCGCTTTCCGCGCGACTCGAGCCCGCGAATGCAGCCGTAGGCCATGGCGTCGTTGGAAGCATAAATGGCCGTACAGGTCGGATCATCCGCCAGGGCCTGACCTGCGGCATATCCGCTCTGCGCCGTCCAATCGCCACGGATAAGTCGCGGTGGCTCAATGCCATGCGCGCGCAATGTCTCGCGCCAGCCTTCCTCGCGCCGCATGCCCGAAAGCGAGCGCTCGGGACACGAGATAAAGTGCACGGTCTTGTGCCCCCGCTCCAGCAAGTACTCGACCACCTGGCGCGAGCAATCGAACTGGTCGTTATCGACCGTTGAACAGAGCGGGTGCTCCAACATCGTAACGAGCACCGTCTGCATGCCGGGCAGCGGCTCAAAAGTGCCAAAGTCTGCCGGCATGCGATTCATGATCACAACCATACCGTCCACTGGCAGTGCGCTCATGCGCGACGATGCGCTCTCGAGGGTATACGGATGCCCGTCTACTTTAGTGAGGGTGATGGCATAGCCGTGCTTATCGGCCGCGGCGGCAAAGCCCTCCATACGGTCGAGATTGCCGGTGCCGGTAATGTTGAACATGGCGACGCCGACGGTCTTAAACTTACCGCGGCGCAGCGATCGACCGGCAAAATTGGGGCGATACCCCAGCTCGCGCATGGCGGCACGCACGCGTTCCTTGGTCTCGGGGCGCACGCTGGGCGAATCGTGCACGGTGCGCGAGACCGTCTGCTCCGAGACGCCCGCGAGACGCGCCACATCCTTAACGGATACCGATTTTTTAACAGCGGCCATAGGTCGATCTTTCTATGTCAACGATGCCATTGATGGCACCTTGCGCAGTCATTTTTACCGCCTTCAAGTATATCCAACGCCTCCCCCACCATACGCTCACCACCCAAAACCTACCGTTCACCGACATTTTTGCTTCCCCAAACGGCTTTTGTCGACCAAATGTTAACGTTGCCATTGTGCAAACACAGAGCCACCGGGCGGCTCAAACGTTTACGCGTAAGGAATCGACGGTTCGCAGGCACAGGAACCACCGGTTCGCTTCTTTTTTTGTGTCACAAAATGGCAACGTCAACATTTTGGCAACCGAAAGTCAAAAGCTACCATCGTTGCTAACCCACCGACTCTTAGGAGCATTGCATGGAGCAACTCATCGCCATCATCGAAAAGGGCCAGCCCTTTTTCAACGCGATCGCCCGCAACAAGTACCTCAAGGCGATCCGCGACGGCTTTATCTCCGTCATCCCCATCATCATCTTCTCGTCCATCTTCTGCCTGGTAGCCTCGGTCCCCAACATCTGGGGTTTCTACTGGCCCGATGACATCAACAACGCCCTGTGGAAGTGCTACAACTACTCCATGGGCATCCTGGCCATCGCCTGCGCCGCCACCACGGCCAAGCACTTCGCCGACGCTCAGAACCGCGATCTGCCCAAGAACAACCAGATCAACTTCATCTCGTGCATGTGCGCGGCCATCATCGGCTTCTTGCTCCTTTCGAGCGACACGATCGCCACGGACGCCGCCAGCGGTTTCAACACCACCTACCTTGGTTCCAAGGGCCTGCTGACCGCTTTCATCGCTGCGTTTGTGACTGGCATCATCTACAAGTTCTTCATTAAGCGCAACATCACCGTCAAGATGCCCGAGCAGGTTCCGCCCAACATCTCGCAGACCTTTAAGGACATCATCCCCTTCTCCGTCTGCATCACCGTCTTTTGGGTTTTTGACATCGTCTTCCGCGCTGCTTTTGGCTTCTGCTTTGCCCAGGGTGTCATCCAGGTGTTCCAGCCCCTGTTCACCGCTGCCGATGGCTACATCGGCCTCGCTGTGATCTACGGCGCCATGAGCCTCTTCTGGTTCGTGGGCGTCCACGGCCCCTCAATCGTCGAGCCCGCCATCGCCGCCGCTCTCGTTGCCAACATGACCGACAACCTGGCTGCGTTCCAGGCCGGCCAGCACGCTTCCGCTGTCCTGACCCAGGGTGCCCAGTACTTCGTCGTCTGCATGGGCGGCACCGGCGCCACGCTCGTCCTGGTCTTTATGTTCTGCTTCCTGGCCAAGTCTCAGGAGATGCGCGCCGTCGGTAAGGCCGCCATCGTCCCCGTCTGCTTTGCCGTCAACGAGCCGCTGCTGTTCGCCGCGCCCATTGTGCTCAACCCCGTCTTCTTTGTCCCGTTTGTCTTTGCCCCGATCGCCAACATCTGGATCCTCAAGATCTTTATCGACTTCTTGGGCATGAACGGCTTTATGTACACCCTGCCCTGGACTGTCCCCGGCCCCATCGGCACCATCATGGGTCTGGGCTTCCAGCCGCTCGCCTTTGTGATGCTCGCCCTTATCTTGGTCGTCGACTTCGTTCTGTACTATCCGTTCTTCCGTGCCTATGACGCCCAGAAGTGCGCCGAGGAGGCCGAGATTTCCGAGGAGGAGCTCGCCGCCAAGAACGCCGAGAAGGCCGCCAAGCTCAACGATGCCTTCCAGGGCAAGGCTGACGCCAAGAGCGTTGCCGCCGGCGCTGCTGCCGAGGCCGTGAAGGCCGCCGCCCCCGCCGCTCCCGCCGCTGTCGCCACTGAGGCAACGGCCGCCAGCGACCTCAACGGCAAGCGCGTACTCGTGCTCTGCCAGGGTGGCGGAACCTCGGGCCTGCTCGCCAACGCGCTGGCCAAGGCCGCCAAGGAGCGCGGCATCAATCTTGAGACCGCTGCCGAGGCCTATGGCAACCACGTGGACATGCTCCCCGACTTCGATCTGGTCGTCCTGGCCCCGCAGGCCGCAAGCTACCTGACCGACCTGCAGAAGGACTGCGAGCGCGTGGGCAACAAGTGCGTCGCCTGCCGCGGTAAGCAGTACATCGAGCTTTCCCAGAACGGCGATAAGTCTCTCGCCTTCGTAAGCGAGCAACTCTCGAAGTAAGTAACGCCCAAGGCCAGCCGACCATCCACAGCCGGCTGGCCCTTCGATTTAGACGATTGGATCATCATGTCCGTTAACCCTGCTAGCGTCACCAACCCGCCCGCGCAGTTTCCCGAGGACTTTGTCTTTGGCGGCGCAACCGCTGCCTACCAGGTAGAGGGCGAGACCCGCACTCACGGTAAGGGCAAGGTTGCCTGGGACGACTTCCTGGAGGCCCAGGGGCGCTTCTCCCCCGATCCCGCTTCGGACTTCTACAACCAGTACCCTGTCGATCTGGAGCTGTGCGAGGAGTTCGGTATCAACGGCATTCGCCTCTCCATCGCCTGGAGCCGCATCTTCCCCAACGGTACCGGCGAAATCAACCCCGAGGGCGTGCAGTTCTATCACGATCTCTTCGCCGAGTGCCATAAGCACCACGTTGAGCCGTTTGTCACGCTGCATCACTTCGATACGCCGCTTGCCCTCTTTGAGAAGGGCGACTTCCTCAACCGCAAGACCATCGATGCCTTTGTGGACTTTGCCACCTTCTGCTTTAAGGAGTACGCCGACCAGGTGACCTATTGGTTCACCTTTAACGAGATCTGGGCCGACGCCTCCAACACCTACATCGAGGGCACCTTCCCCGGCGGCGTCAAGGCGCATCTGGCCGAGGCCTTCCAGTGCGAGCACAACATGATGCTCGCCCACGCCAAGGCAGTACTGGCCTTCCACAACGGCGGTTTTAAGGGCAAGATCGGCGTCATCCAGTCGCTGGAGTTTAAGTATCCGCTCAACGAGAACGACCCCGCCGACATCAAAGCCGCCAACAACGAGCACGTGCTGCAGAACCAGTTCTTGCTCGACGCCACCTTCCGCGGCGACTACGCGCCCGACACCCTCGAGTGCGCCAACCGCTTGGCTGCCGTCTCGGGCGGCACCATCGAGATCCTAGACGAGGATCTGGAAATCATGCGCGAGGCCGCGCTCTACAACGACTACCTGGGCGTTAACAACTACCAGTGCCGCTTCTTGAAGGCCTACGATGGCGAGAACGACCTGCACCACAACGGTACGGGCGAGAAGGGCACTGGCCGCTGGCGCGTTAAGGGCATTGGCGAGCATGTGAACAAGCCCGGCGTCCCCACCACCGACTGGGACTGGATCATCTATCCCGAGGGCCTGTTCGATCTGCTCGTCTACATTAAGCAGCGCTACCCCAACTACAAGCAGATCTTCATCACCGAGAACGGCATGGGCTACAAGGACCCCTACAAGGACGGTTTTGTGGACGATCAGCCGCGCATCGACTACATCGAGCAGCACCTGCGCTGGTTGCTCAAGGCCATGGAGGTGGGCGTCAACGTGGGCGGCTACTTCCTGTGGAGCCTGCAGGATCAGTTTTCCTGGACCAATGGCTACAACAAGCGCTATGGCTTCTTCTACGTTGACTTTGAAACCCAGAAGCGCACGCCCAAGGCAAGCGCATACTGGTATAAGCACGTGGCGCAGACCCGTCGTCTGGACTAGCGGCTGGCGGGGTCGCCTGCCCACATAACCTGTCCCCATTTCTCAGCCGGGGGCGGCACGTCACACGGCGCGCCGCCCCCGGCCTTTTTTGGGCGGTTCGGGGGCCGCTTGTCTCAATCTGTAACATCTAGCCGAGTTTTTGGGTCCAAGCTGTTACAGATTGAGACGAACAGGATTGCTCTTTCCGAAGAATCTAAATCTGTAACACGTAGCCCGCTTTTGACCGTCTACCTGTTACAAATCGAGACAGACGGAGTAGGACCTAACCCCGTATGTCCCTAACAGTCGAGCGTTCGACCAGCGTGCTCGGCACATGAATCGCCTCGATAGACGAGCTCTCTCCAATCGCCGCCTCAAACGCAAGCTTACCGACACCGCGCAAATCAAATCGCAGCGTCGTCAGCCGATTGTGAGGAACAAGTCCCTCGAGTGCGTCGTCGATACCAACCACGCTCACGTCGTCGGGCACGGACAGGCCCGCGTTCTCGAGCGCGGCGATAACGCCCAGCGCCATCTGGTCATTTGCCGCAAGCACGGCAGTCGGCGTCTGCGACCCGCCGGCAAGCACCTCGGCCGCAATCCGCTCGCCCATGGCGTACCCACTGTCCGCACTCCAATCGCCACGCAGCATCGGAGCGGCATCGACATGAGCACGACCCAGCGTATCGCGCCAACCGGCCTCACGAAAACGCGAGGAAATCGAGTTTTCCGGACCCGCCACAAACCGCATATTCGAGTGACCATGTTCCAGCAGATAATTGGTCAACAGCTCGCACGAACCATACTGGTCGGAGTCGATCGTCGTGCAGCGCGGATGCGCATACATGGACAGGATGACCGTTCGCACTCCCGGCTGGGGAACAAACTCCTCAAAATCGGGAGCCATGCGGTTCATGTTGAGAATCATGCCGTCGACGGGTCGCTCGACCATGCGGCGCGAGGCATCGGCAAGTGCATAGGGCTTGTCGCCGCCTATCTCGATCATAGTGACGGCAAAATCATGCTCGCGCGCCGCTTGCATGATACCCTCGAGCGTCGCCAGGTTACCGACACGTGTGATGTTGTACATGCACAGGCCAATAGAACGATACGACCCGCCGCGCAACGCCGCTCCAGCAAAATTGGGACGAAAGCCCAGCTCTTCCATGGCGGCCAGCACACGCTTGCGCGTCTTTTCCGTCACGTTGGGCATACCGTTGACCACGCGAGACACAGTCTGGCGGCTCACGCCAGCGAGCGCCGCAACCTCTGCCGCGCTCGCCGAACGACCATTCCTTGTCTGCTGATCCATGCCTTCCACGCTAACCTGCTTCCCAACTATTCCCCGCGCCCATGGCGCATCGTACATACATTGATAACGTGCTCATGATACCCGAGCCATATACCACAACATGAAAACTTCTGTCAATCAAAACCGCTTACCGAACAAATACAACCGTTCGCAGCTGTTTGAAGTTGTTTTGTTTCTATACATCCCAGCCGGATGTTAACGTGCTCATTGTCAAATGTTCACGTGCTCATTTTGGTTCTAATCATTTTAAGATAGTGTTTATCGGGCTTTTTCACCGCTGAACGCTAACCAGGGAGCCTCCTGAGCGCAAACGCACAATATCGAACAGCGAGACGAGAGGATGTATGCATATGTCTTTGCTAAACCGCGTACAGCAGCTGCCGAAGGGCTTTGTTTGGGGCGCCGCAACCGCCGCGTACCAAACGGAAGGTTCCACGAAGGTGGCAGGCAAGGGTAAGACCATGTGGGACGATTACCTTGTCGCCCAGGGTCGCTTTTTGCCCGACCCGGCCAGTGATTTCTACAACCGCTACGAGGAGGATATCCGCCTTTCTGCCGAGCATGGACTCAACGCCATTCGTGTGTCCATCGCCTGGACCCGCATCTTCCCCAACGGCGACGATGCCGAACCCCTCGCCGAGGGCGTTAAGCACTACCACGAGCTGTTCGCCTGCTGCAAAAAGTATGGCGTCGAGCCCTATGTGTCCCTGCATCACTTTGACTCCCCCGCCGCCCTGTTCAACCAGGGCGACTGGCTCAACCGCAAGACCGTCGACGCCTATGTGCGCTATGCCGAGTTCTGCTTCCGCGAGTTCCGCGAGGTCAAGAATTGGTTCACCATCAACGAGCTCATCAGCCTCTCGCACTCCCAATACATCCAAGGCAACTTCCCGCCCAACCATCACTTTGATGTGACGAGCGGCATCCAGAGCCAGCACAACGAGCTCGTTGCCCACGCCCGCGCCGTCAACCTGTATAAGGATCTTGACGAGACCGAGCACCTGGGCGGACGCATTGGCATGGTCAACGTCCTGACGCCGGCATATCCTGCCACCGACTCGCCCGCCGACCAGCACGCCGCCGACCTGTACAACGCCTTCTACACCGACTTCATCATGGACGGCGCCTTCCTGGGTCACTACTCCGCGCGCACCCTCTCACTCATCAACGAGATTCTGCGTGCCAACAACGCCACGCTTACGGTTGAGGACAGCGACATGGAGGAGCTCGCCAAGGCGGCGCCCCGCAACGATATGTTCGGCCTCAACTACTATCAGTCGGCGTTTATCGCCGCCTACGATGGCGAGTCCACCAACAGCTTTAACGGCACCGGAGACAAGGGCACCTCGTGCTTTAAGTTTAAGGGCGTCGGGCAGCAGGTCGATATGCCGGGTATCCCCACCACCGACTGGGATTGGCTCATCTACCCGCAAGGCCTCTACGACACGCTCAAGCACATCAGCGCCACCTATCCCAACCTCCCCGTCATCTATATCACCGAAAACGGCCTGGGCCACAAGGACCCCGAGCCCGACGCAAACGGCATCGTCGCCGATCCCGAGCGCATCGACTTTGTCGACCAGCACATGGAGAAGGTGCTCCAGGCGCGCGCCGAGGGCGTCGACGTCCAGGGCTACTTTATCTGGAGCCTGCAGGACCAGTTCTCGTGGGCCAACGGCTATAACAAGCGCTACGGCCTGTTCTACATCGACTTCGACACGCAAAAACGCTACATCAAGCAGTCGGCACTCTGGTACAAGGAGCTCGCCGACACTATGGCGGACGCGCAGTAGCGCATCGCCTCGCTTTTCCCCGAGAAGGGAGCGGCCCTATGCGATACAAACCCAGCCGCTCCCCTCTCTCCCCCTGGGACCGACCCCGCCTGCACCCGGGCTTTTAGCAAGCGGGAGACCATATAGGTTTTCAACGTCCATGCCATTAAGATTTCATGCAAAGAGGAGCGTGAACTATGGAATCGATCGTTAAGTTCTTGGAGAAAGGTCAGCCGTACTTCGACAAGGTCTCTAAGAACATCTACCTTCAGGCCATTAAAGACGGCTTTTTGGCAGCAATGCCCATCATCCTGTCTTCTTCTGTCTTCCTGCTTATTTCGACCCTGCCGGGCGTTGTCGCCACGGTCGGCGGCTTTACGCTGCCCGACTGGTGGAACGTCGACGTCGTGAACTTCTGCAACAAGGTTTACAACTTCACGATGGGCGTCGTGGGCATCATGGTCGCCGGCACCACCGCAAGCGCGCTGACCGGCTCCAAGAACCGCCGCATGCCTGCCGGCAAGGCCATCAACGCCACGAGCACCATGGTCGCCGCCATGTGCGCTATGCTCATCTTGGCCGTTACCCAGACGAGTGCCAAGATCGACGGCGCCGATGTCTCGGTGTTCTTTACCGACAACATGGGCACCAAGGGCCTGCTGAGCTCCTTTGTCGCCGCATTTGCCACGGTCAACATCTATGCCTTCTGCATTAAGCGAGACATCACCATCAAGCTGCCCAAAGAAGTCCCCGGCGCCATCGCCCAGAACTTCCGCGACATCTTCGCCTTCAGCTTCTCCATCCTGTTTGTCGCCGTCATCGACGTTATCTGCCGCACCTGCTTGGCCGTCCCGTTTGCCAACGTCATCTCCACGCTGGTGAGCCCGCTGTTCGCCGCTGCCGATTCCTACGCCGGCCTCGCCCTCATCTGGTTCATGATCCCGCTGTTCTGGTTCATGGGCATCCACGGCCCCTCGGTCGTTAAGCCTGCCCTCAACGCCGCGCTGTTTGGCAACATCACCACCAACCTCGCCACGCTGCAGGCCGGCGGTCACCCCGCCCTCGCCCTGACCGAAAACTTCGGTAACTACATCGGCGAACTCGGCGGCACCGGCGCCACGTTCATTGTCCCGATCATCTTCCTGCTCTTTATGCGCTCCAAGCAGCTCAAGGCCGTCGGCAAAGCCTCTGTCGTGCCCGTGATGTTCGCCGTCAACGAGCCGCTGCTGTTCGCCGCGCCCATCATCCTCAACCCGTACTTCCTGATCCCGTTCCTGTTTGCCCCCGTGGCCAACGTCCTCATTGGTAAGTTCTTCATCGACTTTTTGGGCATGAACGGCTTTATCTATGCCATGCCGTGGGCACTCCCCGGACCGATCGGCACCTTCATCGACACCAACTTCCAGCCGATCTCTCTGGTCCTGGTTGTCGTCCTGCTGGTCGTTGACTTCTTGATCTACTACCCGTTCTGCAAGGCCTACGACAACGTCCTGTGCAAGCAGGAGGCCGAGACCCTGGCCGAAGAAGAGGCCGAGGAGACCAAGGCCGTCAAGACCGCTGCCGCCCCCGCCGTTGAGGCTCCTGTTGTCGAGACCGCTTCTGCCACCGAGGTCTCCGCAGCTCCGTCCGCCCTTAAGGGCAAGGATCTGAGGGTTCTGGTTCTGTGCGCTGGCGCCGGCACCTCTGCACTGCTCGCCAACGCGCTTAAGGAAGGCGCCGACGAGCTGGGCATCGACATTACCGCCAACGCCGGTGCCTACGGCAGCCACTACGCCATCATGGACCAGTACAACGTCATCGTCCTGGCTCCGCAGGTTCGCACCTATTACAACGAGATGAAGGCCGACACCGACCGCCTGGGCATCACGCTGCTGTCGCCCAAGGGCAAACAGTACATCGACCTCACTAAGGATCCCAAGGGTGCCGTCGCCTGGATCGAGGAAAACCTCGAGGCATAAGACGCTGACACCACCTGCCGCTCGCAGACAATAAATGGCCCGTGCATCGATGTGTGATGCGCGGGCCATTTTGTTTAGACCGCACCCGTCCTCCTGTTCATCTCAATCTGTAGCATCTAGCCGAGTTTTTCGGTCCAAGCTGTTACAGATTTAGACGAACGGGCGGCCCGGGCCGAACAATCTCAATCTGTAACATGTAGACCACTTTTGACCGCTTAGACGTTACAGATCGAGACAAACGGAATATACCGGACCGAATTGTCTAAATCTGTAACACTAAAACCGGTTTTGGACGTCTAGTTGTTACAGATTGAGATAAACGCACAGGGCAATCCTCTCAATCTCAATCTGTAACATCTAGCTGAGATTTTCGGTCCCACCTGTTACAGATTAAGATGAACGAGCCGAGCACGTCTACGCCCGCAGGTCCTTCACGCTGGAACGCTCGACCAGCACGCCCGACACAAGCGTACGGCTTCTGGAGCTCGGGGCTTCCAGACCTGCGACGACCTCGTTAAGCGCACGGATGCCCAGCTCGCGGTGGCGAAACTTCACTGACGTCAGAATCGAGTTGGGAATCGTCTTGTAGAGTTCGTCGTCAAAGCCGATCACGGACACGTCGTCGGGCACCCTGAGCCCTCTGTCACGCAGAGCCATCATCACGCCGTTTGCCATGCAGTCGTTAGCAGCGAGGACCGCCGTGCAATCGGGTTTATCGGCAAGCGCAAGGCCCGCGGCATAGCCACTATCCGCATTCCAATCGCCTTGCAGAGGCTCGGGCGGCTCAATGCCACGCGCCTCGAGTGCCGCACGCCAACCTTTCATACGGCACTGGCTCGACAGCGACTCTTTCTTACCAGAGACGAAATACACGTTCTTGTGCCCGCGATTTAAGAAGTGCTCGCACGCCATGCGCGCACCACCCTCTTGATCGTCACTAACGGTAGAGCAGTTAGGATGTTCCATCGGCGTGATAATCACCGTCTTGAGGTCTTTCGGCGCCTCAAAGGTATCAAAGTCATCGACCATCTGACGCAGGTTGAAGATCATGCCGTCGACGGGAAGCTGCGACATCCTACGCGCAGCATCGGCAAGGGTCATCTTCTCCCCCGCCCGCTTTTTGATCATCGTAAGCGCAAAACCACGCTCTTCGGCGGCATCGGCGATACCGTCAATCATGTCCACGGCGCCGCCCGACAAGTGGAACATCACCACGCCGATGCACCCGTAACGGCCCAACTTGAGTGAACGCGCGGCAAAGTTCGCCCGGAACCCAAGCGCCTCCATGGCAGCATGGACCCTATCGCGCGTCGACTCGCGCACGCTATCGGGCTCATTGATCACGCGCGACACCGTCTTGAGAGAAACGCCCGCGGCAACTGCCACATCGTTCATTGAGACATTTTTCTTGTCCATCGTTGCCATTACTTCTCCAGTCGGTTTCACATCGCTTGTTTTTTGCGTTCTAGCATACACTACCTGCCCGACTGACAAATCAGCCGTTTATCGGACAATATCGACCGTTCACCCGTAAATCCTTGTTGCTCTTCCAATAATGTCTTACGTTGTCATTAACGAAATGTCCTACGTTGTCATTTCGCAATGCCTTCCTTAAGCAGGAAGGTTTCCGGGCAGTCCTGACCATCCATCGACGATCAGTTCCATCCACATGCATCGCGCATTAAGTAGCAAAGGAGCTCTATGGACGCCATCGTAAAGATGCTCGAAAAGCATCAACCGTTCTTTGAGAAGATCTCGAGGAACATCTACCTCCAGGCCATCAAGGACGGATTCCTTGGGTGCATGCCCATTGTCCTCACCTCTTCGATCTTTCTGCTCATTGCCACCCTTCCCGGCGTAGTCGGCATCACGCTGCCCCAGCCGCTCATCGACTGGTGCAACAAGCTCTACAACTTCACCATGGGCGTCATGGGCATCATGGTTGCCGGCACCACTGCCAAGAACTTCACGGCATCCATGAACCGTCGTATGCCCGCCGGCAAAGTGCTCAACGACGGTTCCACCATGGTGGCCGCCCAGTGCAGCATGCTTTTGCTCGCTGTTACGCAGTTCACCACCAAGTTCAACGGCTCCGAACTTTCGGTCTTCGATTGCACCAGCATGGGCACGCGCGGTCTGTTCTCGGCCTATATCGCCGCGTTCATTACCGTTTGGGTCTATAAGTTCTGTGTCTCGCGCGATCTGACCATTAAGCTGCCCAAGGAGGTCCCGGGCGCCATCGCTCAGAACTTCCGCGACATTATCCCCTTTGGCGGCGCCGTCATCATCTGCGGCATCATCGATGTCGTCGTGCGTAACCTCATGGGCGTTCCGTTCTCTGAGCTGCTTATTAAACTGCTTTCCCCGCTCTTTACCGCTGCAGAAACCTATCCTGGCCTCATCCTCATCCAGGCGGCCACCGCGTTCTTCTGGTTCATCGGCGTCCACGGCCCCTCGATTGTCCAGCCGGGCATCGACCCCATCCGTCTTGCCAACCAGGCCGAGAACCTGCAGGTTCTACTGGCAGGCGGCCACCCCGCACACTCCCTCACCTTTAACATGTCGCTCGTGGGTGAGTTCGGCGGCACCGGCGCCACGTTCATCGTGCCGCTTCTGCTGATTCTCTTTATGAAGTCCAAGCAGCTCAAAGCCGTCGGTAAGGCCTCGATTGTTCCTGTTGCCTTCGCCGTCAACGAACCGCTGCTCTTTGGCGCGCCGATGATCCTTAACCCTTACATGCTCATCCCCTTTGTTGCCGCCGGCTGCGTCAACGTAAGCGTTGCCAAGTTCTTTATCGATAACGTGGGCATGAACGGCTTCTCCTTCGTGGTGCCTTGGGCCACCCCTGCCCCCATCGGCATCTTCATCACCACGAACTTCCAGCTTATCGCCCTGGTATTTGTTGCAATCATCATCTTGCTGGACGCCATCATCTACCTGCCGTTCTTGAAGGCATACGATAAGCTGCTCTGCGACCAGGAGGCCGAGCGCGCCGCCGAGCTGGGTCTCGAGTCCGATGGTGCCGCTGCCATCGCCGCCAACGCCCCTGCGCCCGCTGTCGAGCAGACCACCGCTTCCGTCGAGACGACCGCTGCCGCCGCCGGCAGCGAGCCTGTCGCCGATCAGCCCGAGCCCGCTGCCGATGCATCCGCCAAGAAGGATGTCGACGGCCTGAAGGTCCTCGTCCTGTGCGCCGGCGCCGGCACCTCTGCCATGCTTGCCAATGCCATCAAGGAAGGTGCCGCGCAGACCGGAGAGAACATCGCTTCCTCCGCAGGCGCCTATGGCCAGCACACTGCCATCATGGATCAGTACGATGTCATCGTGCTCGCCCCGCAGGTTCGTAGCTACTACAACGACATGAAGGCCGACACCGATCGCCTGGGTATTAAGCTGCTCGCCCCGCGCGGTAAGGAATATATCGACCTTACTCGCGACCCCGCTGGCGCCATCAAGTGGCTCCGCGAGAACCTCGACTAGGTTCCTCCCTCTGTTGGTGCCCGGATCCCCAGTTCGGGCACCTCTCCCTATTCGAATCCCACAGAAAGGATGACTCATGACCAACCCCATGCAGTTCCCCGACGGCTTTGTGTTTGGCGGCGCCACCGCCGCTTACCAGGTTGAGGGCGAGACCCGCACGCACGGCAAGGGCAAAGTGCCCTGGGACGATTTCCTGGCTGCTCAGGGTCGCTTCTCCCCCGACCCCGCAAGCGATTTCTACAACAAGTATCCGGTCGATATCGACCTGTGCCAGCGCTTCGGCATCAACGGCATCCGCGTCTCCATCGCTTGGAGCCGCATCTTCCCCAACGGCACCGGCGAGATTAACCCCGAGGGCGTCGCCTTCTATCACGAGCTTTTTGCCACCTGCAACAATGCCGGCGTCATCCCCTATGTCACGCTCGATCACTTCGATACGCCCGAGGCCTTTTACCAGGACGGCGGCGAGGGCTTCTTGACGCGCACGACCATCGATGCCTTTGTCGAGTACGCCAAGTTCTGCTTTGCCGAGTTCACCGAGGTCAAGCACTGGTTCACGTTTAACGAGATTCCCGCAACCGCCGAGGGCAGCTTTATCGTCGGCAACTGGCCGCACGGCGAGAAGTACCGCCTGGACAAGGCCTTCCAGCTCATGCACAACATGATGGTGGCCCACGCCAAGGCTGTCGTCGCCTTCCATGAGGGCGACTTTGAGGGCGAAATCGGCATTGTCCAGAACCTGGAGCCCAAGTATCCCCTCGATCCCAACAGCGCTGCCGACTGCGAGGCCGCCCGCATGGCCGACGTCATCAACAACCGCTGGGTACTTGACGCCACTTTCCGCGGCCACTATGCAGCCGACACCGTGGAAGCCGCAACCAAGCTGGCCCATATCGCCGGCGGCGAGCTCGACGTTCGCGACGAGGACATCGCCGCGTTGACCGCCGCGCTCCCCTACAACGATTGCCTGGGCGTCAACACCTACAAGTGCCAGTTCCTGCGTGCCGCCGAGGGCGAAAACGACATCAACCACAATGGCACCGGCGACAAGGGCTCCTCGCGCTGGTTCCTCAAGGGCGTGGGCGAGGCATGCGTGCGCGAAGGCGTTCCCACGACCGATTGGGACTGGATCATCTATCCCGAGGGCCTGTACGACCTGTTGCTCCGCATTAAGAACGATTACCCCAACTACAAGAAGATCTACATCACCGAGAACGGCATGGGCTATAAGGACGACTTCGAGGACGGCTTTATCGATGACGCCCCTCGCATCGACTATATGCGTCAGCATCTCGCATGGATCCTCAAGGCGATTGACGGCGGCGTAAACGTCGACGGCTACTTTGTGTGGTCGCTGCAGGATCAGTTCTCCTGGACCAACGGCTACAACAAGCGCTACGGCCTGTTCTACATCGACTTTGAGACCCAGAAGCGCTATCCCAAGGCGAGCGTGTACTGGTACAAGAACGTCGCGGAGACCGGCCTGCTCATGGCCTAACTTTTGCCGCATACCCCCTGTCGGCCGCATGCGAATCCCTCCACGGGTTCGTATGCGGCCTTTTTGTTTTTGGTGGGCCCGAGCGGACCGTTTATCTCGATCTGTAACATCTAGCAGGGATTTTCAATCCTAACTGTTATAGATTTAGACGAACGGGCGACCAGGGCTGAAAGATCTCAATCTGTAACACGTAGCCCACTTTTAACCGTCTAACTGTTACAGATCAAGACAATAAGATAGTCAAATCCGAACTTTCCAAGCAGTTATGAACCATGGTTTCCAGTTTTCGGTATCACGAACATACTTTCGGTATCATTTAATGGTATTATGATATCGAAAGTATGTTCGTGATACCGAAAGGAGCCGCATGCGCCAGTTCGATTACACCACAGTCCCAGCGGAACTCGAAGCAACTCCAATCACCAACCTCCTCCTCTCGATACGCGAGCATAAAGGCCGTCAGCTTGCTCTGAGTCAAGTCAAACCCGAGCTTCTATCGTCCCTAATGGAGGAGGCTAAGATCCAAAGCACCCGATCCTCCAACGGACTTGAAGGAATTGTTACCACCCAAAAAAGACTCAAAGCGATCATGGCGTATTCCGCCAAGCCAAGCTCCCGCGCAGAGGAAGAAATCGCTGGATACCGAGATGTGCTGTCGCTTATTCACGAGCAACACGATTCCATTCCCGTAACGCCATCGGTCATTCTGCAGTTGCATCGTGACCTCATGGCGCACACGGCAATCTCGTATGGAGGCCATTGGAAAGATGGCGATAACGAAATCGTCTCCCTTGACGATCAAGGTAATCGATTTGTGCGCTTTAGGCCCCCTTCGGCTCTAGCAACCCCGGGACTTATTAAAGAAGCCTGCCAGTCCCTCAACGATGCTTTATCTCGCCAAGTTTGCGATCCCCTCCTTATATCGCTCCGCTTTATCTTCGATTTTGTTAGCATTCATCCCTTCAACGATGGCAATGGCAGGATGAGCCGGCTCCTTACAACGCTGCTGCTCGAAAAGACTGGATACGATGTTGCGCGTTACATCAGCATCGAACGACTTATTGAAGACAACAAAGCGCTTTACTACAACGCCCTCGCTGCAAGCTCCACTGGATGGAATGAAAATCAAAACACCGAAGTACCCTTTATCCGTTTCATGCTCGGAACAACCCTGGCCGCCTACCGACAGCTCGAGCAGCGTACCTTAATTGAATCAAGCACTCGTCCCATGTCGAAGCAAGCGCGCATCGCTGTTCTATTTCAACAGAGACCCGGCGTCATTAAGAAATCCGACATCCGGTCCAGCTGCCCCGATATCAGCGAGGTAACCGTTAAACGAACCCTCGGCCAGCTTGTTAGTTGCAGCGCAATCGAAAAAACAGGAGCGGGTCGTTCGACGGGCTACATACTCAAAGACGTCCATGCTCTAGAACTATTCTTGCAAGCCACAATACCCGATGGCGAGGCCGCAATAACAAAAGAGGCTTCAAAGGATAAGCTCCTTGAACGTGTAAACCACGCCGAGGATGAAAGCAGAGAAGGGCTCTATGAAGACTACGATTCATTCTCAAGGGACATAAAGACGAGATACGGAGTCTAGTCATATCTCAGAATAGCCTCATCCTTGTTGCCCAAAGTTATTTGCGCGTCATTGTGAAGCGGTAACCCCGCGCTGGCAAGGGCAAAAGTCCTCCTGCTGCGCTAGCTAGCAAATGACCTGCGCGTGCTCCTCGATGGCGGCACGGTCCTCGGCGGCAATACCCGGCTCACATACCACGGCGTCCAGGCTGTCCAGGCGGCAGAAAGTGTAGAAGTCGCGCCTGCCCATCCTGCTGGAGTCGGCAATCAGATAGCGCGCATCGGCCTTGCTAAAGGCGAGCTGCTGGATGCGGCCCTCGTCCATGTTGGACGTGGACACGTCGCCGTCCAGAATGCCGTTGGCACCGATAAACGCCGTGTCAATCCCTAGTGCGCGCAGGGCATCCTCGGCCATGGGGCCCACAAAGGCGGCGGTGCGGCGACGGTACATGCCGCCCACCAGGCACAGCTCGCAATCCTCGCGCGCCTCGAGCAGGCTAAAGGCCGAAAGCGAATTGGTCACATAGATGGAAGGCAGTTTGTCGGTGACTCGGAGAGCGCCAATGCGATCTCACGACGGTTGCGCTCATTGTCTCAATTAGATACTCAACGAAATACGGCCCCGCAGCTCAATAAGCTGCGGGGCCGTACCATACACCGACGAATCAACGACGAAGTGCATCCACTATTTAGCCAGCTCTTGAACGATCCAGTCAATTGCACCTTCGGGATCGTTGGTAAGGTCGATATACTCCTTGCCCCTTGTGGTGAGCAGTTTAATTCCAAGGCGATCGGTATCGGCCTTCATAGCGTCATAGTACATGCGTGCCTGGGGCGCCAGAACAATCACGTTGTACTGATCCATCGTCTCATAGTGGCTTCCGTACGCACCGGACTGAGAAACCAGATCGATACCCTTAGCAGCGGCACCTTCGCGAAGAGCATTTGCCAAGAGAGTCGAAGTGCCGGCACCCTGGCAAAGCACAAGCACGCGGATCTGCTCCGCCTTGTCCTTTACCGCCTCGAGAGCTTTTGCGACATTTTCCTGTGCGGCAATAGCATCTGCATCCGAGGTTCCTGCAGTCTCCTTTGCAGACTCTTCCAAACAAAGCTGATGGTCATACGCCTTGCAGAACGGATAGTAAATCACAAAGTCAACGACCAACAGCACTGCCATCAATACGAGAGAACGCAGATCGAGACCCGTGGTGAGGAACGCACCAATTGGGCCGGGAAGCGCCCACGGCATGGTATACATGGGGGCGTTCATTCCAATGACGTCAATGAAAAATTTACCGATAATGGCGTTGACCATAGGAGCCACTAGGAAGGGCACGAACATATAGGGATTGAGAACAATCGGCATACCGAAGATAACGGGCTCGTTAACTCCAAAAATCACCGGGATAATCGATGCCTTGCCCATGGCTTTAAGCTGCTTGGAGCGCATAAACATGATCAGGATAATAGGAACGATGAACGTGCAGCCAGAACCGCCCAGACCGCCGATGAAGCTTGTAAAGTCCTGCGTGAGAGCAATTGACGGGTGTCCACCTGCTTGGAAAACCTCAAGATTGGTAACGGTATTGCCGTAGAGCGCAGCATTGATCGGACTCATGACAACCGAAGCACCGTGGATACCCATAAATTGGAAAAGCGCGACCGCGCCTTCGATAAGCGCCATGCCAGGATAGGTGTCGACCGCGGAGAACAGCGGCGAGATGAGAGCGGATACCAAATTGGCGAACGGCACAGCAAGCAGCTTGCGGCTCGCAAGATCGATAAAAGCGCACGCAAGGATCGAAAACCCAAATGCAAAGATATCGCGAAAACTCTGCGCAATAGAGCCAGGGACCTCTTTGGGAAGCTTGATCGTCACATTATGGCTAATGCACACCTTATAGATATTAACGGTCAAGAATGCGGCTACGAACGCAGCGAGAAAACCCTTAGTTCCCATATAGCCGGTTTCAAAAACAGATGTATCTGCTCCGCCAATCGAGACAACATCGTTCGTCACCGATAGCAAGAGCATGCCGCACATGGCACAAACCATGCACGAGGTGGGGTTGAGAGATTTACCCGAAGGCATGCGACGGTTCATCGACATGGCAAGTGAGCTCGCCGTGGTGCCGGCCACCATAATGCCAAGAAGTCCCATGGTATATGCATAGATTTTATTGAAGAAATCCAGCACCTCAGACGGAAGCGTGATGCCTACATAGGCAGGGAGCGTCGAAAGAAGAAGGAACAGGCTCGAGAACAGCACAATTGGCATATTCGAGAGAAAGCCATCCTTAATCGCCACCAGATAAATGTTCCTCGAGATTTTGTCGAAGAGGGGCTGGTGTTTTTCAAGGAATTTGACGATAGCGTCCATAACACATCCTTTCATGATTCCCGGGCACACAACGATTTATCCGGACTCAACCGTCGTCGTCCCCGTTTGTATCCACTTATGTAAGTGAATACGTTCTTGTGCGAAATGTAATATCATTTGCGCGATTTGTCATAACCAATTCTTTTTCCGCTTTGTCGATATGTCAAGAATTCAAATACTTATTCGGTGAACGGTAGTTGATTAATATAATGTTTTCCCAGCTAAAGGCTATTTTTTTCGAGCAATACAATAAGCTTGCAACCGTTCACCGATTGGATATAACATATTGAATATATTGTTGTAACAATATTAGAGACAATGTCACAAGCCTGTCGTTCTAGTCAAAGGAAGTAACAATGCCCAAACGATTACTGAACATGTCCGCATCCGATTTTGCCGCCACGTCACCCATGGATCTAAAACAGGCAATTCTGGCTTCCGAGGGACGTACCATCATGGCGGAAAACGTACCCTCTTCCCAATTTCTCGGCGGCGTTACTAATGCAGAAATCGAACGTGCCGCAGGTGCCGACCTGCTTCTGTTTAACGCGCTCGATGTGTTCGATCCAGTTATTGCCGGTATTCCAGATGATCTCAATGAAAACCCGGTCACTTGGGTGAAGCGAGCATGCGGAAGGCCCATTGGCGTCAATCTGGAGCCAGTTGATAACGAGGCAGAGATGTCTGAATCCCGAACGGAAATCCCCATGGGTCGTCGCGTCTCTCCCAAGACCTTAGAAAAGGCTAACGAACTCGGATTTGATTTTATCTGCCTGACGGGCAACCCTGGAACCGGCGTCTCCAACGATGCAATCGCCCATTCGATTAAACTCTCCAAAGAGCATTTCAATGGCCTGGTCATAGCCGGAAAAATGCATGGAGCGGGCGTTGCGGAACCTGTCATGACGCTCGAAATTGCGCGCAAGTTTGTTGACCTCGGCGTCGATATCCTTCTCGTGCCAGCCCCCTACACCGTCCCTTGCTTCCAAGAAGCAGACCTGCGCGCCATCGTAGACTTTGTACGATCCCACAACGTAGGCAAGTCAATTGAAGAGAAGGTTCTCGTCATGGCGGCGAACGGGACGAGTCAAGACTCCTGCGACAGCGAGACCATTAAGAAAATAGGCCTTGCAGCAAAAGCAGCCGGCGCTGACCTCCAACATATCGGGGACTCCATGAACGGTATTTGCCTGCCCCAGAATATCTTCACGCTCGGACAAGCCCTTCGTGGATACAGGCATCAGATCGTCATGCTGAGCCGCTCTGTGATACGTTAAGGTTACCTTGCCCACGTTACATCCCGACTGAGGCAACCATCAGGTATAACCAACATGCAAACTGAGGCTCTAATGCTCGATACACACGAAAAACGGCCACTCTATTTACAGCTCACCGACGCGCTGCTCAAGCAGATCGTCGATGAATATCAAGCAGACGATAAACTTCCAACAGAAATGGAACTCTGCGACGAATACGCCGTAAGCAGAACAACCGTCCGACTTGCCATGAGTGAGCTGGAGCGTCGTGGAAGTATCTATCGAATCCAAGGTAAGGGATCGTTTGTTGCACCGAAACGCGTTAGCGAGCTCAATTCACTTTTAGACTTTGACTTTGCAAGCCATTGCGATGGCGTTGATCCGGATGCCATCACCAAACATTTCGGCGACCTCACATCAGGTCGTCCAATTTCCGTAATGATGCTCCAACAATTTGGATGTCAAAGTCGCGATGAAATTCAGCGTCTTGAATTGACCTACGAACTTGAAGGCAGCTTCATAGGCGCTGATACGTTCTTCATTTCAAAGTCGCGCGTTCCGAATAACCAGTTAGATTTTCAGGCATTTAGCAGAATCATGGACGACTTGTCTAAGTCTATCCAATCTGTTAGGGAAAGCTATAGAGCACGTCAGCTTAGCGATTCCGAAGCCAGTAATTATGGTGTTGCAAAACTTCCGGTCATCGAACTGACTCATTATGCTTACGACTCCGGAGGCAAACTAATCTCAATTGTCTGCCGCACCGTCTTAACTGGGCGAATCCCTTATCAAAACTTTATTTTCAAGTCCTAATGTTCTTTTTCTTTTGTCTCGATCTGTAACACGTAGCCGAGTTTTTAAGTCCTAACCGTTACAGATCGAGACAAACAAGGTAGGCCCCGCCGAATTGTCTCAATCTGTAACATCTGGTTGGTGGTTTCACCCCTACCTGTTACAGGTTGAGACGATTTGATAGTGGAGTCCTTATTTGCGCGTCATATCGCGTAGCGCTGACGCGCTGGTTTCCACAATGACAGGAGGTAAAAGTCCTCCCGCATCACCCGTTGGCAATCCCGTAGCGATAACTAGCAAATAACCTGCGTGTGTTCCTCGATGGCGGCGCGATCCTCGGCGGCAATACCCGGCTCGCACACCACGGCGTCCAAATTGTCCAGGCGGCAGAAGGTGTAGAAGTCGCGCTTGCCGATCTTGCTGGAGTCGGCGATCAGATAGCGCGAGTCGGCCTTGCTAAAGGCGAGCTGCTGGATACGGCCCTCGTCCATGTTGGACGTAGATACGTCACCGTCCAAGATGCCGTTGGCACCGATAAACGCCGCGTCGATGCCCAGCGCACGCAGGGTATCCTCGGCCGTTGGCCCCACAAAAGCGGCAGTGCGGCGACGGTACATACCGCCCACGAGACACAGGTCGCAGTCCTCGCGCGCCTCGAGCAGGTTAAACACCGAAAGCGAATTGGTCACGATGCGCAGGCAAAACGCCGGCAGCATCGAGGCCATCTGCTCAACCGTGGTGCCTGTACCCAAAAAGATGGTCGAGCTCTCCTCGATAAGCTCCACAGCGCGGCGCGCGATCTGCAGCTTTTCCTCGGCATGCTTAGTGCGCTTTTCGCTGTGCGAATACTCATGGCGCAACATAGCGTGGGGACGTCCCTGTGCACTACGGGCGCCGCCGTGCACGCGCTCGATCTCGCCCAGGCTCGCAAGTTCCTCAAGGTCGCGGCGAATCGTCATATCCGAAACGCCCAGCGCATCCGAAATCTCCTTGACCGAGACCGTGCCCTGCTCTTCGAGCAGCTGACGAACCTTATCCTGTCGCTCTGCCTTAATCACGATGAATCCTCGCCGTTCTTTGCGCGCATATCATTCAAACAGTAACGAACAAATTGTATCAGACTCGTACGCGTCAAAAATGAACGACCGCACAGCTCCAATCATCACTTTTTTGAGAAAAATACCCCCTGCTTTAGTGGGGTGTAGTGATAATCTCGCCTGTTCGCGCTACAGTTTGTCGGAAATACCTCGATGTTAGGAACCAAATGATCACTTCCGAGCTTTTCGGCACCGCGCCGTGCGGTACCCCCGTTCATCGTTACACCCTCAACGGGCCCGAGATCTGCGTTCGCATTATGGACTATGGCGCCACCGTGCTGGGTATCGATGTGCCCGACATTCCCGGCAACGTGCGCGATGTGGTGCTGGGCTTCGATAAGCTCGAGGATTACTTTGACAACCCCGCCTGCTTTGGCGCGACCATCGGCCCCGTGGCCAACCGTACTGCGGGTGCCACGATCACCATCGACGGCACGAACTGGCATATGCCGGCCAACGA
This sequence comes from Collinsella sp., assembly GCA_036304905.1. Lineage (GTDB taxonomy): Bacteria > Actinomycetota > Coriobacteriia > Coriobacteriales > Coriobacteriaceae > Collinsella. The sequence goes on along the minus strand of JAXIXR010000011.1, from coordinate 1,795 downwards.
AGGCGTCAACAACCTGCACAGTGATCTTGAGCATGGCCTGCACAAGCGTGTGTGGGATGTTGAGCTCGACGAGGTCCACAATGCCGTGCGCATGACCACCTCGCTTAAGGATGGCGAGCTGGGCCTGCCCGGCAACCGCACGTTTACGGCCGTGTTTACCGTTACACGCACCGGCGTCTTTCGCATCGAGTATGGCTGCGAGAGCGACCGCGCCACCTACGTGTCCATGACCAACCACACATACTTTAACCTTGCCGGTCATAACGCCGGCATGGACTGCGAGCACTTCTTTGTCGCTAACGCTGCCCACTACCTGCCCATTAATGAGCAGAACATCCCCACCGGCGAAATCGCTCCGGTCGAGGGCACGCCGTTTGACTTCCGCGAGCTGCGCCCCGTCGCGCCCGGCATGGAGGCCGACGACCCGCAGATTAAGCAGGCCCGTGGCTACGATCACTGTCTGTGCATCGATGGCTATCAGTACGGCCGCAATCTGCGCCGTGCCCTGCACGTCGAGGAGATGTGGACCGGTCGAGAGCTGGACTACTACACCACCGCCCCGGGCGTGCAGCTCTACACCGGCAACTGGCTGGGCGACGAGCACGCCAAGGACGATGCTAACTATGGCTGGGGCGCTGGCTTTGCTCTCGAGGCCGAGATGTACCCCGACACGCCGCACCAGCCGTTGTTCCCGCAGGGCATTGTGGGCCCGGGTCACCCCTATAGCAATGTGATCGAATACCACTTTATGAGGCACTAAGCCCACAGCGCAACATACCGCACAGCAGCGCCCGCCGGCACCACCGCCGACGGGCGTTTTTTCATCTTTTGGGCTCATTTTCGCTGTGACTGTATGAGTGACATATCAAAACTATGCCAATTTACTACGTTTAGCCCGGGATGCTCGACCATGCACCGTTTTTTGTTAAATTCGCGAGCCGTCTACCTGCGGTTTTGTTTTTATCAAATTCGACATGCTCGGTGATAGCCGATCAAACGTAGTAAATGGACATAGTTTTTGACAGGCGGCATCGCGCGCGTCCCTCGCAAGGGCAAAATGATCCGTTTTCCTCCGTCCCCAAGGGATCAGTTGAACAGATTGCCGATGGGGTCGGGATTGGAGCTGGGGAGATAGCGGATTTCTAGCTCCATGCCGAGCGCCTGCAGTTCTTTGAGGGCAGCGACATCTGCGTCGCTCACGGCAACCGCGGGCGTTATGGGACGCTTGCCCTCCCCCACCTGCATATGGCCAATGCTGATCTTGGTTATCGGCACGCCGCCCTTAACCAGCGCGAGCGCATCGGCGGGTGAGGCCACCATGATCAGAATCCATTGACGCGGCGTTGCAGTATGAATGATGTCGATAGCCCTTTGCACCGAGAAAAATCTTGTCCAGACGCCTTCTGGCGCCGCCACCCTCATGGGTGCCCACTTGCGAGCGTCCGCGGCAATCTCGTCGTTGACGACCAGGACGAGGTTAGTACCTACGGCCTCGTTCCACAGCGCAAGATCTTGCCCATAGATAAAGCGGTCGTCGATACGCGTCAGGAGAATCTTGGGCTGAGCCATCGCCGCCTCGTTTCGCTCGACATCCATACGAACAGGACGCCGGCAGCCAACTCGACAGCAGGTCAAGCGCCAAATGGGTGCCGCAGGGTACCGTCAAGATTCTTTCGCAAATTGATCGAGGCGGCCTCGGCCCCGCCTTGCTCTAGCCCTCCGCCTTCTTGCTCAGCTCGTCCATCTCCTCCAGCTTCGACATGTCCAGGTACCTCCTCTTGCCCCATTCGTGCTC